>NZ_JAFKRJ010000024.1:0-83303 GCF_019038515.1 Synechococcus sp. CCAP 1479/10 | reverse complement strand
GGGCGGGGCCGGGGCGCCGGGGGGGCACGGCGGCGGGGGCCCAGGCGGGCGGAGCGGCCGGGCGGACGGGGCCGTCGTCGCGCAGCACCAGGCGGCCGTCGCCGCCCAGCTCCCGCACCTGGGGATGGGTGGGCTGGCCGCGCAGCAGCAGATCCACCGTGCCGGCCACGTCGCGGTGCACCAGCCAGCGGTGCCGGCTGTGCATCTCCACCGCCAGGGGGAAGGTGGGCTCGGCCGCCCGTTCCAGCACGGTCTTCTGGGTGCGCCGGCGGCGGGCCTCCTCGTCCCCCAGGGTCACCGACTGGATCCCCCCCACCAGATCGCTGAGGGTGGGGTTGCGGATCAGGTTGGCCAGTTCGTTGCCGTGGGCGGTGGCCACGAGCATCACGCCCCGCTCGGCGATGGTGCGGGCCGCCTGGGCCTCCAGCTCGGTGCCGATCTCATCGATGACGATGACCTCGGGCATGTGGTTCTCCACCGCCTCGATCATCACCTGGTGCTGCAGCTCCGGGCGCGCCACCTGCATCCGCCGGGCCCGGCCGATGGCGGGGTGGGGGATGTCTCCGTCGCCGGCGATCTCGTTGCTGGTGTCGATCACCACCACCCGGCGCTGCAGGTCGTCAGCGAGCACCCGGGCGATCTCCCGCAGGGCCGTGGTCTTGCCCACCCCGGGGCGGCCCATCAGCAGCAGCGACTGGCCCGTGTCCAGCAGGTCGCGCACCATCGCCACCGTGCCGAACACGGCCCGGCCCACCCGGCAGGTGAGCCCCACCACGTCGCCGGTGCGGTTGCGGATGGCGCTGATGCGGTGCAGGGTGCGCTCGATGCCGGCCCGGTTGTCACCACCGAACGGGCCAAGACGCTGCAGCACCGCCGCCAGATCGGAACGCGCGATCGCGTCGTTGCCCAGAGCAAGAACCCGGCCGGGGTAGCGGGCCTCAGGTACCCGCCCCAGGTCGAGCACCACCTCCAGCAGGCCCTCCCGCCGCTCCGGCCCCGCCAGGGCCCGCTGCACCACAGGCGGCAGCACGGCCAGCAGACGATCCAGGTCGTCGGTGACCCGCTGGGGGGAGAGGGAGGGGGGGGGCGAAGGCTCCAGGGGGCGGCGGGGGGAGCGGTCCGTTCGTTCTAGCCGGGCCCGGGGCCCGCCAGACCCCGGGGGCCGCTGACACCACGGGCCAGCCAGGGGGCCACCAGCGCTTCGGCGATGGCCAGGGCCCGGGGCCAGAGCAGGGGCAGGTCCAGCAGCCGTCGCCCCTCAGCCTGGGCCTCCTGCAGCAGGGGCTGGAGCTGGCGGCGGGCCACCCCCCCAAACGCGACCCCGGCCGCCCGGGGCCGGGCCGCCGGGGAGCGGGCCAGCACCGCAAGGGTGTGGGCATTGGTGCCGCCGGCCAGCTGCAGCGGACCCGGCGGCGCCAGCGGCCCCAGCCGCTCCAGCAGGGCCACCGCCGCATGGGCCGTGCCGGCCCCCACATCACCGCTCATCGGCCGGCCATCCAGCTGCCAGAGCGGCCGGAAGCCGGCCCCACGCAGCAGGCGGAACCGCTGCCAGAGCTCCGCCGCCAGCTCCTCCACCGTGGCCCCTCCCTCCAGGGCCGCGCTCACCGCCACCCGGCGCAGCGGCACCCCGCTGGCGGCCAGCTGGGCCACCCGATCGCCGAAGGCCTCCAGCCGCCCGGGCCGGGTATGCAGCTCCACCGCGTCCGGGGCCAACTGCGCCAGGAGGGCCCCCACGCCGGCGGCCTCCAGCACCTGGCTGCGTTCCTCGATCAGCCCCAGGGGACAGGCCGGCAGGCAGCGGCCGCAGCCGTAGCAGCGCTCCTCCACCACCCCGGTCCCGGCGATGGCCAGGGCGGGGCAGACCCGCTCGCAGGGCCGGGGGCAGGCGGGCGGGCAGCGGTCCGGATCGAACCAGGCCTTGCGGAAGTGGGGGTCGAGGCCGTCACTGAGGCTGACCATCAGCCAGGGACGGACCGCGCCGCGGGCCTCGGCCCAGGCCATGCCCCGCCGGGCCGCGGCCACCACCGCCGGATCGGCGGCCACATCGATGCAGTGCACCCCGGCCAGCGCATGGATGCCGGCCAGGTCCTCGATGGCGGCCAGATCCTGGTTGCTGGCCCCGCCGATCAGCTTCACCCAGCCGCCGGCGGCCAGGGCCTGCTCGGGGTGCTGCCGGAGCAGCGGCGCGGGGCCCCGGAGCAAGGCACCCATGGATGGCGCGCGTGGGGCGAAACGATCCTGCCACCGGCAGGGCCCTCAGCCGGTGCCGGGCAGCTCCGGCGCGATCTCCGGCTGGGCCAGCCCGAGACGCTGCACCAGCCAGGGGGCGGAAAACCCCTGCAGGCCCACGGTCAGCAGGATGGTCAGGAACACCAGCCCCTTGAGGGTGGCGCCGCCGGGGACCTCGGCCCGGTCGAGCTCGAGGGCGAACAGGCTCACCACCGCCGCGGTGACGATGCCCCGCGGCGCGATCCAGCTGAGCAGGGCCTTCTCCTTCCAGTCGAGGCTGGGCAGGCCGAGGCCCGTCAGCTGGATCAGGGGCCAGCGGATCAGCATCAGGCCCAGCACGCAGGCCAGGCCGCCCAGGCCGAGGGGACTCAGCTCGGCCCAGGAGACATCGGCCGCCAGCAGGGGAAACAGCACCGTGATCGCCAGCATGGCCAGCTGGCGGATCAGGGCGTCGAGCTGGGTGGCGGCCGCATCGAGGCGCAGCCCCACCACCACCCCCGCGCTCACCGCCGCCGGCAGGCCCGACTCCGGCAGCAGCGCCTCGCAGCCACTGAACATCAGAAACAGCACCCCAAGGGTGAGCTGCAGCTCCAGGCCACCGGGCTCGGCCGGCCCCGCGCCGCCGCGCGCCGCCGCCACGGCGGCCAGGCGCCGGAGCACCTCCGACAGCAGCAGCCCGGCCAGGCCGCCGAGCACCACCCCGCCCCCCAGGCGCAGCAGCAGTCGGGAGGCCACCTCCTGCCAGCTGCCCAGGTCCCCCAGGATCACCTGGAGCAGCACCAGGCCCAGCACCGCACTGACCGGTTCGAGGATCAGGCCCTCCGCCTCCAGCAGCTGGCCCAGCTTCGGAGCCAGGCGCAGCTGGCGCACCATCGGGGTGACCACCGTGGGACCGGTGGCCAGGGCGATCGCGCCGTAGACCAACGCCAGGGGCCAGGGCAGCCCCGCCAGGCCATGGGCCAGCAGGGCCGCCAGGGGCAGCCCCAGCACCAGGCGCACCAGCACCAGCTGCAGCACCGACCGCTGCAGATCGCGGCCCGCCAGGCGCAGGTTGAGCCCCCCGTCGAAGAGCACCAGACTCACCAGCAGACCGACCAGGGGCTCCAGGCCGGCGCCCAGGTTCTCGGGATGGACCAGGTCGAACCCGGCGTGGCCCGTGATCAGGCCGATCGCCAGCAGCAGCACCACCGCCGGCTGGCCGGTGAGCCAGGCCGTGGCCTGGGCCAGGGAGCCGGCGAAGAAGGCCGAACCCCAGATCAATCCGAGCCGCTCACTCAAGGCCTGGGAGTCCGCGGAACGGACCCAGGCTATGGGGTGAATTCAGCTCAGGCCGGCACGAGCTGTTCGAGCGGCTGCCAGCGCAGGGCCCGGGCGCCGCCCATCTCCACCACCAGCTTCAGGCGCGGTTCGCTGCGGCAGAGCTCGCAGAGGGCGGCCAGTTCGGAGCTGCTCAGCACCTGGCCCTCCAGCAGCCAGAGAAGCACCGGGCCCTCGCCGGCCAGCGCAGGGCCGAGCTGGGGCATCACCCGCTGCACCTCGCCCACGGCGGCCGCCTGGCCGACGCTGTGGTGGCCCAGGTGGGGCGGCCGGATGCCGTGCATCTGGAGCAGGTAGGCCTCCGGATCCCCCAGCCCGCGGGCGGAGGTGAGGTGGGCCCGGTAGCCGGCCGCCCGCAGCCGCCGCAGCAGCCGGGTCTCGGCGCCGCCCTCCAGCGGAACGAACAGGGCGAGGGCACCGCAGCGCTCCAGCTCGGTGCGGAAACCACGGCCGGTCATCAGCAGGGGCATCGGGAGCGGCAGGCGAGTCGGGGCTGAGTCTGGCAGCCGATGAGGGTCCCAGGGGTGGTGGTGCACACCATGGGGTACTGTTGTCTCTTGTGCCGAAGATCTGTGCCCGTCCGCTAGCCGGGCCTCCAGAGAACGGTACGGGGTCCGTCAGTGGTGACGAACCCTTCCCGGCCCGTACGACTCCTGCAGCGCTCGTCGCTGTTCGGACCGTCGGGATACTGCCCGAGGCCTCACCGCTTCCGGCAAGTCCCAGCCCGCTGATTCGCCTCGCTAGCTCCTGACCCTCGGGTCAATCTGCGATTCCACGAATTCAGCCCCCCCGCCGTCCAGCGGGTCCTCCACGGATGTCGGGCCTCGGCCCAGATCCATGGCGGCACGCCTCGGCAGTCCAGCTGGTGTTGTTCTCCCTCCCATGTCCATCGGCATTCTCGGGAAGAAGCTGGGTATGTCCCAGTTCTTCGACGAAGAAGGCAAATCCATTCCGGTCACCCTGATCGAAGCGGGTCCCTGCCGCATCACCCAACTCAAGAGCGAAGCCACCGACGGCTACACCGCGGTGCAGCTCGGCTTCGGCGAGACGCGCGACAAGCTCGTCAACAAGCCGGCCAAGGGCCACCTGGCCAAATCCGGCGAGGCGCCCCTGCGGCACCTCAAGGAGTACCGGCTGGAGGCCATCGACGGCCTCGAGCTCGGGGCCGCCGTCACCGTCGGTGACTTCGCCCCCGGCCAGAAGGTCGACGTCAGCGGCGACACGATCGGTCGTGGTTTCTCGGGCCTCCAGAAGCGCCACGGCTTCAGCCGCGGTCCCATGAGCCACGGCTCCAAGAACCACCGAGAGCCAGGCTCCATCGGCGCCGGCACCACCCCAGGCCGGGTCTACCCCGGCAAGCGGATGGCCGGTCGCTATGGCGGCAAGCAGATCACCACCCGCGGCCTCACCATCCTCAAGGTGGATGCGGAACGCAATCTGCTCGTCGTCAAGGGCTCGGTACCCGGCAAGCCCGGCGCCCTGCTCGACATCCGCCCGGCCCGGCGGGTGGGCGTCCCCGCAGCGAACTGAGGAGAACACCCATGACTGACTGTGTGATTCGCGACTGGCAAGGCAAGGAGAGCGGCAAAGCTCCCCTCGACCTCAAAGTCGCCAAGGAAACATCCGCCAACGGCCTGCTCCACCGCGCCGTCGTGCGCCAGCTGGCCCATACCCGTCAGGGCACCGCCAGCACCCTCACCCGCGCCGAAGTGGCCGGTGGCGGTCGCAAGCCCTACAAGCAGAAAGGCACCGGCCGGGCCCGCCAGGGCTCGATCCGCACCCCCCTGCGGCCCGGCGGTGGCGTGATCTTCGGACCCAAGCCCCGCAGCTATGCCGTGGCGATGAACCGCAAGGAGCGTCGCCTGGCCCTGCGCACCGCCCTGATGAGCCGCGTCGCGGACATCATCGTGGTGAAGGGCTTCGGCGCCGGGCTCGACACCCCCAAAACGAAGGAGATCACCGCCGCCCTGTCCCGCTTCGGCATCGAGGCCGGCGCCAAGGTGCTGCTGATCCTCGATGGCGCTCCCGAGGCGGTGACCCGCTCGGTGCGCAATCTCGAGAAGGTGAAGCTGATCGCCGCCGATCAGCTCAACGTGTTCGATCTGCTCCATGCCAACAAGCTGGTGCTCAGCGAAGAGGCACTGGCGAAGATTCAGGAGGTCTACGGCGATGTCTGAGCGTTTTGCAGGCCGGTTGGCGGACGTGATCCGTCGCCCGCTGATCACCGAGAAGGCCACCCGGGCCATCGAGATCAACCAGTACACCTTCGAGGTGGACCATCGGGCCGCCAAGCCCGACATCAAGGCGGCCGTCGAGCATCTGTTCGACGTCAAGGTCGTCGGCGTCAGCACCATGAATCCCCCCCGCCGCTCCCGTCGGGTGGGGCGCTTCGCCGGCAAACGTGCCCAGGTGAAGAAAGCGGTGGTGCGCCTTGCCGAAGGCAACGCCATCCAGTTGTTCCCTGAGTCCTGAGGGGTCTGAAACGTCATGGCAATCCGCAACTACAGGCCCAACACCCCCGGCACCCGCACGCTGGTCGTCACTGATTTCAGTGACATCACGGGCAAGAACCGGGAACGGGGCCTGGTGGTGTCCAAGCACCGCCACAAGGGCCGCAACAACCGCGGCGTGATCACCTGCCGCCACCGCGGCGGTGGCCACAAGCGCCTCTACCGCATCGTCGACTTCCGTCGCGACAAGCACGGTGTGAGCGCCAAGGTGGCCGCGATCCACTACGACCCACACCGCAACGCCCGTCTGGCGCTGCTCTATTACACCGACGGCGAGAAGCGCTACATCCTTGCCCCCGCCAACGTGGCGGTGGGCCAGAGCGTCATCTCCGGCCCGGACGCCCCGATCGAGAACGGCAACGCCCTGCCCCTCTCGGCCATCCCCCTGGGCTCGAGCGTCCACAACGTGGAGCTCTACGCCGGTCGCGGCGGTCAGATGGTCCGCACCGCCGGGGCCAGCGCCCAGGTGGTGGCCAAGGAAGGGAACTACGTCGCCCTCAAGCTGCCCTCCACCGAGGTGCGGCTGGTGCGCCGCGAGTGCTACGCCACCCTCGGTGAGGTGGGCAACGCCGAGCAGCGCAACACCAGCCTCGGCAAGGCCGGTCGCAAGCGCTGGCTGGGCCGCCGTCCGGAAGTGCGCGGCAGCGTGATGAACCCCTGCGACCACCCCCACGGTGGTGGTGAGGGCCGGGCACCGATCGGCCGTTCCGGTCCGGTCACGCCCTGGGGCAAACCCGCCCTGGGCCTCAAGACCCGCAAGCGCAACAAGCCGAGCAACCGGTTCGTGCTGCGGAAACGACGCCGCACCTCCAAACGGAGCCGTGGCGGACGCGACTCCTGATGACCCACACCGCTCTGCTGTTCGCCTGATCCGCCATGGGACGCTCACTCAAGAAAGGCCCGTTCGTCGCCGACCACCTGCTTCGCAAGGTGGAGAAGCAGAACGCTGCCGACGACAAGACCGTGATCAAGACCTGGTCACGGGCCTCCACCATCCTGCCGATGATGATCGGCCACACCATTGCCGTTCACAACGGCAAGGCCCACGTGCCCGTCTACGTGACGGAGCAGATGGTGGGCCACAAGCTGGGCGAATTCGCCCCCACCCGCACGTTCCGCGGTCACATCAAAGACAAGAAGGGAGGCCGCTGATCCGATGGCAACCACCACACCCGACACCCAGGCCCTGGCTCACGGCCGCTTCATCCGCGGTTCCGTGTCCAAGGTGCGCCGGGTTCTCGATCAGATCCGGGGTCGCACCTACCGCGACGCCCTGATCATGCTCGAGTTCATGCCTTACCGCTCCACGGGCCCGATCACCAAGGTGCTCCGCTCCGCGGTCGCCAATGCCGAGCACAACCTCGGCCTCGATCCGGCCACCCTGGTCATCAGCCAGGCCAGCGCCGACATGGGACCCTCCCTGAAGCGGTTCCGGCCCCGGGCCCAGGGCCGCGCCTACGCCATCAAAAAGCAAACCTGCCACATCAGCATTGCTGTGGCAGCGCCCACCGCCTGACCCCCGAGGACACCGCCCGATGGGACACAAGATCCATCCAACCGGCCTGCGCCTGGGGATCACCCAGGAACACCGCTCCCGCTGGTACGCCCCAAGCAAGACCTACCCCGTCCTCCTTCAGGAGGACGACCGGATCCGGTCGTTCATCAACAAGAAGTACGCCGCCGCCGGCATCAGCGACGTGCTGATCGCCCGTAAGGCCGACCAGCTCGAAGTGGAACTCAAGACCGCCCGTCCGGGCGTTCTCGTGGGCCGCCAGGGCAGCGGCATCGAAGAGCTGCGCACCGGCATCCAGAAGACCCTCGGCGACGCCCACCGTCAGGTGCGCATCAACGTGGTCGAGGTGGAGCGGGTCGACGCCGACGCCTTCCTGCTGGCCGAGTACATCGCCCAGCAGCTGGAGAAGCGGGTGGCCTTCCGGCGCGTCATGCGCATGGCGGTGCAGCGCGCCCAGCGGGCCGGGGTGCTGGGTCTCAAGCTCCAGGTGAGCGGACGCCTCAACGGCGCCGAGATCGCCCGGACGGAGTGGACCCGCGAGGGTCGCGTGCCCCTGCACACGCTCCGCGCCGACATCGACTACGCCACCAAGGTGGCCACCACCACCTATGGGGTCCTGGGCATCAAGGTCTGGGTGTTCAAAGGGGAGGTGCTTCCCGGTCAGCAAGACCAGCTGCCCGTGGGTGGAGCACCGAAACGCCGCGCCAACCGCCGGCCGCAACAGTTCGAAGACCGCTCCAACGAGGAGTGATCAGGAGGCCTGAACCATGCTGAGTCCAAAACGCGTCAAGTTCCGAAAACAGCAGCGAGGCCGCATGCGCGGCATCGCCACGCGCGGCAACACCATCGCCTTCGGCGATTTCGCCCTGCAGGCCCAGGAGTGCGGGTGGATCACCTCCCGTCAGATTGAGGCCAGCCGCCGTGCCATGACCCGCTACGTCAAGCGGGGGGGCAAGATCTGGATCCGGATCTTCCCCGACAAACCCGTCACCATGCGGCCTGCCGAAACCCGCATGGGTTCCGGTAAGGGCAACCCGGAATTCTGGGTGGCCGTGATCAAGCCGGGCCGCATTCTCTTCGAGATGGGTGGCCCCGAGATCACGCCCGAAATCGCCAAGGAAGCCATGCGTCTGGCCCAGTTCAAACTGCCGCTCAAGACGAAGTTCCTCGCCCTGGCCGATCAGGTGGCAGCCGCCCCCGAACCCGCCCTCGCAGTGGAATCCTGACCATGGCCCGTCCCACCATCACCGATGTGCGTTCGCTCAGCGACGCCCAGATCGCCGAACAGATCGATGGCGTCCGTCGCGAACTGTTCGACCTCCGCTTCCAGCAGGCCACCCGCCGTCTGGAGCACCCGCACCGCTTCAAGGAGTCCCGCATCAAGCTGGCCCACCTGCTGACGGTGCAGGAGGAGCGTCAACGCTCCACCGTCGCCTCCTGATTCCCCCCTCGATCCCCATGGCACTCAAGGAAAGGGTCGGCACCGTCGTCAGCGACAAGATGGACAAAACGGTGGTGGTGGCGGTGGAAAACCGCTTCCCCCATCCCATCTATCAGAAGACCGTCCGCCGCACCACCCGCTACAAAGCCCACGACGAAGCCAACAGCTGCCGCGTGGGTGACCGGGTCCGGATCACCGAGACCCGCCCCCTCAGCCGCACCAAACGTTGGGCCGTCGCTGAGGTTCTCTCCCCCACCAGCGCCGGCTGAGGAACTCCCCATGATTCAGCAGGAAACCTTCCTCAACGTCGCTGACAACAGCGGCGCCAAGCGCATCCAGTGCATCCGGGTGCTCGGCACCAACCGTCGCTACGCCCACGTGGGCGATGTGATCGTGGCCGCCGTCAAGGACGCCATGCCCAACATGGGCGTCAAGAAGTCGGATGTGGTCAAGGCCGTGGTGGTGCGCACCCGGGCCACGCTGCGCCGGGACACCGGCAACGCCATCCGCTTCGACGACAACGCCGCGGTGATCCTCGGCAACGACAACAACCCCAAGGGCACCCGCGTCTTCGGCCCGGTCGCCCGTGAGCTGCGCGAGCGCAACTTCACCAAGATCGTGTCCCTCGCCCCGGAGGTGATCTGAGATGGCCACCGCAACCCCCAAAGCCCGGCCCGTCCAGCGCGTCAAGATGCGCATCCGCAAGGGCGACACCGTCCAGGTGATCGCCGGCAAGGATCGGGGCAAGACCGGCGAGGTGCTGCGCACCCTGCCGAACGAGAACCGTGTCGTGGTGCAGGGCATCAACCTGCGCACCCGCCACGTCAAGCCCACCCAGGAGGGCGAGACCGGCCGCATCGTCACCGAAGAGGCGTCCCTGCACGCCTCCAACGTGATGCTGTACTCCACCGCCAACAAGGTGGCCAGCCGGGTGGAAATCGTCGTCCAGGAGGACGGCAGCAAGAAGCGCCGCCTCAAGAAGACAGGGGAGGTGCTCGACTGACCGCCCCCGAACGCGTCGCCGCCCACACCCCCTTCCGCGACGCCCCCCACGCTCCGCGTCCCTGCCTCCCTCCCCCGTCCGCCTTCTGACCACGTCCAGAAGCGCCCCCCCATCCCCCCGTCATGTCACTCAAACAGCGCTACCGGGAGACGATCCAGCCCAAGCTGCTGAAGGATCTCAACCTCTCCAACGTCCACGAGGTTCCCAAGGTGGTCAAGGTCACCGTCAACCGGGGCCTCGGTGAAGCCGCCCAGAACGCCAAGGCCCTCGAGGCCTCGATCACCGAACTGGCGACCATCACCGGTCAGAAGGTGGTGGTGACCCGCGCCAAGAAGGCCATCGCCGCCTTCAAGATCCGCCAGGGCATGCCGATCGGCGTGGCCGTCACCCTGCGGGGCGAGCGGATGTATGCCTTCCTCGAGCGTCTCATCCACCTGGCGCTGCCTCGCATCCGCGACTTCCGCGGTGTGAGCCCGAAGAGCTTCGACGGCCGGGGCAACTACACCCTGGGGATCCGGGAGCAGATCATCTTCCCCGAGATCTCCTTCGACAAGATCGATGCCATCCGGGGGATGGACGTCACGATCGTGACCAACGCCCGTAACGACGAAGAGGGCCGGGCCCTCCTCCGCGAAATGGGAATGCCGTTCCGCAATACCTGAGCCCCCTCCCGGACACGACCATGGCCAACCACGACCCGATCTCAGACATGCTCACTCGCCTTCGCAATGCGAGTGAGAAGCGCCACGAGCGCACCAGGATTCCCGCCTCCCGGCTCTCCCGCAGCATCGCCAACGTGCTGCACCAAGAAGGCTTCATCGGCGCCATCGCCGAGGAAGGTGAAGGTGTGCAGCGCCAGCTGGTGCTCGAGCTGAAGTACAGCGGCAAGCACCGTCAGCCCACCATCCGCTCCGTGCAGCGGGTGAGCAAGCCCGGCCTGCGCATCTACAAGAACACCCGCCAGCTGCCCAAGGTGCTGGGCGGCCTCGGCGTGGCGATCATCTCCACCTCCCGGGGTGTGATGAGCGACCGTGATGCCCGCAAGCAGGGCGTCGGCGGCGAAGTGCTCTGCTACGTCTACTGATCCCAGGAGTTGTTCCATGTCTCGTATCGGTAAAGCCCCGATCCCCATCCCCGACAAGGTCACCGTCAGCCTCGATGGCCTGGCGGTCACCGTGAAGGGCCCCAAGGGGGAACTCAGCCGCGTTCTCCCGGAGGGCGTCAGCGTCAGCCAGGAAGGCGGCACGGTGGTGGTCAGTCCCACCAGCAGCCACCGCCGCTCCCGGGAGCGTCACGGCCTCAGCCGCACCCTCGTCGCCAACATGGTGGAAGGGGTCAGCCAGGGGTTCACCCGCAAGCTCGAGATCGTCGGCGTGGGCTACCGCGCCCAGGTCCAGGGGCGCAAGCTCGTGGTCAGCGCCGGCTACAGCCACCCGGTGGAGATGGTTCCCCCCGAAGGGGTCACCTTCTCGGTCGAGAACAACACCTCGGTCTTCGTCTCCGGCCCCGACAAGGAGCTGGTGGGCAACGAGGCGGCCAAGATCCGCGGCATCCGTCCGCCCGAGCCCTACAAGGGCAAGGGCATCAAGTACGAAGGTGAGCGGATTCTGCGCAAGGCCGGCAAGACCGGCAAGAAATGAGGTCTGCTCGAGCGTCATCCGTCTGATCCCCCATGTCTACCCTCTCCCGCAAACAGCAGACCCAGAAGCGTCACCGCCGCCTGCGTCGTCTGCTCTCCGGCACCGCCGACCGTCCCAGGTTGGCCGTGTTCCGCTCCAACAACCACATCTACGCCCAGGTCATCGACGACGACGCCCAGAGCACCCTCTGTGCCGCGTCCACCCTCGACAAGGACCTGCGCACCAGCGTCACGGTGGGCGCCAACTGCGATGCCTCCATCGCGGTGGGCCAGCTCGTCGCCCAGCGCGCCCTCGCCAAGGGCATCCAGCAGGTGGTCTTCGATCGCGGCGGCAACCTGTACCACGGCAGGGTCAAGGCCCTTGCTGACGCCGCCCGGGAAGCGGGCCTTCAGTTCTGATCCCTGCTCTCACCATGACCGAAACCAACGACCAGATCCAGACCGGTGCCGTGCCTGCGGCCTCCGACGTCCCCGCCGCTGCCGAAGGCCAGCAGGAGCAGCGCCGGGGCGGCGGCGGCGGTGGCCGCGGCGATGCCAAGGGTGACCGCCGCGGTGGCGGCGGCCGTGGCCGCGACAACCGCCGCGGCCAGGAACGCGACTCCGAATGGCAGGAGCGGGTGGTTCAGATCCGCCGCGTCTCCAAGACCGTCAAGGGCGGCAAGAAGATGAGCTTCCGGGCCATCGTCGTTGTCGGCAACGAACGCGGCCAGGTGGGCGTGGGCGTCGGCAAGGCCGGCGATGTCATCGGTGCCGTCCGCAAGGGCGTGGCCGACGGCAAGAAGCATCTGGTCAAGGTGCCCCTCACTCGCACCAGCTCGATCCCCACCCTCAGCAACGGCCGCGACGGCGCCGCCAGCGTGCTGATCCGGCCGGCCGCCCCCGGTACCGGGGTGATCGCGGGCGGTTCGATCCGCACCGTGCTCGAACTGGCCGGCATCAAGAACGTGCTGGCGAAGCGGCTGGGCTCCAAGACCCCGCTCAACAACGCCCGCGCCGCCATGCAGGCCCTCGAAGGCCTGCGCACCCACAAGGAGACCGCCAAGGAGCGGGGCATCTCCCTCGAGCAGATCTACTCCTGAGGCCCGCCATGACGTCCTTCTCTCTCAACAGTCTCCAGCCCCAGACGGGCTCGCGCCGGCGCAAGCTGCGCAAGGGTCGCGGCATCGCCGCCGGCCAGGGCGCCAGCTGCGGCTTCGGCATGCGCGGCCAGAAGTCCCGCTCCGGCCGGCCCACCCGCCCCGGCTTCGAGGGTGGCCAGATGCCCCTCTACCGCCGGATCCCGAAGCTCAAGCACTTCCCGGTCATCAACCCCACCCACTACACCGTGATCAACGTGTCGCGGCTGGGTGAAATGAAGGCCGGCAGCACGGTCAGCCTCGAGTCCCTCGAGCAGGCGGGTCTGGTCACCAGCCCCCGCTATCCGCTGAAGGTGCTCGGCAACGGCGAACTGAAGGTGAAACTCACCGTCCACGCCGCCGCCTTCACCGCCTCGGCCCGCGCCAAGATCGAAGCCGCTGGCGGCACCTGCGAGATCATCGACTGAGGCCGGGCCCTGCCCTGCCCCCAGCCGCGAGCCGCCTGCCCGTAGCCTTGTGCTGCGGCAGGCGGCTCCGGTCGTAGCGCCCCGTTCCCTCCACTCCCGACATCACCATGCTCCTCAGCCGGGGGCGCAATCCGAGCGCCGCTGAAATCCTCGTCCAGCTGGTCCAGTCGAAGGGCCTGCGGGATCGGGTGCTCACCACCCTGGGCCTGCTGCTGCTGGTGCGACTCGGCATCTACATCCCGGTGCCCGGCATCGACCGGGTCGCCTTCCAGGACTTCATCCGCCAGGGGGGCCAGCTGATCGGCTTCCTCGACATCTTCACCGGCGGCGGCCTGTCGACCCTGGGCGTGTTCGCCCTCGGCATCCTGCCCTTCATCAACGCCTCGATCATCATCCAGCTGATGACGGCGGCCCTGCCCCAGCTCGAGGAGCTGCAGAAGAACGAGGGGGAAGCCGGGCGCCGCAAGCTGGCCCAGATCACCCGCTACGTGGCCCTGGGCTGGGGCATCCTCCAGAGCATCGTCTTCGCCCTGATCCTGCGGCAGTACGCCCTGCCGGGCCTGCCGGAATGGCTGTTCGTCGTCCAGACGAGCCTGGCCCTGGTGACCGGATCGATGGTGGTGATGTGGGTCAGCGAGGTGATCACCGAGCGGGGCATCGGCCAGGGGGCTTCCCTGGTGATCTTCATCAACATCGTCGCCACCCTGCCCAAGGCCCTCGGCTCCACCATCCAGCTGGCCCAGAGCGGCGACCGGGCCACGGTGGGCGGCATCGTCGTGCTCGTGCTCGTCTTCCTGGTGACGATCGTGGGGATCATCTTCCTTCAGGAGGGCAGCCGCCGCATCCCGATCGTCAGTGCCAAGCGTCAGGTGGGCGGGGCCAGCACCCTGGCCTCCCGCCAGAGCTACCTGCCCCTGAAGCTCAATGCCGGCGGCGTGATGCCGATCATCTTCGCCTCGGCGGTGGTGTTCCTGCCCCTCACCATCGCCAACCTCACCAAGAGCCCCTGGCTGATCCGGGTGGCGGGCTACCTCAACCCCACCAGCAGCACCCCCTGGGTCTATGCGGTGGTGTACTTCGCCCTGATCTGCGGCTTCGCCTTCTTCTACGCCTCCCTCACCGTCAACCCGGTGGACATCGCCACCAACCTGAAGCGCTCCGGCGTCGCCATCCCCGGGGTGCGGCCGGGCTCGGCCACCGCCGACTACCTCTCGGGCGTGTCCAACCGCCTGACCCTGCTGGGTGGCCTGTTCCTGGGCGCCATCGCGATCATCCCCTCAGCCGTGGAAGGCGCGACCCAGGTGCGCACCTTCCAGGGGCTCGGGGCCACCTCCCTGCTGATCCTGGTGGGCGTGGCCATCGACACCGCCAAGCAGGTCCAGACCTACGTGATCTCCCAGCGCTACGAAGGACTGGTCCGCCAGTAGGCCCCTTCTCCCGTTTCCCTTCCCATGAAACAGCGACTCCTCTTTCTCGGTCCCCCCGGCGCCGGTAAGGGCACCCAGGCCGAGCTCCTGGCTGAACGTCACCAGCTGCTGCATCTCTCCACCGGCGACCTGCTGCGGGGAGAGGTCAAGGCCGGCACCGCCCTGGGCCAGGAGGCCGAGGCGGTGATGGCCCGGGGCGAGCTGGTCAGCGACGCCCTGGTGCTGGCGATCGTGCGCAGCCGCCTCGAGGGCCACACGGGCGGCTGGCTCCTCGACGGCTTCCCCCGCAACCTCGCCCAGGCCGAGGCCCTCGACGACCTGCTGGCGGAGCTCGACCAGCGCATCGAACGGGTGCTGCTGCTGGAGCTGGAGGACGGCGTGCTGATCCAGCGCCTGCTCTCCCGCGGCCGGGCCGACGACAACGAAGCGGTGATCCGCAACCGCCTGGTGGTGTACCAGGAGCAGACCGCCCCCCTGATCGACCACTACCGCCAGCTGGGCTTGCTCTGCAGCGTGGAGGCTTCCGGCACCGTGGAGGCGATCGCGGAGAGGATCGTAGCCAGCTTGACGGACTGATGTGATAAGGTAGCTGTTTGCAAATTCGGAGAGCACAACGCCCATGAAGGTGCGTGCCTCAGTCAAGAAGATGTGCGACAAATGCCGGGTGATCCGTCGCCACGGCCGGGTCATGGTGATCTGCACCAACCCGAAGCACAAGCAGCGTCAGGGTTGACCCCCCACGCTTCCACGGCGGCCGCCATCGGCCGCCACCCCCTTTGCCCTCTGATCGTTTCCTGACGTGGCTCGGATCGCCGGTGTCGATATCCCTCGTGACAAGAGGGTTGAGATCTCACTCACTTACGTGTACGGGATCGGGCTCACCAGGGCCCGCAAGATTCTCGCCAAGTCGGGGGTCAGCCCCGACATCCGGGTGAAGGACCTCAGCGACGGCGACGTGCAGAAGCTGCGCGGCGCCGCCGACTCCTTCGTCCTCGAGGGCGACCTGCGCCGCGAAGAGGGCATGGCCCTCAAGCGCCTGCAGGACATCGGTTGCCTGCGGGGTCGCCGCCACCGCATGGGCCTGCCCGTGCGCGGCCAGCGCACCCGCACCAACGCCCGCACCCGTCGCGGCGCCCGCAAGACCGTCGCCGGCAAGAAGAAGTGAGGTCCGGGCCTCCGGGCCCGCCCTGCCTTTCCTGCCTGCACCATCTCCCGGCCCGTGGCCCCTCGCGGCAGCCACCGGGCCCCAGTCCCGCCGCCCTCCCTTTGCGGAGGTCGTCACCGGGGCTCCCCCCCAGTCCTCCGATCACCTCCCCGCAGCCGCGGGGTCACCGCCATGGCCAAACCAGCCAAGAAGACCGGCCCCAAGAAGGCCAAGCGCAACGTGCCCAACGGCGTCGCGCACATCCAGAGCACCTTCAACAACACGATCGTCTCCATCACCGACACCGCCGGTGAGGTGGTGAGCTGGTCGTCGGCCGGCGCCAGCGGCTTCAAGGGCGCCCGCAAGGGCACCCCCTTCGCCGCCCAGACCGCCGCCGAAGCCGCCGCCCGTCGCGCCCTCGAGCAGGGCATGCGTCAGATCGAAGTGCTGGTGCGCGGCCCCGGCTCCGGCCGTGAAACCGCCATCCGCGCCCTGCAGGTGGCCGGTCTCGAGATCACCCTGATCCGCGACGTCACCCCCCTGCCCCACAACGGCTGCCGCCGGGCCAAGCGCCGCCGGGTCTGAGCCCCCGGAGATCCTCCGGCCTCCTTCCCGCCTTCCCCGGGCCGCCGTCGCGGCCACCGTTCCCTTTTCACCTCCTCAGACCGTGTTGCACTACCAGATCGATCGGGTCGAGCACCAGGTCGCCGACGACCGTTCCCAGACGGGCGTCTTCCTGATCGGCCCCCTGGACCGGGGTCAGGCGACCACCCTCGGCAACGCCCTGCGGCGCGTGCTGATCGGTGGTCTCGAGGGAAGCGCCATCACGGCGGTGCGTCTCTCCGGGGTCAACCACGAGTACGCCACGGTTCCCGGTGTGCGCGAGGACGTGCTCGACATCCTGCTGAACTGCAAGTCGGTGCCGGTCAACAGCCGCAGCCGCGACCTGGAGATCGGCCGCCTGATGGTGAACGGCCCGGCCAGGGTCACCGCCTCGGATCTGCAGTTCTCTCCCCAGGTTCAGGTGATCGACGGCGACCGGGAGATCGCCACCGTGGCCGAGGGCCACAGCCTGGAGATGGAGGTTCACGTCGAGCGCGGCGTCGGCTACCGGCCGGTGGATCGCCACAACGAGGACACCTCCGCCATCGATCTCCTGCAGATCGATGCGGTGTTCATGCCCGTCCGCCGGGTCAACTACACCGTCGATGAGACGGCGGTCGGCGAGGGCGGTTCGGCCCACGAGCGCCTGCGCATCGAGATCGAGACCAACGGCAGCGTCACCCCCGACGACGCCATGGCCCAGGCCGCCAACCAGCTGATCAGCCTGTTCCAGCCCCTGGCCACCCTCACCATGACCGAGGAGCCCGGCTTGGAACCCGAGCCGTCGGCCGAGGCCCAGATCCCCCTGGAGGAGCTGAACCTCTCCGTGCGCGCCTACAACTGCCTCAAGCGCGCCCAGGTCAACTCCGTCTCCGACCTGATGGGCTTCAGCTACGAAGACCTGCTGGAGATCAAGAACTTCGGTTCCAAGTCCGCCGACGAGGTGATCGAGGCTCTCGAGAGGATCGGCATCTCCCTGCCCCAGAGCCGCACCAGCGGCTGAAAGGCGGTTTCCCCTTCCCCGTTTCGCCACCCGCCCCGTCCCCACCATGCGACACCAGTGCCGAGTCCCCCTGCTGGGACGCCCCGCCGACCAACGCAAGGCCATGCTGCGTGGTCTCACCACCCAGCTCATCCGTGAAGGCCGCGTCACCACCACCAAGGCCCGTGCCAAGGCCCTGCGTGAAGAAGCCGAGCGCATGATCACCCTGGCCAAGGACGGCACCCTCGCCGCCCGCCGCCGCGCCATCGGCTACATCTACGACAAGCAGCTGGTGCACGCCCTGTTCGACAAGGCCCAGGACCGCTACGGCGATCGCCAGGGTGGCTACACCCGCATCATCCGCACGGTGCGCCGCCGTGGCGACAACGCCGAGATGGCCATCATCGAGCTGGTCTGAAACGGATCGCCCTCTCGCTGCAGTACGACGGAGCCGCCTTCCACGGCTGGCAGCGGCAGGCCCATCACATCAGCGTCCAGGAAACCCTGGAGGCCGCCATCGAGGCCCTCGACCCGCACCGGCCCGTCCGGGCGGTGGCGGCGGGCCGGACGGATACCGGGGTGCATGCCGCCGCCCAGGTGGTGCACTTCGATGCCGTTGGCCCCATCCCCGTGACCCGCTGGGCCAAGGCCCTCAACGGCCGCCTGCCGCCCACGGTCCGGGTGCGGGCCGCCGCCGAGGTGACCGGCGACTGGCACGCCTGCTTCAGCGCCACCTACCGGCGCTACCGGTACACGATCCACAACGGCCGCACCCCCAACCTCTTCCTGGCCCCCTGGAGCTGGCACCGCTACCAGTGGCGTCTGGATGAGGCCCTGATGGCCCGGTGCCTCGAGGCCCTCCTCGGCGAGCACGATTTCTCCGCCTTCCAGCGGGCGGGCAGCCGCCGCGCCCATGCCCGCACCACCCTCCAGGAGGTGCGCGTGGAGCGCTGCGGCGATCTCCTGGTCACCGAGGTGCAGGCCAGCGGCTTCCTCTACGGCATGGTGCGCCTGCTGATGGGCCAGCTGGTGGCCGTGGGCGAGGGTCGCCTGGCGGCTTCGGAGTTTCTGCACCGCTGGCGCAGCGGCGCCCGCCACGCCGTGAAGGAGGCCGCGCCGCCCCAGGGCCTCTGCCTGCTGCGGGTGGGCTACCCGGAGCCGGTGTTCCCTGAGGCCGCCTGGTATGATTGTCAACCGCGATTTCTGTTGGAATCGCGCGATCCTCCCGCCGATCCCTTCGGCGACGATCCGATCGGTTGAGTGCCCTGCAGGGAGCCCCGTCCGGTGGCCCCAGGCAGCTGGTGCCTCTCCGAATTCGCCGGATCCGGCGACACGGTAGGGTCGAATCTTCCTGTCCCGACCCATCCGGCTGCGATGGGCTCACCCCAAACCGGCCCGCCGGCGCGATGAACAAGACAACCCCACCCTCCATCGATTCGCTCGAGCGCCAGTGGTATCTGGTCGACGCAGCGGACCAGACCCTCGGCCGTCTCGCCAGTGAAGTGGCGCAGGTGCTGCGCGGCAAGAACAAGCCCACCTTCACGCCCCACCTCGACACGGGTGACTTCGTGGTGGTGATCAACGCCGACAAGGTGCGCGTCAGCGGCAACAAGGCCACCCAGAAGATCTACCGGCGCCACTCCGGCCGTCCCGGCGGCATGAAGACCGAAACCTTCGAGCACCTGCAGGCCCGCCTGCCGGAGCGGATCATCGAGAAGGCGATCAAGGGCATGCTTCCCCACAACGCCCTGGGCCGCCAGCTGTTCCGCAAGCTGAAGGTCTACAAGGGTGCCGAGCATCCCCACGCCGCCCAGCAGCCCCAGCCCCTCGCCCTCGATCCCGCCGCCGCCGCCCAATGACCAGCACCTCCAACCGCGTCGTCTACTGGGGCACCGGCCGTCGCAAGACCGCCGTCGCCCGTGTGCGGGTGGTGCCCGGCAGCGGCAGCGTCACCATCAACGGCCGCCCCGGCGACAACTACCTCAACTACAACCCCGTCTACCTGGCGGCGGTCAAGGCTCCCCTGCAGACCCTGGGTCTGGAAGCCCAGTACGACCTCCTGGTCAACGTGCGCGGCGGCGGCCTCACCGGCCAGGCCGATGCCATCAAGCAGGGTGCGGCCCGTGCCCTCTGCGATCTCTCCCCCGACAACCGCAAACCCCTCAAGATCGAAGGCCACCTGAGCCGCGATCCCCGGGCCAAGGAGCGTCGCAAGTACGGCCTCAAGAAAGCCCGCAAGGCTCCCCAGTTCTCCAAGCGCTGATTTCCGTCATGCCGAAAGCCGACATCCATCCCACCTGGTATCCGGACGCCAAGGTGATCTGCAACGGAGAGGTGGTGATGACCACCGGCTCCACCCAGCCCGAGCTCACGGTCGACGTGTGGAGCGGCAACCACCCCTTCTACACGGGCACCCAGAAGATCCTCGACACCGAGGGCCGGGTCGATCGCTTCATGCGCAAGTACGGCATGGGCAGCACCGATTCCGCCTCGGGTGCCAAGAAGGCCGCCAAGGCCACCGAAGCCGCCGCCACCCCGGCCGAAGAGCCGGCCGCCGCCGAAGCCTGACGCGTCTCTCGGCCTGACGCGTCCCTCGGACCCCCGGATCGCGCAACGGTCCGGTTCTGCCTTGGCCGGGTGCCTGACGCACCCGGCCCTTTTTATTGCCGGTGCCGCCCCATGGATTCCGAGCTGCTGCAATCCCGGCTGGACACCGCCTGCCGCACCTTCCAGACACTGGAGCGCCAGCTGGCGGATCCGGCGGTGGCCTCCGATCCGGCCCGGCTGCAGGCGATCGCCCGGGAACGGGCGCGGCTGGAGCCCCTGGTCAACGACTACCAGCGGCTGCGCAAGCTGGAGCAGGAACGGGAGGAGGCCCGCGCCCTGCTGCGGGCCCACCGCGACGACCCCGCCGGCGAGGAACTGGCGGCCCTGGCCACGGAGGAGCTGGTCAGCCTCGAGGGCCTGATCAACGCCCTCAACGACCGCCTCACCCTGAGCCTGCTGCCCTCGGATCCCCGTGACGAGCGCAGCGTGATGCTGGAGATCCGCGCCGGTGCCGGCGGTGATGAGGCCAGCCTCTGGGCGGGGGATCTGGCCCGCATGTACGAGCGCTACGCCCAGGGCCAGGGCTGGCAGGTGCAGCCGGTGAGCGCCTCGGAGGCCGATCTGGGGGGCTACAAGGAGCTGATCCTCGCCATCCGCGGTGAAGCGGTCTACAGCCGGCTCAAGTTCGAGGCGGGCGTGCATCGTGTCCAGCGGGTCCCGGCCACCGAATCCCAGGGGCGGGTGCACACCTCCACCGCCACCGTGGCGGTGATGCCCGAAGCCGATCCGGTGGAGGTGCAGATCGACCCGGGGGATCTGGAGATCAGCACGGCCCGCTCCGGCGGCGCCGGCGGCCAGAACGTCAACAAGGTGGAGACGGCGGTCGACCTGCTGCACAAGCCCACCGGCATCCGGGTGTTCTGCACCCAGGAGCGCTCCCAGCTGCAGAACCGGGAGCGGGCCATGGAGATCCTGCGGGCCAAGCTCTACGAGCGCCAGCTGGCGGAAGCCAACGCCGCCGAGCGTTCCGTGCGCCGCGCCCAGGTGGGCAGCGGCGACCGCAGCGAGAAGATCCGCACCTACAACGCCAAGGACAACCGGGTGACCGACCACCGTCTGGGACGGAACTTCTCCCTCGAGCCCGTGCTGGCCGGCCAGATCGAGGACCTGATCGGCGCCTGCATCGCCGAGGAGCAGCGCCAGGGTCTGGAGGCCCTCGCCCTCGAAGCCACCGGGACCGGCGGCTGAGGGGCCCGGTGACGACGCGAGTCGGATCAGGCGCCGATGACGTACTTGGCCCACTCCTGGTGCTGACCGGAGCGGATGCGGCGGTTGGCCTCGAAGCTCAGGCTGCCCAGGGGGCGGCGGGGCTCCCGGGCCAGGGGCATCCCCGCCTCCCGCGGTGTGCGGTTGCCCTTGCGCACGTTGCAGGGCAGGCAGGCGGTGGTGACGTTCTCCCAGACGTCGGTGCCGCCCCGGCTGCGGGGCACCACATGGTCGATGGAGAGCTGCTCGCCGCTGTAGCCGCAGTACTGGCAGGCGTGGCCGTCACGATGGAAGACGTTGCGGCGGGTGAGGGGGAGCGGCTTGTAGGGCACCCGCACGAACTGGCGCAGCCGGATCACCGTGGGCAGGAAATGGTCCGGACGGATCGTCCGCTCGGGGTCGTGCTCGAGCCCCTCGGCCTTCCCCTTGAGCAGCATCACCATGGCGCGCCGCCACGTGGTGATGTTCAGCGGTTCGTAGGACGCATTCAGAACGAGTACGTGGCCCATTCCCGTCCGCTGGATACGCGGCATGCTAACGGGATTCCCATGATTTCCATGGTCCACCCCCTCAGGCGTCGCCCATGACCACCGCTTCGCTCGCCAGCGCCAGTGCGACGGAGGAGACCCGCCAGTCGCGGCAGCGGGCCTGGGTGGAGGTGAACACCGCGGCCATCCAGGCCAACGTGCGGGCCCTGCGGCGCCACATCGGCCCGGCCACCCAGCTGATGGCGGTGGTCAAGGCCGACGCCTACGGCCACGGCGCCCTGACGGTGGCCCGCGCCTCCCTGGAGGCGGGGGCGTCCTGTTTCGGGGTCGCCACCCTGGGTGAGGGGCTGCAGCTGCGCCGCGCCGGCATCTCCGCTCCGGTGCTGGTGCTCGGCAACCTCACCCAGCCCGAGGAGCTGCGCAGCTGCCTGCGCTGGCAGCTGATGCCGACCCTCAGCAGCATGCGGGAAGCCCTGCTCTGCCAGAACCTGGCCAGCGGCAGCGGCCGCCCCATGACCGTGCAGCTGAAGCTGGACACCGGCATGGCCCGCCTCGGCGCCGACTGGCAGGAGGGACCGCGGCTGGTGGCGGCCCTGCAGGGCATGGAGGCCCTCGAGCTGGCGGGCCTCTACTCCCATCTGGCCTGCGCCGATGCCGCTCCCGGGGAGGACGACGGCCTCAACGCGCTGCAGCAGCAGCGCTTCGAGACGGTCCTCAGCAGCCTGGCCGAACAGGGCCTGGCGGCCGGTTGCCGTCACCTTGCCAATTCGGCGGCCACCCTGCGGGGGCACGCTCAGCACTACGACCTGGTCCGGGTGGGGCTGGCCCTCTACGGCCAGCCTCCGGCGGCCCACCTGGCCGGCGTGGTGCCCCTGCGGCCGGCCCTGCAGATCCACGCCCGCGTCACCCTGCTGCGCCAGGTGGGGGCGGGGGTCGGCGTCAGCTACGGCCACCGCTACCGCACCAGCCGGCCCAGCCGGCTGGCGGTGGTGTCGATCGGCTACGCCGACGGGGTGCCCCGCCAGCTCTCCAACCGCATGGACGTCCTCTTCGAGGGCCGGCGCCTGCCCCAGGTGGGCGCCATCACCATGGACCAGCTGGTGATCGACGCCACCGAGGCCCCCGGCATCGAGGTGGGCAGCATGGTCACCCTGCTGGGCGAGCAGGAGGGGGAGACGATCAGCCCCCTCGACTGGAGCGAGCGCTGCGGCACCATCCCCTGGGAGATCCTCTGCGGCTTCAAGCACCGCCTGCCGCGTCTGGCCGTGCCCCCGGATCCGGGGGCGCCCCTGCCGCCGGGGTCCGAGTCCGAGCCCTGATAAGCTCGCTGGGCCACTGGAGAGGTGGCTGAGTGGTTGAAAGCGGCTCCCTGCTAAGGAGTTACAGGAGGCAACTTCTGTCGAGGGTTCGAATCCCTCCCTCTCCGTTCCAGGCCCTTCCATGGGCCGACCCCAGGGCCCTTCCATGGGCCCCCGTCGCCAGGTCCGCTCAGAGCCTGGCGACACCGCTCCAGCCCAGATAGGCCGCGAACACAAAGCACAGACCGCCATTGATCCGGCCCTGGTGGGCCAGGGTCCAGTGGCAGAGCTGCTCAAGGCGGGCCCGACCCCAGGCCCCCGTGAGCACCAGGACCAGCGGCGGCAGCAGCGAAGGCGCCAGGGTGACCAGGCTCACCAGCAGCACCAGGGCGGCCAGGGGGGCCGCCGCCAGGCCGGAACGGGCCAGGTCCTGCAGTGCCGGCAGGTAGAGCACCAGGGAGGTGAGGTTGCCGGCCATCAGGGCGATCCCCAGCCCGAAGGATCGGCCCAGGGACTGCCCCCCCGGGGCGGTGGAGGCCGATGGCCCCTCACGGTGCAGGGCCCGGGCGCCGATGGCGAGCAGCACGGCGGCCAGAACCAGCCGCAGGCCGGCGGACACCGGATCGGCGCCGGCGGCGGCGCGGGTCGGCAGGGAGCCCCCCGAGCCCAGCCCCACCAGAGCCCAGCCCGCCACCACGACGGCGTTGCCGGCGACGTAGGCCCAGCTCTGACGCACGCCGGACCCCGGCGCGGTGAGGGTGCGCATCTGTCCCACCAGCAGCATCGGGCTCACCGCCGCCCCCAGGGCGAGGGGAACCACATCGAGGGGCGGGGACGTCACTGGGGCGGGGCAGTCAGCGGGGCAGGGTCAGGCGTCCAGCAGGGCGGCGGCGATGGCCGGCAGCAGGGTCTCGTCGGCGGCCCGCACCCGTCCCTCACTGAAGACCACCAGCAGCATCGGCGCCCGCCCCTCCACCTCCACATAGGCGGCGTCATGGCGCGCCTGGCTCATCCAGCCGGCCTTGCTCCACAGCAGGGACCCCTCGGGCAGGCCGGCCCCGAGGAAGCCATCCACCTGGTTCTCGGGATCGGCGGCCCGGGCCTGCGGGTCGAGGGAGCGGTGCAGCAGCGCCGTCATGCGGCGACAGGCCGGGGGGGAGACCGCCGCGCCGGCCATCACGGCGTGCAGCAGGCGGGCCGTGACATCGGTGCTGAGGCGGTTGCGGTTCTCCAGCTCGGCGCCGTAGAAGTCCCGTTCGCGGCCGTAGGGGCCCTCCGCCCAGGTCTTCTGGCAGGCGTTCACCCCCGCCACCTCGCTCCAGCCGAGGCGGGCCAGCCAGTCGTTGACCACCTGACGCTGGCGGCACCAGGCGGCATGGCGCTCCGGCGGCAGGGACGGACCGCTGGTGGTGCCGCTGAGCAGATCCACCACCAGACTGGTGGCATCGTTGCCCGAATCGCGCACCATGTCGGCCAGGGCGCGGCGCAGCTCCGGTCCGTCCTCGATCAGCTGGCGCTGCAGCCAGGCTTCGGCCGCCACCAGATAGACCAGCTTCACGACGCTGGCGGGATAGCGGGGCGTCGGACCCGCCCAGGAGGCGCCGGTGACTGCCCGGCCCCAGAACTCCTCCTGGCCCAGACCCTCGGCCGCGCCCACCAGGGAATCGCCGTAGCGGAGCCAGGTGACGGAGATCTGCTCCCCCAGCCCCGGGCGCCCCTCCTCCTCCAGTCGGCCGATCAGCTGGCGGAGGGCCTCGCCCATGGCCGGATCCGGGCTGTAGAACGCCATCAGCGGCGGCACCTTGCGATGGCGACCTTAGGCACCCTGCCGGCGCCAGGCCGTGTCTGGACCCTGACCCGGCCGCTGCCGGCCTACAGCCGGCCCCAGGGCCCGGGGCTGGCCACCGAGGTCCACGCCGGCCGGAGCCTGAGGGTGCTGGGGGCGGCCCCCGCCGCCGCCGCCGAGACCCGCCTGCGGGTCCGCCTGCACGAGGACGGCTACCCCTGCTGGGTGGAGGCGGCGGCCCTGGCGAGCCACGGGCACCAGGCGGCGGCGCCGCCGCCGCTGCCCCGCCTCGATCGCGCCCGGATCGCCGCCCGCCTGGAGGCGGTGCTCGCCTTCGCCGAGGCCGCCCGCCACCGTCCCAACCGCTACCTCTGGGGGGGCACCCTGGGGCCCGATTTCGACTGCTCGGGGCTGGTGCAGACCGCCTTCGCCCAGGCCGGCATCTGGCTGCCCCGCGATGCCTACCTGCAGGAGCGTTTCTGCCGCCCGGTGGCCGTGGCCAGCGGCGTCACCAGCCTGTTGCGGCCGGGCGACCTGATCTTCTTCGGCACCCCGCGGCGCTGCACCCACGTGGCCCTGCACCTGGGCGGGGGCCGCTATCTGCACAGCTCCGGGCGCCAGCACGGACGCGACGGCATCGGCATCGACGACCTGAACCCCCGCAACCGGGATCCGGTGGCGTGCCACTACCGGGCCGAACTGCGGGGCGCGGGGCGGGTGATGCACAGCCACGACGGCAGCCCCCTGCCGCCCTGAGGTAAGTTCAGGCCACGAGTCCTGGGGAACGGTCATGGCGGGGGCAGCCCTGGCCCACAGTCCGGAACTCTCCGTTCCCGAGCTTTCCCCCGAACTTTCCATTGTCGTCCCCCTCTACAACGAGGAGGAGAGCCTTCCCCACCTGGTGGAGAAACTGCTGGCGGCCCTGCGGCCGCTGGGGCGCACCTTCGAGCTGGTCCTGGTGGATGACGGCTCGAAGGACGGCACCCCGGCGGTCCTGCGGGGTCTGGCCGGCCGGGTGCCCGAGCTGGTGGCGGTGCTGCTGCGGCGCAACTACGGACAGACGGCCGCCATGGCCGCCGGCTTCGATGCCAGCGGCGGCGGGGTGATCGTCACCCTCGACGGCGACCTCCAGAACGATCCCGCCGACATCCCGATGCTCCTGGCCCGGCTGGAGCAGGACGAGCTGGACCTGGTGAGCGGCTGGCGGCACCAGCGCCAGGACGGGGCCCTGGACCGGCTGCTGCCCTCCCTGCTGGCCAACCGCCTGATCGCCCGGGTCACCGGGGTGCGGCTGCACGACTACGGCTGCTCCCTGAAGGCCTACCGGCGCGAGGTGGTCAGCGACATGAACCTCTACGGGGAACTGCACCGCTTTCTGCCGGCCCTGGCCTTCATCGAAGGGGCCCGGATCGGTGAGGTGAGGGTGTCCCACCAGGCCCGCCGCTATGGCCGCAGCAAGTACGGCATCGACCGCACCTTCCGGGTGCTGATGGACCTGCTGACGGTCTGGTTCATGAAGCGGTTCCTGACCCGGCCGATGCACGTGTTCGGCTTCGCCGGCCTCCTGGCCCTGCTGTCGGGGCTGGCCATCGCCGCCTGGCTGGTGGGCGAAAAGCTGCTGCTGGGGGCCGACATCGGCAACCGACCTCTGCTGCTGATGGCGGTACTCGCGATCCTCAGCGGCGTGCAGCTGTTCAGCTTCGGGCTGCTGGCGGAACTGCAGATGCGCACCTATCACGAAAGCCAGGGCCGGCCGATCTACCGGGTGCGGGCGACCCTGCGCGGGGGCGGGTGAGCAGGGCGGCTGGGGGCGGCGGCTGAACTTTTATGTCACCCCCGCTCGCCTGAGAAGCCAGGCAGGGAGGGGTCCTTACAGTACCGGCGGTTCCTATTGGCCCAAGCCATGACTGGTGAATTTGCCGTTGCCTGGATGCCGTCCGTGATGGTTCCCCTGGTGGGAATCCTCGGCGCGGCGGTGGCCATGGCCCTGCTGTTCAACGTGATCGAGGCGACCGACTGACGCCGGCTCCGGCCCCAGCGTCATTCGCCTCCTGATCCGACGACCCCCGATCCGCCGACCCCCCGATCCGCTTCCCATGACCGTGACCCCCGTGGCCGACCCGACCGTCGGCAATCTGGCCACCCCCGTCAACAGCAGCTACTTCACCAAGGCCTTCCTGAACGCCCTGCCGGCCTACCGCCCGTCCCTCTCGCCCAACCGTCGCGGTCTCGAGGTGGGCATGGCCCACGGCTACCTGCTCTACGGCCCCTTCGCCTACACCGGCCCCCTGCGCGCCACTGAGTTCGCCAGCACCGCCGGCCTGCTCGCCGCCATCGGCCTGGTGTCGATCCTCACCATCTGCCTGTCGATCTACGGCACCGCCGGCAGCGGTCCCAACGTCCAGCCCCCCGACGCCACCATCGACAACCCCCCGGCCGACCTGTTCACCAAAGCCGGCTGGGCGGAATTCGCCAGCGGTTTCTGGCTGGGTGGCTGCGGCGGCGCCGCCTTCGCCTGGTTCCTGTGCAGCACCGCCATCCAATCGCCCCTGGCCAACATCGCCGGTGGCGTCTGGAGCGTGGGCTGAGTTCCGCGATGGTCAGCCATCCCCGGGTCAACCCTGGGATGGTCCTCCAATCCTTTCCTTCAAGCCCTGCCTCGGCAGGGCTTTTTCATGGTCCAGCGCCTGACAGCGATCGCCGTGGCTGCCCCCGATCGATCCGGCTGCCGCCCGGTGCCGTGCCCTCAACCAAAGGGCATCAGTGGTGACTCGATGAGGCGCTCGCTGAACACGGCCAGGTTCAGCACAAGGGTCAGCAACGAACAGATCAGAAACGTGATCTTCAGGGACCGTGGCGCCTGGGGGGCTCCGGCAGCCGCGGCGGACAGTACCACCAGCGGAATGAAGACCACGGCGAGATAGCGAGGACTGATGAATCTCAACAGCAGCGGCGGCGTCAGGGCAAGGAAAGCCGCCGCACCGAGAAACCTCAGGCTCAGCCGGGTGGCTGCAGGGAAGACCCCAAGGCGCAACGCCCGGAAAAAGGGGATCAGCATCAATCCCATCGTCTGCAACACGGAAACCACGCCGAAGCCGCCAGCCACCAATACAAAATCAAGATACTTCTTGGGATAGCGAAGCATCACCTCACTCACGGTGCGAGCCCCCGGGAACACCGAACGCATCACATCCTGCCAATTCGCGGAGTTGGCAGCCAGCGATTCGGAGCCAGAAGAAAACTGATGGGGACTGAACATGAACACATAGGACGAGGCAAAGGTTCGCAGTCCCTTGACCGTCCTGACCATGTCCATCCCATAGAGCCTGAAACCGGGAGCCATCAGCAACACCAGCCAGAAGGCCATCCCCAGCGGGACCTGCCATCGCATCCGGTTCTCACGGAAATCCCACCAATACCAGACAGCACCCACCCCCAGGGAGCAGAGGAGCAACTGGATCTTGGAGAGCCCAAACAGGACCAGGAGGCCAGAGGAAATCAGCCGTGGCCACCCCAACCGCACGGACAGCATGAAAAAGGCGAAGAATGCCGCCGCGATGATGTCACTGGAAGGCTCAGCGAACTGAAGTCCGGAACTGGCGATGACGGAGAAGGCCAGAGCCTGGAAGATCCAGTGACGAATGAACAGCCGACAAAGGGAAAATGATGATCCCAGAAACAACAGAGTGGTGATGCACTTGGCGTGCCAGTTGAGTGTCTCCGGAGCTGGAGAGACCACCAACTTGTAGAGGCCGATCAGCAGGCTGGCGGACACCCCGCCGGACCACTTGAAGCGGGGATATTGAAAGACCCAGCCCGTCGGCAGTCGCTCAAGGCGCAGATCTGCCCTCGTCACAAAGGACTGGTCCATGGGCCATTCGGACACCAGACCGCTCTGACTGAGGATCCCGGCAAACGAGACGACGATGGCAATGACAAGCAGTAATGGCAGGCAACTCTTTTTGAACAAGCCCGGAAGATCCTGGGACTTTATTTGCATTTCCAGCCGGCAACCGCAAGAGCGTAGCAGGCAAAAATGCGGCCATCCACACCCTGCAGCGACGGACTCAGACCAGCTGGTTGAAGTTGAAGCCGATCACGTGGTCGTCGAAATCGCGGTCACCACCACCGAATGTGTCCTCCAGGCCGAACAGGTTGGTCCCCAATGTCCGGAAGTGGCTGATGCCGTCGGCATTGGCTCCGGCATAGGCAAAGAAGGTGCGGCCCCTCACCTGGGCAAAGGGTGCCAGGAAGGTGGATTCCGAGATGGTGACCGACGCGGCGCTGGACTGGTTATCGCCCACCCGCAGCCCCTGGAGTTCGGTGACGAGGTTGTCGGCGCGCAGGGCGGCTTGGCGGTAGTTCGCCTCTCCGGGACGCACCAGGTTGCCGGCGGCATCGCGCACGGTGCCCTGGGCATCGAGGGCGCGGTAGAAACCGGTGATGGCATCGAAGTCGGCTTCCCGGCTGAGCACCACGGTGCCCTCGACCGCCTGGGCGGCGGAGAAGGCGGTGAAATCCAGGACCGGGGCCAGGCCCTGCTCCTGACCGATCAGCGCATCGAGCCCCTGGTCGGTGTCGAGCAGATCGAGGGCCATGGTCACGCCGCTGGGGGAGGCGAAACCCACCGAACGCTCGGAGCCGGCCGGGGCGGCGGGGCTGAAGAAACGCAGACGCGTGTCGCCGGCACTGGTGAGGTCCGCGAGACTGGCATCGACCACCTCGAAGAAGCGCACCGACTGGCCGTTGACCAGCAGGATCTCGCGATCGAAGCTGGTGCCCGCCGCCAGGGTGACGTCGCTGCTCTCCAGGGTGGAGAACAGGGTCTGGGCGCGGGAGCGGATGGCGGCCAGATCCGCCAGAAGGGTGTCGGCGCTGGCCAGCTCGCTGGCCTCGAGCACCACGTAGCCGATCTGGTTGGAGCTGGCCGGCCGGCCGGACAGGGTGGCCCGCAGCACGAGACTGGCCGCCGCGTTGCCTTTGGACGGGTCCGCCACCGTGAGGGTGAGTGGATCGACGCGCCGGAAGACGGGCGCCAGATCCACCGTCCCGACCGTCAGCGACTGCAGGATCTCGCCATCGGCCGCTGGACCCTGATCACCGGGGCCGCCATCGGCCAGGGAGAGGTGCAGGAACTCCGCGGCGCCATTGGCGTCGAGGTCATAGAAACGGGCACCGCCGCCCTGGCGCGGGTCGTAGGTCAGCGGTGTGGTCACGCCGGAATCCGCGTCGCTGGAGACGGCAACCCAGCGGCTGGAAGGGGTGTCGGCGAACGGAGCCCCGACGGTCAGGGCAGCAAGCTCGAAGCTGACCGTCGCCCGCTCCAGCCCCGGGTCCAGATCGATGCCGAAATCAACGGCACTGTCGCCGAGGCCAACGGCAGGGGCCGGCGTCGGAACCACCTGGAAGGGGCGGTCGGCCTGGAAGTTCCCGCCGGTGATGTTGACGGCAATCGCTTCGGCATCGCCTCCGGGCGTGATGACCACCACAACCGGGTTGCCGGGATCGGAAGGGGGGACGGCAGCGATCGTCAGCGCCGGCGAGAAGGGCGTGATCGCCGTTCCATCGAAGAAGCCCAGACGCAGGTTGAGGCTGGCCAGGTCGGCGGGGCCGAAGCCGGCGGGGGCCGTGAGGCTGAGGGTCGTGCGGTCGGCACGGATCCAGTCGGGGCCCTCGAGGACCACCAGCTGCAGGCTGTCGCCATCGGCATCGATGCCGAGGGGGCCCAGGTTCTGAAGCACCTGGACACCGGGAATCACGGTGAGGCCCGGAGGGGTCGATGGCGTGGCCAGGTCCGGCGCCGCATTGGCCTGGATGCCGGCCGCAGCCAGGGCCTGCCTGATCTGGCCCCAGCTGCCCTGGAGCTGCTGGCCATCGATGAAGGCCGTGTCCCGGCCCACTTCGAAGTCGTTGATCCGCAGGGGCGCGGCCATCGCCACGGCGGCGGAGCTGTCGATCAGGAACTGATCCGCCTCGCGGTCCGCCAGGGCCGTGGCGGGCGCCAGCCCAGGGGTGGCGGCAGGATCGATCAGGCGGCCGCCGATGGCCACATCCCTGGCCTGGCCCAGGAAGAACTGATCACCGCCGCCGCCGCCCACCAGGACGTTGCCGCCCAGGCTTTCAGTGTTGAAGAACTGGTCGCTGCCGCCCCGGCCCTCGATGCGGGAGCCCACACCCACATAGACGCTGTCCGGCGCCTCGGAGCCGATCACCGTCACGTTGGCGAGCTGGATGCCCTGCTCGGGCACGGCCCCGTAGGCGGCCGGGTCCAGCAGCAGGACGTTGCCGCTGCTGTCCACCGCGGCGCCGAAGACCAGATCGAGTTCCTTCCAGCCGGTCTGCCAGAGGATCGGGCCGCCCCGCTCGGGCGCCAGCGTCAGGCTGAGGTCGGCCGCACCGGTCACCGTCTCGATGGCCCAGGCCGGCTGGTTGGTGATCGGGTCGGTGCCGGAGAGCAGGTGGAAGGCACCGTCGACCTTGTCAGTCGTCACTGTGAGGTCGAGGAAGCCGCGCCGGTTCACATCGGCGTAGGCCAGTCCCTTGATGTAGCCCATGAACAGACCGTCGAGCCCGTCGACGGCGGGGTAGTTCGCCCGGATGTAGGCATCGGCGCCAGGGAGATACTTCTCCAGCCCCGGCGAGGTGACCCCGGGGGTGGCGAACTCCAGGCCGGCCAGGCTGCCGGCGGGGCGGGTGCCCGCCGTCATCGTGTCGAGCACGCCGGCCCAGGCGTTGTGGGTGTCGCCGGCCAGGCTGATCAGCCGCTTGCCCAGGGCCAGGGCGCTCTGCAGGATCGTTTCCCGCTCCACCCCGTAGCCATCCCAGGCGTCGAGGTTGTAGGGGATCTTGCCGGCCTCGGCGAACTGGGCTTGCTCCGCCGGGGAGAGCTGGTTGAAGGGGGTCCCGGTGGCGAGTTTCTGCAGCGGGGCGGCGTACTTGTCGAGCAGGGCGGGGTTGCCGGCATCCAGCAGCAGCTCCGCCGGCACGGCCATCGACTGCATCAGCACCTGCTGGCCCAGCACCTGCCAGGCGGCGGAAGAGCCGGCCATCCGTTGCTGCAGCCAGGCCATCTGGCCGTCGCCGAGCAGATCACGGCCCGGATCACCCCAGGCCTGCTGCACGGTGGCCAGCACCAGTTCCTGGGTGACCCGGGGAGCCAGGGCGGCGGCAAAGGCCGGCACCGCCGCGGGGGAGGCCGGCGGGGTGAGCCCCAGCTGGTTCGCATAGGCGGCCACCAGGGCCGGGTCGGCGAGGATCGCGCCGATGCGGGCCTGCACGGCGGCGGCATCGGGGTACTCCAGCTGCTCATCGCGGGCGGTGAGACGGGTTTCGAGGATGTGCAGCGCCAGCACGTCGCCGAAATCGAAGGAGCGGTAGCCCTGGGTGAGCGGCGTGAGGGCGGTGGCGCCGTCCCCGCTCTGGCGCAGGCCGGGTTCCCGGATCGGCAGCCACTCGTGGTAGGCCTTCAGGGCGGCATCCCGCCGGGCGATCCAGTCGCCCTCGGTGGCGCTCTGGTGGTTCTGGGCGCCACCGGCCCAGCTGTCGTTGGCGGTCTCGTGGTCGTCCCAGATAGCGATCAGTGGCGCCGCGGCCCGCAGCGCCTGAAGATTGACATCGGTGTGGTACTGGGCATAACGGAGCCGGTAGTCGTCGAGGCTGACGATCTCGCGGTTGGGCAGGAAGCCACGGTCGCCGGCGGCATCTTCCGCCTCACCGAAGCCCCCGGGGCCGTACTCGTAGATGTAATCGCCCACATGCACCAGGGCGTCGTAGGGGTTCACCGCGTGGACGGCGGCGGCCCGGCCATAGGCGAGGAATTCCTCGGCGGCGGTGAAGTTGGCGCAGGAGAACACGGCCAGCCGCACCGGGCCGCTGCCCACCGGCAGGGTCTTGGTCTGCCCCACCATCGACTGCGCCGCACCGGCGCGGAAGCGGTAGTGGTACACGGTGTCGGCACTGAGGCCGTCGGCCTCCACCTTCACGGTCCAGTCGCGGGCGACGCTGGTGGTGAACACACCGCTGTCAACGATCGAGCCGGCCTCGAAACCGGCGCTGCGGGACACCTCCCACTGCACGTCCAGCAGTCCGGCGAAACCGGCGGGCGGCGTGATCCGGGTCCAGAGGATCACCGAATCGGCGTAGGGGTCGCCGGAGGCGACGCCGTGGGAGAAGGCGAGTCCGGCCGGCAGCGCCCGGCCCAGATCCAGGTCCAGCAGCAGAGGGTCGTGGTCGGAGGTGCGGTACGGATCGGGCGCGAAGAAATCGCGGGAGGCCGCATTGCCGTTGCTGTTGGTGTCGAGGTTGTAATCGCGGAAGGCACCCTCGGCGGCGTTGATGCTCCAGTCAGTCGCGGCCACCGCCTGGCTGACCAGGGAGGGGGAGATCAGCATGTGATCCAGCGCCCCGCTCATGTCGACCGGGTTGAAGAAGGCGTAGCTGGAGGGCGGCTCGGCGGTGAAGGTGGGCAGGGCGTTGCGGAAGCCCGCCGCTTCCAGCACCCGGATCGGGTCCTCCTTGGCGTAGGCATTGATGTCACCCAGCACCACCCAGTCGCTGTCACCGGTGCCGGTGGGGTCGGTGCCGATCCAGCGCACCAGTTCGCTGGCGGCGGCGGTGCGGGTGGCATTGAAGGCCGACTGGCCATCCCGCTGGTCCAGATCAGGACCGGTGGCACCGCCGCTGCCCTTCGACTTGAGGTGGTTGACGGCCACATTCAGCACCTCGCCGCTGGCCAGTTCCCGGAAGCCCTGGGCCAGGGCCGGGCGGTTGAGCGGGCTGCCGGTGGCGAGGGGATCGGTGAAGCCGGCGCTGTCCAGCACCCGGGCCGCGCCGGTGGGGGCCACCGCCTGGCTGTCGTAGATCAGGCCCACCTTGATGGCGTCGCTGCCGATCAGGCCGGTGGGCACAAAGCTGTACAGGCGCCCCGAGCCACTGGGCTGGGCGGCGTTCAGACGCGCCACGATCACGGCCAGGGTGGCATCGTCGGCGTCGTTCTCCAGCTCCATCAGACCGATCACATCGGCCCGAAGGCCGACGAGGGCGGCGGTGAGCTTGGTGAGCTGGCGCTCCAGCTCCTCGGCCGTGTTGGCCCCGCGGGGGGCCAGACCGGTGTCCGTGAGGGCGCCGCCGGCGTTGAGGGTGGTGAAGGTGTTGAGCACGTTGAAGCTGGCCAGGCGCAGCTGCCCCGCCCCGGCCGGCGCCGGTGCCGGCGGACGGGGGTTGCCGGCCTCGAAGCTGAGGGGCGCCGTGGGCTGCAGCCGGTACTTGCCGAAGTCGAATCCGAGCACCCCCTCCACGTCGGTGATGGTGTCGCCGCGGCGCAGCAGCTGGTCGCGCACGGGCGCCGCCGGGGTGGCCGCCGCCGCGGGCCGGTAGGCGCTGTTGCTGCCGTCGTCGAGCACCAGCTCGCGGCGGGCCGTGGCCTGCTCGGCGGCGAAGGCCGCCGGCCCCGGCTCCATCACGTTGGTGGGCTGGAGCGGCAGTCCTCCGGCGCTGAGCTCCACCTCGCCGAAGCGGAACTGGCCGAACAGACCGTTGACGCTGAGGGTTTCCGGGAAGCGCACCCACATGCCCTCGTAGGGCTCCAGATCCAGAGCGCTGCTGCGCCGGGCCAGCAGGTCGGGAATGTCGACCCTGCGGGTGTCGCCCAGGCGGCCCTGCCCTTCCACCGTCAGGGCGCTGACGGCGGTGATCGCCGTCTGGCCGAAGCGCTCGGCCACCGTGCCGGTGAGCCGCACCCGGTCACCGATCACCACATCCACGTTGGTGCCCGTCAGGGGGTAGGCCACGTACAGCCCCTCGGAGGTCAGGGCGCTGCTGTCCCAGTCGGCGGTCTCCTCCTGCAGGAAGAAGCCACTGAGCTCGCCGGTGGCCTGGAAATCGCCCACCACCACGGCGCTGAGGGTGACGCTCTGGGCCAGGAGGGGGCTGCTGCTGCCGTCGCCCTGCACCGCCGAGATCCTGCTGATGCGGTCGTTGTCGGCGATGGTGACGGTGGCGCTGCCCGCCCCGGCGGCAACCGTGTGGCCGGCCGGTGCGGCCAGCTCGATGCGCAGGGTCTCGGGGCCTTCATCGAGGGCGTCATCGAGCACCGCGATCGCCAGATCAACGCTGGCCGCCCCCGCCGGGATCAGCACCGAAGCCGGCAGGGGGCTGGTGAGGTCGCTGGCCTCGGCCAGCCCGGCGCCCGCAGCCAGGCTGATCGGCACCGTCAGGGCCGCCAGGGTGGAGCCGCTGCGGCTGATGCGCAGGCTGGCCCCATCGCCGGATTCGCTCGCCGCCGCGTCGATGGCAGCGATCGAGACCTCGGGCAGCGCCGGCGGCGTCGCCGCCGACAGACGCAGATCGTCGATGGCCAGGCCGTGGTCGTTGCCGGGATCATTGATCTCCGCCCAGCGCAGCCAGAGGGTGGCGTTGGCCGCCCAGGGAGTGGCCGAAAGGTCGAGGCTGCCGCCCACGCCAGCCACCCGGCCGGCGACGTTGCCATCGACGGCACCGGCCGTGCTGCCGGTCACCGGCGAGGTCCAGTTGAAACTGCCCCCCGGCGTGGACCAGAGGCTCACCTGCTCGAAGCCGGCACCGAAGCCCCACTGCAGCTCCATCGTGTGGGCCGCGGTGTTGCCGCCGTTGCGCCACTGCTCGCCGCTGAAGGAGAGATCGAGGCTGGCGATCGCCGCCCCGGTGGTGTTGCTGAGGGCCAGGGCGAACCAGCCGGCCACCGACCCGCTGGCGGGCGAGCCGAAGAAGGCACCGCCCGAGCCGAGGCCCCCCAGGGCGCGGTCGCCGCTGCCCGTCGCCCCGTAGCTCAGGACGGCGCCGGCATTGCCGGTGCCGCTGTCGGCGTTGTAGGTGGCCAGGGCGACGGGGGCGGCCACCGGCTGGCGGAACAGGTGCCACCCCGGCAGCGTCACGTCGTTCGCCCAGGCGTTCCCGGATCCGGAGGCGGCCAGGGCATCGAAGCTCTGGCTGTACAGGCCTGTGAAGAGGGCTGGCATGGTCCGGGGGGGGGGGAGGGCGAGGGAGGAAGACGAAGACGCAAGGGGGCCCAGGGGATGGGCCCCCAGGACGTGCTCAGACCAGGGCGAAGTTGGCCTGGTTGTTGAGCGCGGAGGCGCTGATGTTCGTGAAGTGGCCCACGTCCACCCCCGACACACGCAGCAGGGTGTCGGCTCCCACCTGGGAGAAGCCGAGGTCGGTGAAGGCCACACCCCGCAGGCCCACCTTGTCCACACCGGCGGTGAAGTCCATCACGAACTGCTTGGCCGCGGGCCGGTCCCCCGGCTCGCTCACCAGCCAGAACTGGTCGGCACCGGCGCCACCGTTGAGGTGGTTGGTGCCGGCCCCGGCCAGCACGGTGAAGATGTCGTTGCCGGCACCTCCCAGGGCCCGGTTGCCCGAGCTGCCGAGGATGAATTCGTCGTCGCCGGCCATGCCGCTGAGGCGGTTCTGACCACCGTCGATCGCCCAGATCTGGTCGCTGCCGCTGCCGCCGGTGATCACATCGCGGCTGCCCGCGTAGACCACGTCGGCATCGGATCCGGTGAAGATCTTGTTATCGAAGCCATTGGTGATCGCCACATCCACCTCGTCATTGCCGGCGCCGGTGAACACGGTGCTGACCCGACCGTCGAAGCCGGGAACCGTGGACTGGCCCGGCAGGGTGGTGTCGTTGGCCTCGGTGCCCACCAGAACCTCGCCGCGCTGGGCCAGGACCAGGGGGTCGATCCCGAACAGGGTCGTGTACATCAGGCCGTAGATGCCCGTGTTGTCGACCGTGGAGGGCAGCAGGCCGGCGTTCATGCCGTAGGTCTTGGCGACGATGCTGCCCGGGAAGTCCGGCGTCCCGGCCCAGGCGATGCCGAAGTTGCCCATGGGGCCATCCGCGCTGTTGACCGAGCCGAAGGCGGTCCAGGGCTGGCCCGGGGTGGCGGTGCTTCCCTCCGGGCCGTCGAGAAAGGCCCTGGAGGTGTTGGTGGTGGTGCGGTTCACATTGATGAACGGCACCTCGGGCTGGGTATCGGCGAGGTTGGGGTTGGAGACGTCGAAGTTGCCGGTCGGCCTGACGTAAGGCGCGAACTGGAACACCTGCATGCCGCCGGCATCGCTGTCGGCCGCGGTGATCACCAGGGTGTTGGGATCCTTCTGATCCACATAGTTCATGGCCACGCCGATGGCCGCGTCCGCCCGTCGGGTCGCCTCAATCGCGCCGATGGCGTTGTTGTTGTTGGCGAAGTTGTCGGTTCCCTCCTCCTCCACCACCACGAAGAAGCCGTCGTCGCTCTTGCCGACGATCTCCAGGGTGGCCGCCAGCATCTCGGCGACCGTGGGGGCCGTGGAGACATACAGGGGCAGGGGAGTGTCCGTGTTCAGGCCAAGGCTCTCCTCCCGGCGATCGTCAAAGGTGTGGTTGGCGGCAAAGATGCCGAGCAGCTTGGTCGCGGGTGTCGAGTTCTGGGCCGCCTCGAGCAGTTGCTCCTTGGTGTAGACGACCTGGTAACCGAGAGACCTGGCCAGTTCGATCAGGTTCTTGGTCGGGCGGTCTTCGGCGTCCGAGAACCGGGCGTCGATCTCGGCGGTGACGTGGAAGCCGAGGGTGCCCTTCGGCAGCAGGTAGACCTCGCCACCGGCCAGGATCACCTGGGTTCCCGAGCGGATCACCTGCTCGGCGATTTCTGCCGTTTTCTCCCGGGCACGAATGGCGTTGCCATCCCGGTTGGTGGTGGCGGCGGCAAAGGCAGCCGTGCCTGGCTCGCCGATGTGGCCCGACTGGATCAGGGCCGTGGCCTTCCCTGATTCAATGGCCTCTTCGAGGATGGTGTAGCCCAGCTTCCCGGAGGCCGAGCGGATGGGCGTGTTGTCCTCCTCGAGGCCGAAGGATTCGTTGAAGACCTTGGTCCCCGTCGCATGGGTGACGGCGCCGGCGTTGGAGGTGCCGGTCAGCTGGTTCTCCATGTGGCCGAGGTAGACACCGGCCTTGGTCATCTTGTCCCAGTTCAGCCGACCATCCGGGCCCTTGTCGAGGTTCCGCAAGGCCATGAAGCTCGAGGGAGTCGAGCCATCGGGATGGATGAAGATCACATTGCCCGTGTTCTTGTTCGCCGCCGGAGCCGTCTTGACCTGATCCGGGAGGCGAGACGCGATCTCTGTGTCAAACAGAGTCTCGTACATCAGTTCGTAGATCTTCGTGTTGTCCAGGGTGGCCGGCAGCCGATCGGCATTGAGGCCGTGGGCCTTGGAGACGATCGAACCACTGAAATCCGGCAGGCCCGCCCAGGCGATGCTGAGGCTGAAGCGATCGCCATTCTGATCAGGAGCCGACAGGAACGGCAGGCTGCCGACACCGGTGACGCCATCGGTGGGGAGATTGCGTCCCGACGTGCCATCGATCGGATTGTTCGTGATGGAGCCCACCGGCCGATCAGAGGCCAGCGGGTCCCGAACCTGCAGGCCGCCGGCATCACTGTCGGCCGCCGTGATCACCAGCGTGTTGGGATGGCGCTCAACAAAATTCAGGGCGACACCGATGGCCGCATCGGCCCGACGCAGGGCCTCAAGGCTGCCGGCGGCGTTGTTGTTGTTGCCGAAATTATCCGTGCCTTCTTCTTCCACGATCGTGATCGACCCCTTGTCAAAGTTGGGGTGGGCCTCCATGAGGCGCTGCGCCGCCGCCAGCATCTCGGCGATCGCAGGAGCCGTGGGGGAATAGAACGGCAGACCTGCGGCGGCGAGCTGCTCTTCGGCGCGATCGTTGAACGTATGAACGGGGGCGAAGACGCCAAGAACCTTCTGGGGCAGGACGGCGCCATTGATGAGGCTGTTGAGCTGATCCTTAGTATAGACAACTGTGTAGCCAAGGCTCTGGGCCAGCTCGATCAGATTCTGGCTCGGCCGAAGACTTGAACTGGTGCTCAGGGCGTCGTACTGGGCGGCGGTGCCATGGAATCCGGCCACGCCGACCGGCAGCAGATTGAGCTCGCCGCCACTGAAGATGAAGTTGACGCCTGACTCGATGACCTGTTTGGCGATCTCAGCCGATTGGGCCCTGGGAACGACGCGCGTTCCATTGGGATTGACGATCTCCTCGGTCTTGGCGACGAAGGCGGCCGTTCCCGGCTCGAAGATGGCTCCGGACTGCACCAGCGCCGTCACCTTGCCGGCCTGGATGGCCGCCTCAACGATCGTGTTGTTGCTGCCATCCAGGGAGGTGATAGGGAGATTCCCCTGCTCATACCCGAAGGATTCGGCATAGACCTTGGCCCCGGTCGCATGGGTGATCGCACCACCATTGGAGGTGCCACCCAGCTGGTCCTCCATGTGCCCGAGATAGACACCGGCGGCTTCCATCTTGTCCCAGTTCAGGCGACCATCGGGACCATGGTCGATGAAGCGGGCAAAGCCGAAGTGCGACGGACTTGCACCATCCGGATGGATGAAGATGACGTGATTTCCAGAGGTCGTCATGGCTCTAAGAGAGAGGGAGTGAGAAGCGGTGTACCCGTACCTGGGGACGATGTCGGGAATCGCCTGGGCGGGAATGGCTCAGACAGGAATGACTCAGACAGAAATGAATCAGACGAGAATCGCTCTGACCTGGAATGCTCAGACCGGCCGTTCACTCAGCCGGACACCTGTATTCTCAAACCACCGGATCGGCCGTGGAGTGATGCGGCCGACACCATCTCTGTAGCCTGGAATGCCTTGTGGAAAGATGTTCTTAACCAGGCAGAAGCTGGCCTGGATGTTGAGAGTCGAAATGCTGAACGTCGTGAAGTGAGCTACGGCCACCCCCGACATATTCAGCTGGGTGTCCGCCCCCACCAGGGGAAAGCTGCCTGGCACGGGCAACAGCCAACGCCTAGGGCGGATCCACGCTGACAGCATCACTCGGGGCCGTCTTGTGTCAGGCCAGCAACTGGATGTCGGCGGCCGGGCTGCCGAGGCTGAGGCCGGTGACTCCCTCAAGCAGTACTCCCTGCAGCGGCCGTCCGGAGAAGGTCAGCAAAGTGCCGTTGCGGTACTCCCTCAGCTCGGTCACGCCGGCTCCGCCGAGCAGGGTGAGCTTGTCGCGGCCGGCTTCAAAGCCGACGACGCGGTCGACGCCGCCGCCCTGAACGTCGTAGACGACCGTGTCGGCGGCCCCGTCCCCGCCGCCGCCAGGGGCGCGCAGGTCGATCAGGTCGCCACCGTTCACCACAACACTGCGCGCGACCCTCCTGCCGGAGAAGCGGAAACTGCCCCCGTCACCGCCTCCGGTGAGGGTGTCCTCGCCCAGCCCACCGATGAGGGTGTCGTTGCGCAGCGAGCCGATCAGGGTGTCGTGCCCCTCGCCGCCATCGGCCTGGAGCCGCACGCTCCCCTGGCTTTCGATTCGGTCGGCACCGGCGCCGCCGAAGGCGATGGCGGTGCTGAAGCGACCGTCGTAGGCGGGATCCCAGCGGGGGCCGTTCCCGGGGCCCCCGGGGTTGTCGGCGAGAAGCGCCTCGTCAACCGACGAACTGTCCACGGCCGCGAAGGTCAGCGTGTCATTGCCGGCTCCGGCCGTGACCGTGGCCGTGTTGACAAGGCTGGGGGCATCGCTGTGGAACAGCCAGGTGAGGGTGTCGTCGCCGGCCCCGAAGTCGACGACGCCGCGTTTGGCCCCCACCACCTGGAGATCGAAGTCCAGGGGCGGCGCCGCGGAGAGATCCCAGCGCACGTCGACGAAATTGGCCACCAGCAGGTTGGTGCCCAGGGCCGGTGTCCAGTAGTTCGCGCCGAGGGTGAGGTTCTTGAGGTCGTTCCAGGAGCCGGTGTTCTCGATCCGTGCCCGAGGGACGCTTTCACCGGGAAGGGTGATCGGGGTGGTTGCCACAGCTCCCAGCGCGCCGGTGGACAGGGCGGGCCCTCCAGGCTGGGATCCCCGAGGTCTGCCGCCCGGCCGCTGGCTGATGGCGAAACCGGGGGCATTGATCACCGCCGGCTGCACGGCGGCCCCTTCCGCCAGATCGCCCACCGTGATGGTGAACGGCTTGTCGAAGCTGTTGCCGGCGCTGTCGGTGGCCCGCAGCATGAGGCTGCGCGTCGCCGACGCCTCGAAATCCAGCGAGGCCGTGGTCAGCAGCCGGTTGCCGTCGAGGCGGAACAGGCCACCCGGGTTGCCGTTCGGTGCAAAGGAGAAGCTGAAGGTCCTGGCGGGGTTCGGGTCGGTCGCCGTCAGCAGGCCAACGAGGGTGTCGGCGGGCAGGTTCTCCAGAACCTCGGCACCCGTGAGGGTGATCACGGGGTCGATCACCCCGTCGCTGCGGACCGCCAGGTTCTGCAGGCGCCGATCGAGGGCGGCCGGGGTGTCGGCCGCCGTGAACGGGTTGGCGGGGGAATGGCTGGCCGCCAGGAATTCGGCCAGGGCATCCTGTTCGGAGCCATTGGCGGCGAAGGTGGCGACGCCGGTACGGGGGGCGGAGCCCGTCTGGGTGATGTTCACCCGGTTGGGGTTGGACAGGCTGGTGAAGGGGTAACCGTCACCGCCGCTGGCCATGAAGTCCAGGGTGACCATGCGGATGCTGCGGGCCGGATTGCCCACCACCTCGCCGTTTCGCACCACGACGTCGAGATCGTTGCCGGCGGCGTCCTGGATCGCCAGGCTCACCACCCGGGAGCCGGCCGGTCGGCTGAGGTCGTAGCTGAAGGCCATGCCGCCCACCTGGGGGAAGCGCCCCTGGTTGATGCCGGCGGCGACGCCGTGCTCGATCAGCGCCTTCAACTCGCCGGGGGTGACGCTGACCAGGGTCAGGCCGTTGTTGAAGCTGAGGGCGTTGGCGATGTCGTTGCGGGAGATGCCGCCCTCCGGCTTCACCACGTTGCCCTGGGCGTCGAACACCGCCGCCGTGGGCAGCAGCTCGGGGACACCGTTCACCGAGCCGGTGGGAACGACCGACTGGCCGATCGAGTTGCGGATGCCGCCGCCGTTCTTCAGCGAGACGACCACGCTGGAGTCAATCTGGCGGGCATAGGCCAGGTTGGCGTCGGCCGTGAGGTTGCCGAGGTTGGTTTCCTCGCTGCGCACGCCCGGGTTGCGGTTGCCATTGAGGAAGACTTCGCTGACGCCGAACCATTCCGACTCCTGGGCGACGATCACCGACCGCAGGTTGTCGACCACCTCCTGCACCCGCGCATCGATGAAGGCCTCGGCGTTCAGGGCCGCCACACCCGCGGCATCGGTGCGGAACGCTCCGCTGATGGTGGGGTCGTAGCTGGCCGGGATGATCACACCGGAGGCATCGAAGTCGAGAACCAGACGGCCCAGGTATTTGTAGTTGCCATCGGTGTTGACCACCGCCACGGGCCGGCCGTCGGCGCCGGTCTTCACGATCGGGTAGGGGCCCTGGACGCTGTCACCGGGGCGGGTGATGTCATCGCTGTCGAAGAGGCGGGTGTTGGAGCCGCCGGCCACGATGATGTCGACGTGGCGCAGGCGCTCGGCCAGGGCCTGCTCGATGCTGATCTGCTGCATGTGGGCCAGCAGGATCACCTTGTTCAGGCCCGGATTGGCGGCGATCAGGGCATCCACATCGGCCTGAATCTCGGCGGCGAGGGCATCCAGTTCGGCGGCCGTCGGGGTGCCGCTGAAGGGGGCCGGGGCCACGCCCACGCCGCCCGGGCTGGAGATGGTGCGCAGCCAGGGGGTGGTGGCGCCCACAACGCCCACCGACGCTCCGTTGACATCAAAGACGACGCTGCTGGTGATGCTGTTGGGCCGCGGCGCCTGGCCGGCGGGCACCACCAGCCCCGCCAGGTTGGCGTCAGTGGCGAAGTTGAGGTTGCCGCTCAGATAGGGGTAGGCCGTGCCCGGGTAACCGGCGGCCGCATTGGGTCGGATCAGGTCCCGCACCACGGCGGTGCCCTGGTCGAACTCGTGGTTGCCGAAGGCGATCGCCTGCACCCCCAGGACGTTCTGGATCAGCACATCACCCCGGCCCACGGCGCCGTAGGCCTGGGCCGAGGCCCCGTAGAAGAGGCCCGGAATCCAGGCGTCGCCGCTGGACAGGGTGAGGGTGTTGACGAAGCCGGGGATGCCATCGAGATCGATGTCCTGGGCCCGCAGGGCATTGAGCACGCCGGACAGGCGGGGGGCGTCGTCCAGGGCAGCGATGCCGCCCTCCTGGTCGGCCAGGTGGAAGAGCTGCAGGCGGAAGGCGCTGCCGGAGGCCAGGGGCGGGGCGCCGGTGACACTCACCGTGTCGTTGCCCTCGCTGCTGGCGATCAGGCCGGCCGGCTGCCCGGCGGGGCTGCGCAGGAAGGTGATGCCCTCGATCCGCTCGGCGCCGGGGAACACCACCGGATCCACCGCCGCCACGTTGTAGGGGTCGGTGACGTCGAACACGGCGGCCACGCTGGTGGTGGTGCGCTCCAGGGCCACGAAGGCATAGGTGCGACCGGCCACGGTGGCGATCTCCACCATCTCGGGCTCGGTGCCCTTGTCGTCGTCACGGTTGCTGGCCATCAGGCCGAGGCTGGCGGCCAGGTCCTCCAGGGCGTCGCTGGAATCGAACACCACGTTGCCCTGCACGTCGTAGATGCGCAGCGAGCGGGAGCCGATGCTGAAGGGCTTGTCGATCAGGCCATCGCCGTTGATGTCGCCGGTGTCGTTGAGCAGGTTGAGGCGGGTGCGGCTGATGCCGGGGGTGGCGGCGGCGAAGGCGGCGTTGAGGGCGCTGACGCCAGGGTGGTTACGGAAGGGGGTGCCGTTGACCGCGGTGCTGGCATCAGCCCGGGTGAGGTCGGTGAAGATGTTGCCCCGGTCCGGTTCGTATTCACGGGAATCACCCTCACCCACCGCCAGCAGGAAGCTGCGGCCCTGGGCATCTGTGAACGCGGCAATGCCGTCCGGCATGGTGAGGCCGTAGAGCGGCAGACCGGAGATCGGCCTGTAAAGATTGGTGTTCGAGGAGCCGTCCCGGTCGGAGCTGTCGAAGCCGGCTCCATCGAAGCTCACCACGGTGAAGGCGTTGCCACGGGCACCCTCGGTGCCGAAGTCGTTGTCGTAGTTGATCACCAGCGCGCCGTCATCGCGGATGGTGAGTCCTTCCGGCTTGTCGTAGGCCAGGCTGCCGCCGATGGAGGGCAGGTTGAACAGTTCGATCTTGTGGGCCAGGCGGATGCCGGCGGCCGCCAGCACGTCGGCGCTGGAGGTGGTGAAGATCGGGGCCGTGGCGGCGTTGCTGTCGTGGTCGACGAGGGTGCGGCGGTTGTCGAGCAGCTCGGGGCTGACCACGCCGATCGCCCCCAGCCAGCCTCCCGTGGCCTGGTTGGCGGCGGTGGTGAGCGGCAGGGTGTCGGTGGCACCGCGCAGATCCACCTCGTAGACGTGCTTGAAGCCGGTGAGGCTGCGGCTGCTGTCCCGTTCCATCACCAGGAACACGCCCCGAGCGGCGTCGAAAGCGACATCGCCGATCTTGTCCTGGCCGGCGCGGCCACTGAGCAGGTAGAGGTGCTCCTTCACCGGGGCGCCTGTGGCCGGGTTGATGGCCAGGATGCGGGTGAGTTCGGAGCGGCTGCGGCCTTCGGTGACCCCGTCGCCGTTGGCATCCACATCCAGGGGGCTCTGCAGGAAGGCATAGAGCAGGCCGTCGGTGGGGTTGAAGGCCATGCCCTCGATGCCGCGGTTGCTCCAGCGGTTGCCGTAGATGGCCGGCAGGCTGTCGATCGTTTCCGCCCCGATCGGCGTCGCACCGCCCACGTTGTGCTGGGCCGCGAGCTGGGCCTTCTGGCCGGCGGGGATGTAGCGCTGGATCAGGTTGCCGCTGAGCGCGTCGAAGATCGAGATCTGGCCGCGGTACTCATCGCCGACGGCGAACACCTGGCGCGTGCTGCCGCCGATGGTGAGGCTGAACAGCGAGACGGTTTCCGAGTCGATGCCGAAGGGGTCGTAGGCCAGCGGCGCATTGGCGGCATTGATCGGCACGTCATCCTTGATCGCCAGCTGGGGCAGGCCGGTGAGTGGGGTGCCATCGGGGCGGTTGAGGCCGAGGCGGCCCAGCTCGGTGACGGCGCCGGTGGCGCGATTCATGCCCAGCTTGTAGATGCTGGGCTGAAAGTCGGGATCCAGGAACTGGCGCTGACCGGCGATCAGAGCGCCGTTGGGGCCGCGATCGGTGATGGAGTAGTAGACATCCAGCTCCGTGCCGTTCAGCGTCTCCTTACCGGCGAAGAACAGGCCGGAAAGGCCGCCGGCCAGCACGCCAGCGGGCTGATTGGCGGCGCCAGCGGCATACTCCAGCTCGTAAGTGAAGTTCTCGGCGCTGGCAACGCCGCGGGACCAGTCCTTGATCCCAGCGGAGAAGATGGTGCTGATCACCGGCGCGGAGCCGCTCAGATCAAGCACGGCGATGGCGTTGTTCTCCTGGAGGGAGATCCAGGCGGTGTTGCCATCGGCACTGATGGCGATGGCCTCCGGCTCGATGTCCTGGGCGACCGTGGTGGTGACACCCAGACGGGTGCCGATCCGGACGCCGCGGTTGATCAGTTCGGCACGGCGGCCCTCCCAGGCTTCGAAGCCCACGGTCTGCACATCGGCGGCGGCGGGAGCCACGGGCGTGCTCGCCAGATAGCCGCTGGTGTTGATCAGGGAGATCGAACCGACGGGATCAATGGTATAGAGGGAATTCGGCTCCCCTTCGTTGGTCACCAGCAGCCTGCGGCCGTCGCTGCTGAACTTCACCATGTCGGGCAGGGCGCCCACGGTCACGGTGCTGAGATGAACGGGGAGGGCGGGATTTCTGAGGTCGTAGAACTGAACGAAGCCTGGATCCGTCTTGACGGCATTCTGCACCGCAACGGCGAGCAGATTGCCGAACACGGCCGCGCTCTGCAGGGTTTCGCCGTTGCCGGTGGACGTGGCGCGCGCAACGGCAAGGGGGCTGCCTGGATCACGGAGATCGGAGACAACGATGGCCCCGGATCCTCCGCCTACGGTATAGAGATATCCACTGTCAGGGTTGTAAGCGGAAATTTCAGCATTGGCCCCGAGATTGGCCAGGGAGATCACTCCGCCTGTCGCTGGAATGAAAGGATCCAGTGCGGAGAAGGTGAGTCCCATTGAGAGCTGCTGCAGTCTTTTTCAACTTGGCAGCAGCCCCCTCACGCAAGGTTAAGCCCAGACAAATGTGTGTTGAAGGGATGGGGGGATCGGCGGCCCCGGCACGTCTCGAGGTGTTCGGGGAGACGTCGATCGAGAACATCACGCCACAACACGGCGGCACAGAAAAGACCCCCGGTGGTAACCGGGGGTCTGGGTGTCCCTCGAAGATTCGAGAAGGGGCGTTGACGGGATTCGGGAGCCGGAGGCTCAGCCGAACTTGCCTGACGTGGACGCGATCAGGAAGGCCGCGTACGTGAGGATGTAGCCGATCGTGAAGTGGGCGAGACCCACCACACGGGCCTGAACGATCGAGAGAGCGACGGGCTTGTCGCGCCAGCCCACCAGGTTGGCGAGGGGCGTGCGCTGATGCGCCCAGACGATGGTCTCGATCAGCTCCTGCCAGTAACCCCGCCAGGAGATCAGGAACATGAAGCCAGTGGCCCACACCAGGTGACCGAAGAGGAACATCCAGGCCCAGACGGCCAGGTTGTTGGACCCCATCGGGTTGTACCCGTTGATCAGCTGGGAGCTGTTGAGCCACAGGTAGTCACGGAACCAGCCCATCAGATAGGTGCTGGATTCGTTGAACTGGGCCACGTTGCCCTGCCAGATGGCGAGGTGCTTCCAGTGCCAGTAGAAGGTGACCCAACCCACGGTGTTCAGGGCCCAGAAGACAGCCAGATAGAAGGCGTCCCAGGCCGAGATGTCGCAGGTGCCGCCACGGCCGGGGCCGTCGCAGGGGAAGGAGTAGCCGAAGTCCTTTTTATCGGGCATCAGCTTGGAACCCCGGGCATCCAGGGCACCCTTCACCAGGATCAGGGTGGTGGTGTGCAGACCCAGCGCGATGGCGTGGTGCACGAGGAAGTCGCCAGGACCGATCTGCAGGAACAGGGAATTGGTTCCCGAGTTGATGGCATCCAGCCAGCCCGGCAGCCAGACGGCGCCGTTGTTGGGCCACGCCGTGGAGGCGATGCTGTCGGCGTTGGCGAGCAGCACATCCATGCCGTAGAGGGCTTTGCCACTGGAGGCCTGGACGAACTGGGCGAACACCGGCTCGATGAGGATCTGCTTCTCGGGGGTACCGAAGGCAACCACCACGTCGTTGTGGACGTAGAGACCCAGGGTGTGGAAGCCGAGGAACAGGGAGACCCAGCTCAGGTGGCTGATGAGGGCTTCCTTGTGCTCAAGCATCCGGGCAAGGACGTTGTCCTTGTTGGCTTCCGGGTCGTAGTCACGGATGAAGAAGATCGCACCGTGGGCGAAGGCACCGCACATCAGGAAGATGGCGATGTACTGGTGGTGCGTGTAGAGGGCCGCCTGGGTGGTGTAGTCCTTGGCGATGAACGCATAGGACGGCAGCGCGTACATGTGCTGCGCCACCAGGCTGGTCACGACTCCCAGGGCAGCCAGGGCGAGGCCCAGCTGGAAGTGGAGGGAGTTGTTGACGGTGTCGTAGAGGCCCTTGTGGCCAGCGCCCAGGTCACCAGGGGTGCCCTTGGGGGGGTTGTGGGCGTCGAGGATCTCGCGGATCGAGTGGCCGATACCGAAGTTCGTCCGGTACATGTGGCCGGCGATCACGAAGATGCAGCCGATGGCCAGGTGGTGGTGGGCGATGTCCGTGAGCCACAGCGCTTCGGTCTGGGGGTGGAAACCACCCAGGAAGGTGAGGATCGCGGTGCCTGCTCCCTCAGAGGTCCCGAACACCTGGTTGGCGGTGTCGGGGTTCTGGGCATAGACGCCCCAGTTGCCGGTGAAGAACGGAGCCAGACCGGCGGGATGGGGAGCGACCGAGAGGAAGTTGTCCCACCCGACGTGCTGTCCCCGGGACTCAGGGATGGCGACGTGGACCAGGTGACCGGTCCAGGCGATGGAGCTGAAGCCGAACAGCACAGCCAGGTGATGGTTGAGCCGCGATTCAGCGTTCTTGAACCAGGCCAGGGAAGGCAGGAACTTGGGCTGGAGATGGAGCCAGCCGGCAAACAGGGCCCATGCCGAAAGGATCAGCATGAAGATGGAACCCTGGTAGAGCTCCATGTTGGTCGTCATACCGATCGTGTACCACCAGTGGTACAGACCGGAGTAGGCGATGTTCACCGGAGAGGAGGCGCCCGCCTGGGTGAAGGCGTCGATGGCGCCCTGGCCGAAGTGGGGATCCCAGATCGCGTGAGCGATGGGACGGACGTGCAGCGGATCGGCGACCCACTGCTCGAAGTTGCCCTGCCAGGCGATATGGAACAGGTTGCCCGAAACCCAGAGGCCGATGATCGCCAGGTGACCGAAGTGGGTGGAGAACAGCTTTTGGTAAAGCCGCTCCTCCGTCATTCCGTCATGGCTCTCGAAGTCGTGAGCCGTGGCGATGCCGTACCAAATACGGCGGGTTGTCGGGTCCTGTGCCAGACCCTGGCTGAACGAAGGAAATTTCGTTGCCATTGGGAAAGGTCAGGTGGAGGTCAGCCGACCGCGATGAGTCGGGACAGGAAGAAGGCCCAGGTGGTCGCGATACCGCCCAGCAGGTAATGGGCGACACCGACGGCACGGCCTTGGGTGATGGAAAGCGCCCGCGGTTGGATGGCGGGAGCCACCTTCAGCTTGTTGTGAGCCCAGACGATGGACTCGATCAGTTCCTGCCAGTAGCCGCGGCCGCTGAAAAGGAACATGAGGCTGAAGGCCCAGACGAAGTGGGCACCCAGGAACATCAGACCGTAGGCACTGGAGGACGAGCCGTAGCTGTTCAGCACCTGGGCGGCCTGAGCCCAGAGGAAGTCCCGGAGCCAACCATTGATGGTGATGGCGCCCTGGGCGAAGTTGCCGTTGGTGATGTGCTGGACGCTGCCGTCGGCATTGACGGTGCCCCACACGTCGCTCTGCATCTTCCAGCTGAAGTGGAAAATGACGATCGACAGGGAGTTGTACATCCAGAACAGGCCGAGGAACACGTGGTCCCAGGCCGACACCTGACAGGTACCGCCACGGCCGGGGCCGTCGCAGGGGAAGCGGAAGCCCAGGTTCGCCTTGTCGGGGACGAGGCGGGAGCTGCGCGCGTAGAGCACACCCTTCAGCAGGATCAGCACGGTGACGTGGATCGTGAAGGCGTGGATGTGGTGGACCATGAAGTCCGCCGTTCCCAGGGGGATCGGCGCAGCGGCAACCTTGCCGCCGACGGCGACGACAGCGCCGTTGAACACTTCACTCACACCGGCCAGCGCATTGGGTGCGGTGGTGCCGGCGGCAGCGGCGTGCAGGCCCTGGATCCATTGCGCGAAGACGGGCTTCAGCTGGATCGCGGTGTCGCTGAACATGTCCTGGGGACGACCCAGGGCACTCATGGTGTCGTTGTGGATGTAGAGGCCGAAGCTGTGGAAGCCCAGGAAAATGCACACCCAGTTGAGGTGGCTGATCAGGGCGTCACGGGCTTTCAGCACCCGATCCAGCACGTTGTCGATGTTCTTGGCCGGGTCGTAGTCGCGGATGAGTGCGATGGCCGCATGGGCACCGGCTCCGACGATCAGGAAGCCGCCGATCCACATGTGGTGGGTGAACAGCGACAGCTGGGTCGGGTAGTCGATACCGATGTAGGGATACGGAGGCATCGCATACATGTGGTGCGCCACGATGATCGTGAGCGAACCGAACAGCGCCAGGTTGAGACCCAGCTGGGCGTGCCAGGAGGTGGTCAGGAATTCATAGAGCCCATCGTGTCCTTTGGGCGCGGGGAACAGCAGGGGATCGCCCTTCTGGCCCTCGAGAATTTCCTTGATGCTGTGGCCGATGCCCCAGTTGGTGCGGTACATGTGGCCAGCCACGATGAACAGCACCGCGATCGCCAGGTGGTGATGCGCGATGTCGGTCATCCAGAGGCTGCCGGTCACAGGATTCAGACCACCCTTGAAGGTGAGGAAATCGCTGTAGGCGGCCCAGTTGCCGGTGAAGAAGGCGGAGATCCCCGCGCCGAAGCCGGGGAACAACTGGGTCAGCAGATCCTGGTTGAGGAACTCGTGGGGGAGCGGGATGTCGGCCACCGAAGCGATGGTCTTGCCGTTGAGCACCAGCGGATTGCCGGCGTCGATGGCGTCCATCAGCTGGGTGGTGGGCAGCGACACGTGCAGCAGGTGACCTGTCCAGGACAGGGACCCGAGCCCGAGCAGACCGGCCAGGTGGTGGTTGAGCATGGACTCAACGTTCTGGAACCACTCCAGCTTCGGAGCTGCCTTGTGGTAGTGGAAGACCCCTGCATTGAGCATGAGGCCGGCCATCACCAGGGCACCGATGGCGGTGCAGAGGAGCTGGAACTCGTTGGTGAACCCCCAGGCTCTCCACACATGGAAGAGGCCGGAGGTGATCTGAATGCCGTGGAAGCCGGCACCCACATCGCCATTGAGAATTTCCTGGCCGAAGATCGGCCAGACCACCTGGGCACTCGGTTTGACGTGCAGGGGGTCGGCCAGCCAGCCGGTGTAGTTGGAGAAGCGGGCTCCGTGGTAGAAGGCGCCGCTCAGCCAGATGAAGATGACGGCCAGATGGCCGAAGTGAGCGCTGAAGATCTTCCGGGAGACCTCTTCAAGATCGCTCGTGTGGCTGTCGAAATCGTGAGCGTTGGCGTGGAGGTTCCAAATCCAGGTGGTGGTTTTGGGACCTTTGGCGAGGGAGCGGTCGAAGTGCCCGGGCTTGCCGAGAACATCGAAGTCGACGGGAACGGGGTTCCGGTCAACCATGTCCTTCGCCGTTTTCCCACGCTCTGGTGGGCTGATGGTCATCGAGACGTTCCTCGAGGGACGGGGTCGAGGTGGAGGGTCCACCCCTTCGACGGACGCCGGGGACAGGTCATGCGACCGTCCCGGCCCCATCGGTGGGCCCCATGGCCGGGAAGCCCCGACCATGGGCACCAGTCGCGATGGGGGAGAAATCCCTTGCCACGACTGGGGCTTTGGGCCCCGAAAGGGGACCGCTGGCGGAAGTATAGGGGTCGAAAACAAGGCGAATCGGCCGCCAGTTACAAAGGTTTAATCCCGGCGGTTCCAAGGCTGCGACTGCGGTCTGGCGACATGTTGTCAACAACGTAACAATCAGGAAAACCGCGGGGTTTCTATAACCCCTTGCTGCATTTTGCAGCGATTTCAACAGCCGATTACCCCTCTTCGGCCCCCGAAGCAGAATGGCTCCACGAATGACGGAGCGCGCGTGGGCGACAGGGGAGAGGGGCGTGGAGCCGCGGGACGGTCGGTCAGTAGGTACGTCTGCCGAGCCGGCCTGCTGGCGGCCGCCCTGCTGCTGGTGTTCACCCTGGCGCCGCCTGCCGCCCTCGCCTTCTCCCTGCCGGGCCGCCGCCCGAGCGCCGCGGCCCCGGCCACACCCGCCATGGGACGTTCCAGCCAGCAGGAGGTGGCCCCGCCCCTGGCGGTGCAGCAGCTGCAGGAGGCCCTGGAGACGCGGCGCCCCCGGGTGGAGATCGTCTCGCCCACCGACGGCGCCCTGCTGCCGGCCGGTCCCTGGACCCTGAAGCTGCGGGTGGAGGACTGGCCCCTGGTGGATGCCGGCCCCCTCGGCCTCGGCCCCCACCTGGTGGTGCAGCTGGATGGGGATGACCCCCTGCCGCTGACCGCCACCTCCACCACGATGCGGCCGCTGGAACCCGGCAGCCATCGGCTCACGGTCTACGCCGCCAGGCCCTGGGGTGAAGCGGTGAAGGACCCCGGTGCCCAGCGCCAGATCCGGCTGCACAGGGTCGCGGCCAATACCCTCGGCCAACCCGCCCCGGGCAGCCCCCAGCTGATCGCCGTCAGCCCCCGCGGCACGGCGGCCGGCACACCGCTGCTGCTCGACTGGCTGCTGCTGGAGGCCCCGCTGCAGAACCTGCGCAGCGGCGATGCCAGCTGGCGGCTGCGGGTCAGCATCAACGGGGACAGCTTCCTGGTGGATCGCCAGACGCCCCTGTGGCTGGAGGGCTGGCGCACGGGCAGCAATGCGGTCCAGCTCGACCTGCTCGATGGCCTGGGCGAGCCCCTCAACCCTCCCTTCAACAGCCTGGTGGGTGAGGTGATCCTGGAGCCCGGCGCCGAACCGCCCCGCTGGCAGAAGGGGCGGCTCACCGCCTCGGAGCTGGCCATCCTGCTGGGCGAGGCCCCGCCGCCGGCCGCCCCTGAGCCGGAGGCGGAGCCAGAGCCGGAGCAGACGAAGGAATCCGAAGGGACCCTGGAGCCGGAGGCCACGGCGATGCCGGAACCGGCGCAGCCGCAGGAGCCGCAGCCCGAGCCGCTGCCGCCGCTGGCCATGGCCGGTGAGGCTGCGGGCCCGGACAGCGACCCGGGACTCCCGGGCCAGGCGGAGGTGCCGGCCCCGCAGGGAAGCCCGATGGCGGACGGCATCCCAGCAGCTGACAGGGCAGCGGATGGCAGCCCGGAGACCGGCCCAGAGGACTCCCCGGACAGCCAGGACCTGGCCGCCCTCGACGGGGGGGTGACCCCTTGAGCGACACGACGCGGCGACACATCGGCCTCGGCTTCGGCCCGACGGCCGCAGCGATGCTGCAGCGGCTGCGCCAGGCCGGTCTGCTGGCCGTGGTGCGGGGCCCGGAGGAGGAGGCCTCCGCCCCCTGGCTGGCGCGGCACTGGGGGAGCGCTGACGCGGTGGTGGCCGTCGGGGCCTGCGGACTGGTGACCCGGCTGATCGCCCCCCTGATCGGTGACAAGCAGAGCGATCCGGCCGTACTGGTGGTGGACCCCAGGGGCCGCTTCGTGGTGCCCCTGCTGGGGGGCCATGGCGCCGGCGGCGACCGCCTCGCCGAGGAGATCGCCGCCCTGGTCGGTGGCCAGGCCGTGCTCACCGGTGCCGGCGCCGCCCTGGGCCGGCTGCCCCTGGATGCCTTCGGCCAGGCCTGGGGCTGGCGCCTCGGCACCGGCGACTGGAGAGAGCTGATGGTGGAGGCGGCCGGCGGTCGCCGCCCCTTCCTGCGCCAGGAGGGGGGCAGCACGCTGTGGCAGGAGCTGGAGGCCAACGTCAGCGGCGACGACGACAGCAGCCAGGACGAGAGCAGCCAGCAAGGCGGGGCGGCCCTGGTGATCGGGCCCCGCAGCGGCGCGGGCTGCCGCTGGCATCCCCCCAGCCTCTGGCTGGGCATCGGCTGCGAGCGGGACACGAGCCTGCCCGTGCTGGAACGGCTGGTGGCGGAAGGCCTGGAGCAGCAGGGACTGGCCCGGGAGGCCGTGGCGGGCCTGGCCAGCATCGATCGCAAGGGGGATGAGCCAGCCCTGCTGGCCCTGGCGGCGCAGCACGGCTGGCCCCTGCGCCTTTATGACGCCGCCACCCTGGCGGCGGTCGCCGTGCCCCATCCCTCGGAGGCGGTGGCGCGGGAGATGGGCACGCCCAGCGTGGCCGAAGCCGCCGCCCTGCAGGCGGCAGGGGAGGCGGGCCGGCCGCTGACGGAGCTGGCCGGGACGGACCAGGATGGAACCGCGCCCCGGCTGCTGGTGGAGAAGCGGATCGGGCGGGCCGCCAGCGGGGAGCGGGGTGCCGCCACCCTGGCGGTGGCCCTGGCCGATCGCCAGTGGGCCCCGCAGCGGGGCAGCCTGCATCTGGTGGGCAGCGGTCCGGGCCCGATCGATCTGCTCAGCGGCGATGCCCGCCGGGCCCTGGCCTCCACGACGGTGTGGGTGGGCTACGGGCTCTACCTCGATCTGCTGGAACCCCTGCGACGCCCCGACCAGCTGCGCCGAGAAGGCCGTCTGACGGAGGAGCGGGCCCGCTGCGCCGAGGCCCTCGACCTGGCCCGCCAGGGCCTCGACGTGGCCCTGATCTCCTCCGGGGACAGCGGCATCTACGGCATGGCGGGCCTGGCCCTGGAGCTCTGGCTGCAGCTGCCGGTCCTCGACCGTCCTGCCTTCACGGTGCATCCGGGGCTCTCGGCCCTGCAGCTGGCCGCCGCCCGGGCCGGGGCCCCGCTGATGCACGACTTCTGCACCATCAGCCTCAGCGACCGCCTCACCCCCTGGGAGGTGATCGAACGGCGGCTGAAGGGTGCCGCCAGCGGCGATTTCGTCGTGGCCCTCTACAACCCCCGCTCCCTCGGCAGGCCGTGGCAGCTGGGCCGGGCCATCGAACTGCTGGGGGAGGGCCGGCCGGCCAGCACGCCGGTGCTGCTGGCCCGCCAGCTGGGGCGCGCCGAAGAGGCGCTCAGCCTCCACACCCTGGGCACCCTGCCCGAGGACCAGGTGGACATGCTCACCCTGGTGCTGGTGGGCAACAGCTCAACACGCGTTCAGGACGGCCGCATGGTCACCCCGCGGGGCTATCCAGGAGCAGCCCTGGCCTGAGAGTCAGAAGAAAAAAATCGGGATGACAGGATTCGAACCTGCGGCCCCTTCGTCCCGAACGAAGTGCGCTACCAAGCTGCGCCACATCCCGATGGCCAGACTTTAGGGGATGGCCCGCGGCGACCGGACACCGTGACCGGCGTCCCTACAGTCCGCACAGCCCTGCGATGCCCGTGACCGTCAGCGACCCCCGGCCCGCCCCCGCCAAGCCGCCCTGGCTGAGGGTCAAGGCACCGCAGCGGGAGCGGATCGGGGCGGTGGCTGATCTGCTGGTCGACCTCAAGCTCAACACGGTCTGCCAGGAGGCCAGCTGCCCGAACATCGGCGAGTGTTTCGCCGGCGGCACCGCCACCTTCCTGATCATGGGGCCGGGCTGCACCCGGGCCTGCCCCTACTGCGACATCGACTTCGACCGCAGCGTGCGGGCGCTGGACCCCACCGAGCCCGAGCGCCTCGGGGAGGCGGTGCGACGCATGGGCCTGAGCCATGTGGTGATCACCTCGGTCAACCGGGACGACCTGGCCGACGGCGGCGCCAGCCAGTTCGTGGCCTGCATCGAGGCCGTGCGCCGCACGTCCCCCTTCACCACGATCGAGATCCTGCTGCCCGATCTGTGCGGCGCCTGGGAGGCCCTGGCGTCGGTGATGGCGGCGGCGCCGGAGGTGCTCAACCACAACATCGAGACCGTGCCCCGGCTCTACCGGCAGGTGCGGCCCCAGGGGGTCTACGAGCGCTCGCTGGAACTGCTGCGCCGGGTACGGGAGGGCTGGCCGCGCACTTACACCAAGTCAGGGCTGATGGTGGGCCTGGGCGAAAGCGACGACGAGGTCCGCGCCGTGATGGCCGATCTGCGTGCCCACGCCGTCGACATCGTCACCATCGGCCAGTACCTCTCCCCCGGCCCGAAACATCTGCCGGTCCAGCGCTTCGCGTCGCCGGAGGTGTTCGAGAGCTTCCGCCGTCACGGGGAAGGCGACCTCGGCTTCCTCCAGGTGGTGAGCAGTCCGCTCACCCGCAGCAGCTACCACGCCGGCGAGGTGCGCCGCCTGATGCAGGAGCATCCGCGCTGAGCCGAACCGGACTCCGGGGCAGGATGAGAATCCCGCTGCCCCACGGTCCGGTCATGAGCAAACTCGCCTCCTACGGCCTGCTGCTGGCCCTGCTTGCACCGGCTGAGCCGGCCCTGGCGGTGCCGCACGTCTACTCGGACGTGGTGCTGGGCGTGAACGACCTGATGGCCTGCGTGGACACCGCCAAGAAGGTGGCGAGCAAGAACGGCTTCAGCGAGGACGTCCAGGTGGTCGGCACCGGCAAGAGCCGCTCGGTGTACGCCGACCACGCCAGCCTGCCGATGGCCCTGTCGATCAGCTGCAGCACCCACCTGGGTGCCGCGTCGATCGCCGTGGCCGGCATGAACAACGACGACACCTTCGCCGCCTTCCAGAAGGTCTACGACGACTTCTGAGCCTGAGCGGCAGACCCGCTCAGGCCGCCACGGCCTCCCGCTGGGCCAGACCCACCGTGGCCGTCTCGCTGGGGGGCACCAGCACCCGGAAGCGAGCCTTCCATGTGGGCCAGTCGGCCAGGATCGCCGCCGCCCTGGCGCTGCCGGTGGCCTGGAGATGGGCCTCCAGCAGTGGCAGCAGCAGCCCCTCCTGCTCGGGGGTGGTGAGGGACACCAGCGCCACCGACTCAGGATTGAGCCGGGCCGCCAGGCCTCCGGTTTCGTCGAGCAGGAAGGCCACACCGCCGGTCATGCCGGCGGCCACGTTGCGGCCGGTGCTGCCCAGCACCACCACCACGCCGCCGGTCATGTACTCGCAGCAGTGGTCACCGACGCCCTCCACCACGGTGCGGGCGCCGCTGTTGCGCACGGCAAAGCGCTCACCGGCCCGGCCGAGGGCGAACAGCTCCCCGCCCGTGGCGCCGTAGAGGCAGGTGTTGCCGAGGATCACCTGGTTGCCGGGGTCACGGACCGCGGCCGGGGGCACCACGGTGATGCGGCCACCGTTGAGGCCCTTGCCGACGTAGTCGTTGGCCTCGCCCACCAGGCGCAGGTCCATGCCCTGGAGCACGAAGGCGCCGAAGCTCTGGCCGGCGGCGCCGTGGAAGGTGAGGGCGAGGCCCCCCTGGAAGCCGGTGTTGCCGTGCAGAGCAGCGATCTCGCCGGAGAGTCGGGCCCCCACGCTGCGGTCGGTGTTGACGATCGTCAGCTGGCGCGCCACCTGCCCGTGGCTCTCGATCGCCGCCCGCACCTCCGGGTCGGCAAGCAGCCCGTCCTCGAGCACCGGACCATTGCCGTGGGCCACGTCGTCGTGGCGCAGCCAGGCGCGGTCGGCGGCGGCGGGGATCGGGTCGAGCAGGCAGGACAGATCCAGGGCGCTGGTCTTGGTGAGACCGATGGCGCGGGGCGCCAGCAGATCGGTGCGGCCGATCAGATCCTCGAGCCGGGCCACGCCCAGCACGCTCAGCAGCTGGCGCACCTCCTCGGCCACAAAGACGAAGAAGTTGACGACGTGCTCGGGCAGGCCGGTGAAGCGCTTGCGCAGGGCCTCCTTCTGGGTGGCGACGCCCACCGGGCAGTTGTTGGTGTGGCAGACGCGGGCCATGATGCAGCCCTCGGCGATCATGGCCACCGAGCCGAAGCCGTACTCCTCGGCCCCCAGCAGGGCGGCGATCAGGACGTCCCAGCCGCTCTTGAGGCCCCCGTCGGCCCGCAGCAGCACCCGGTCCCGCAGGCCGTTCTCCAGCAGGCTGCGGTGCACCTCCGTGAGCCCCAGCTCCCAGGGGCTGCCGGCATGCTTGATCGAACTCAGCGGCGAGGCTCCGGTGCCGCCGTCATGGCCGGAGATCTGGATCACGTCGGCATTGGCCTTGGCCACACCGGCGGCGATCGTGCCGATGCCGATCTCGGCCACCAGCTTCACCGAGACCCGGGCGGCGGGGTTCACCTGGTGCAGGTCATGGATCAGCTGGGCCAGGTCCTCGATCGAATAGATGTCGTGGTGCGGCGGCGGTGAGATCAGCGCCACGCCGGGCTTGCTGTTGCGCAGCCAGGCGATGTAGGTGTCCACCTTGGGGCCGGGCAGCTGGCCGCCCTCGCCGGGCTTGGCGCCCTGGGCCACCTTGATCTCCAGCTGCTGGCCGCTGCGCAGGTAGGCCGGGGTGACGCCGAAGCGACCCGAAGCGATCTGCTTGATGGCGGAACAGGCGCTGTCACCGTTGCGGAGACCGCGCAGGGTGGGGAGGGTGGGCGAATGGCCCTCACCGTCGACGTCGTGGAGGGGGTGGTAGCGGGCCGGGTCCTCGCCGCCCTCGCCGCAGTTGCTCTTGCCGCCGATGCGGTTCATCGCCACCGCCAGCACCTCGTGGGCCTCCCTGGAGAGGGCCCCCAGGCTCATGCCGCCGGTGCAGAAGCGGCTGCAGATGCTTTCGACGCTCTCCACCTGCTCGATCGGCAGGGGCGTCGGGGCCGGGCGCAGCTCAAGCAGATCCCGCAGCGCCGTGACCGGGCGGTTCTCCAGCAGGGTGCGGTAGGTGGTGAAGTGGTCGTAGCCGGGGCCCGCCGCCACGGCGGCGTGCAGGGCCTTGGACATGTCCGGGTTGTTGAGGTGGAACTCCCCGCCGGTGCGGTACTGCACGAAGCCCATGAACTCCAGCTTGGTGCGGTTCAGCTCCGGGTAGGCCTTGGCGTGGAAGGCCAGGGTTTCGCTGGCCAGATCCTGCAGGCTGAGGCCGGAGACGCGGCTGGTGGTGCCGGTGAAGGCCAGATCGATCAGATCGGCGCCGATGCCGATGGCCTCGAAGATCTGGGCGCCGTGGTAGCTGGCCAGCAGCGAGATGCCGATCTTGGAGAGGATCTTGCGCAGCCCCTCCTCCATGGCCTTGCGCACGTTGGCCTGGGCCGTGTCGGCATCGAGGCGGGGGAGCTTGCCCCGCTCGATCATCGACTGGGTGCGGGGATGGGCCAGCCAGTGGCGGGTGGTCTCCCAGGTGAGCCACGGGCAGACCGCGCTGGCGCCGTAGCCGATCAGGCAGGCGAGGTGGTGGGTGCTCCAGCACTGGGCGGTGTCCACCACCAGGGAGCACTGCAGGCGCAGGCCGAGCCGCAGCAGATGGTGGTGCACAGCCCCCACCCCCAGCAGGGGAGGGATGGCCGTGGTGCCCGCACTGATGCCGCCATCGGCCCGGTCGGAAAGGACCAGGATCTGGGAGCCGCTGCGCACGGCGGCCTCCGCCTCGAAGCAGAGCCGATGCAGGGCCTGCTCCAGCCCCTCGGGTCCGCTGGACACCGTCAGGAGCGTGGAGAGGGTGGTGAGACCGAGGCCGTGGGAGCCGAGATCCTCCAGTTCAGCCTCGTTGAGCACCGGGGTGGTGAGGTGCAGCACGGCGGCGCCGGAGGCATCGGGCCGCAGGGCGGAACCGCGCCGACCCAGGTGCATCTCCAGGCTCATGACCAGCTTCTCGCGCAGCGGGTCGATGGGGGGGTTGGTGACCTGGGCGAAGCGCTGCTTGAAGTAGTCGTAAAGAAGGTGGGGCTTGGCGGAGAGCACCGCCAGGGGGATGTCGTCCCCCATGCAGTAGGTGGGCTCCTTGCCCTGGCCGGCCATGTCTTCGATCACCAGATCCAGGTCCTCGGCGGTGAAGCCGAAGGCGGTCTGCTGCTGGAGAAGCTCCAGCTCACCGAGGGTGCGCTCCTGCTCCCAGACGCCGGGGGACAGGCTGCGGCGGTGGTCGAGCAGCCAGCCGGCGTAGGGGAGGCGCGCCGCCGTCTCCTCCTTCACATCCCAGTTGCGCAGCAGCCGGTGCTGCTCCAGGTCGACGGCCAGCATCTGGCCGGGGCCGAGGCGACCCTTTTCGATGATCCGGGATTCCTCCAGTTCGACCACGCCCGTTTCCGAGCCCATCACCACGTAGCCGTCGCTGGTGATGCAGTAGCGGGCCGGCCGCAGGCCATTGCGGTCGAGGGTGGCCCCCACCATGCGGCCGTCGCTGAAGACCAGCAGGGCCGGACCGTCCCAGGGCTCCTGCAGGCAGGCGCTGTATTCGTAGAAGGCCTTGATCGCGGGCCGTTCGTCGAGTTCGGGCTGGTCGCGGAAGGCCTCCGGCACCAGGGTCAGCAGGCTGTCGGTGATCGGCCGGCCGCTGCGCACCATCAGCTCGAGGGTGGCGTCGAGGTTGGCCGAATCGCTGAAGGCGGCGTTGACCAGGGGCCGCAGGTCCCGGGCGGCATCGCCCCAGACGGCCTCCAGGTGAGATTCGGCGGCCCTGGCCCAGTTGATGTTGCCCAGCAGGGTGTTGATCTCGCCGTTGTGGCCCAGAAGGCGCATCGGCTGGGCCAGGGGCCAGCGGGGCAGGGTGTTGGTGCTGAAGCGGCGGTGGTACACCGCAAAGGCAACGCTGAAGCGCTCGTCGCGGAGGTCGGCGTAGAAGGCGTCGAGCACCTCCGAGCGCACCATGCCCTTGTAGACGACGGTGCGGGCGCTGATCGAGGCGAAATAGAGGTCGGTGGTGTCGGCCCCCCACACCTCCCGCACCCGGTCGACGGCGCGGCGCCGCAGCCGGAACAGCAGGGATTCGAGGGCGTCGACATCGGCCATGACGCCGGGCACCGCATCGGGGGCGGCCAGCAGCCACTGCTCGATGGCCGGGGCGTTCTCCCGCGCCAGGGGACCGAGCACCTCGGGAACCACGGGGACCTGCCGCCAGCCGAGGCTGAGGAGACCGAGGCGTTCGGCCTCCTCGTCGCAGATCCGGCGGGCCTGGTCGCGGCGGTCGGGATCCGCCGGCAGGAACAGCATCCCCAGTCCCCGCACGATCGCCGTGGAGGCGGCCGCCGCCGGCCAGACAGCCTCCAGGTAGCTCCAGGGGATGGCGGTCAGCAGGCCGGCGCCGTCGCCGGAATCACCATCGCCGCCGCAGCCGCCCCGGTGCTCCATGCAGCGGAGGCCCCGCAGGGCCTGCTGGAGAACCCAGTGGTTGGCCACCCCATCGAGGTGGGCCAGGAAGCCCACGCCGCACGCGTCCGTTTCTCCAGGGCCTGGGGACGAGCTGTCGCGATGGGGCCAGAGCGGAACGGAGGAGGACATAGGCCGGGTTGGTGCTGCTGAAACGGAGCTGGAGATGGCTTGAAAACAACAAGCCTAAAGAAGCCGGCAGGAAGGGTCTGCCGAGGAGCTGCCGTGTCACCCGTGCAGCAGCCGTGTCCGCGACGACAGGGCGAGCTATCGATCCTAGGCAGCCGCCCTTCCCCGGAGCGATGGGACTAACTTTTTGCCTCAAGGGGCAGGATTTATGCCTCAAGAGGCAGGACGTCGTCGATGGCCAGGACTCTCCCGATCACCCTGGCCCTGCTGGCCCTGATCGGAGCTCCACCGGTCACCAGGGCAGCCCCGCCGCCGATGCCCCCGCCCCTGCCGGAACCGGCGGCCCCGCGTCCAAGCCGGCCCGTGCCGATGCGCGCGGGCTCCGCCGCGGAGGTCGGCGGCACCGGGCTGACGCTCAACGGCCGCAGCCAGCAGGCCGCCTGGCGCTGGAGCGGCGATGACCCGCGCCGGCCGGTGGCCCTGTGGCTGCCGCTGGAGGTGCTCGAAGGCCAGCTGGGCTTCAGCAGCCGTTCCCGGCCCGATGGCGCCCTGGCCCTGGAATGGTTCGGCCGGGAGCTGCTGGTGCCGCCGGCGCAGCAGCGCTCGCTGGCGGACGAGGTGGCCGTCGACGTGGCCGCCCTCCTGCTGGACGTGGGCGTGACGGTGGAGCGCCGCGGCGAGCGGCTGGATCTGCGCCTGCCGGCGCCCCGGCTGCTCCAGGTGCGCAGCTCGGAGCAGGCCGGGGTCCGGCGGGTGGTGCTCGACCTCGATGGCCCCACCCTGGTGCGCAGCAGCGAGGGCGGCCTGCAGCTGTCCCTGCTGAGCCGGCCCGACCAGCTGGCCCTGCTCACCGCCCGGGGCCTGCGCAGCGGCAGCGACGGGACGGACCTGACCCTGGCGGTGCCCGTTGCTGCCGCGCCCCTGCGCTCGTTCACCCTGGGGGATCCGGCCCGGGTGGTGATCGATCTGCCCCAGGGCGCCGGCAGCGTCGGCACGGCGCCGGAGGCACCGGCTCCGATCGATCCGCGGCTGCTGGCGATGCTGGGCTCCCAGCTGCGCTGGGACCAGCAGGTGCGCAACGTGGGCGGCAGCCGGTTCCTGGTCAACGCCGTCCGGATCGATCCGCGCAGCGGTCCCCTGGAGCTGCGCACCCTCAGCCGCCCCGACGGCATGGCGGGGCTCAGCTCCCTGACGGCCCTGGCCCAGCGCCAGGACGCCCTGGTGGCGATCAACGGCGGCTTCTTCAACCGGGTGCGCCGGCTTCCCCTCGGCGCCCTGCGGGACCAGGGCCGCTGGCTGTCCGGGCCGATCCTCAACCGCGGCGTGGTGGGCTGGGAACCCCGCAGCCTGCCCCGCTTCGGCCGCCTGCGGCTGGAGGAATGGATCAGCGATGACCGCGGCCAGCGCCTGCCACTGCTGACCGTGAACAGCGGCCTGGCCCAGCGGGGCCTGAGCCGCTACACGGGCGAGTGGGGCCGGCTCTACCAGGCCCTGACCGGCTCGGAGACGGGCCTGCTGCTGAGCGGCGGCTCGGTGCAGCGCCGGATCGGCAGCGCCGAGCTGGCGGCCGGGGTGCCGCTGCGGCCGGAGGACACCCTGGTGGTGGCCCGCGGCGGGGCCGACCTGCCCTGGGGCGAGGGGGATCGGCTGCGGATCGAGAGCCGGCCGAGCGATCCGGTGGGCAACGCCTCCTCGGTGATGGGGGGCGGACCGCTGCTGCTCCAGAACGGCCGCATCGTGCTCAACGGCGGCGCCGAGGGGTTCGGGGCCGCCTTCCTCCGCCAGGGTGCGTCCCGCACCGTGGTGGGCAGCGACGGCACCCTGCTGTGGCTGGTGACCCTGGAGGGCGCCGGGGGGGGCGCCGGGCCCACCCTCTCCGAAACCGCCTGGCTGCTGCAGCAGTTGGGGCTGGTGGATGCCCTCAACCTCGACGGGGGCAGTTCCACGGGCCTGGTGATGGGCGGCAGCCACCGGGTCAAGGGGCGCGGCGTGGCCGGCTCCGTGCACAACGGCCTGGGCCTGGTGCCCATCGGGGGCGGGGGAGCGGCCACGAGCCTGGGGCCGGCCGGCCGGCCGCTGGCCGACTGATGGCCTTGACGGACTGATGGCCTGGGCAGATCTCCCCCACTGGCAGACTCACCCCATTCGCCGCCTCGCCGTGCCCAGGGGCCACAGCCTCCGTCTCACCGCCGCCGCCGCCGCCGAGCTCTGCCGGCAGGCGGCCGTGGCGGGCACCCCCGGGCTGATGCACCTGGAGCTGCTGGAGGGCGCCTGTGAGGCCTGGGCCATCCGCCTGCGCCCCGGCCACCTGTCCGGCACCCCCGTGGCCCGGGCCGACGGCATCACCCTCTATTCCCCCGGCGACCAGCTGCCCCTGCTTCAGGGCCTCCAGCTCGACTACCGGGGCGACCTCAGCGGCGGCGGGTTCCTGGTGCGCTCCGGACCGGGGGTGCGCAGCTGCGCCTGCGGCGCCGCCTTCAGCCGTGAGAACTGAGCGGGACGACGACGAAGTAAGGTGTCGGATTGTCGATACGGTCGGACGTCCGACCTGTCCACCCAGAAGTCCCCACCGAGCAGCACCCGGCCCTCGATGCCCACTATTCAGCAGCTGATCCGCACCGAGCGGCAGCGTCTCACCCGCAAGACGAAGTCGCCCGCCCTGCGCGCCTGCCCCGAACGGCGTGGCGTCTGCACCCGGGTGTACACCTCCACCCCGAAGAAGCCCAACTCGGCGCTGAGGAAGGTGGCCCGCGTGCGCCTCACCTCCGGCTTCGAGGTGACGGCCTACATCCCCGGCATCGGCCACAACCTTCAGGAGCACTCGGTGGTTCTGATCCGCGGCGGCCGCGTCAAGGATCTGCCCGGTGTCCGATATCACATCATCCGCGGCACCCTCGACACCTCCGGGGTCAAGGACCGGCGTCAGTCCCGCTCCAAGTACGGCGCCAAGACACCGAAGGCCTGAGCCTTCGCGCCACCGGCTCTCCGCGGCCGACTCCCTCCTCCTGCTTTTTCTCCCTCCGTTCCATGTCCCGCCGCAACGCCGCCGAGAAGCGCCCGGTTCTCCCGGATCCCCAGTTCAACAGCCGTCTGGCCTCGATGATCGTGGCCCGGCTGATGAAGCACGGCAAGAAGTCCACGGCCCAGCGCATCCTTTCCGATGCCTTCACCCTGATCAACGAGCGCACCGGCGCCGATCCCCTCGACCTGTTCGAGACGGCGGTCCGCAATGCCACCCCCCTGGTGGAGGTCCGGGCCCGTCGGGTCGGCGGCGCCACCTATCAGGTGCCGATGGAAGTGCGTCAGGAGCGGGGCACCGCCATGGCGCTGCGCTGGCTGGTCAACTTCTCCCGCGCCCGCAACGGCCGGAGCATGGCCCAGAAACTGGCCGGCGAGCTGATGGACGCGGCCAACGAGGCCGGCAGTGCCGTCCGCAAGCGGGAGGAAACCCACAAGATGGCCGAGGCCAACAAGGCTTTCGCCCACTACCGCTACTGAGCGACCCCGGGAACCGGATGCCTGGGCTGATCCGGTTCCCCCAGACCTGAGCCATCACCGGTCTGTAGAGTTACGCCCGCTTTTCGTCGACCCACCCCCGGAGAACTTTCCCGTGGCCCGCGCCTACCCCCTGGAACGCGTCAGAAATATCGGTATCGCCGCTCACATTGACGCGGGCAAGACCACCACGACCGAACGGATTCTGTTTTATTCCGGCGTGGTCCACAAGATGGGCGAGGTGCACGATGGCGCCGCCGTCACCGACTGGATGGAGCAGGAACGCGAGCGGGGGATCACCATCACCGCCGCCGCCATCTCCACCAGCTGGAAGGACAACCGGATCAACATCATCGACACCCCTGGCCACGTCGATTTCACGATCGAGGTGGAGCGCTCGATGCGCGTCCTCGATGGTGTGGTCGCCGTGTTCTGTGCCGTGGGCGGCGTCCAGCCCCAGTCGGAGACCGTCTGGCGCCAGGCCGATCGCTACAACGTGCCCCGGATCGTGTTCGTCAACAAGATGGACCGGACCGGCGCCAACTTCCTGAAGGTCTACGACCAGATCAAGGATCGCCTCAAGGCCAACGCCGTGCCGATCCAGCTGCCGATCGGTGCCGAGGGCGACCTCAAGGGCATCATCGACCTGGTGCGCAACAAGGCGATCATCTACACCAATGACCTCGGCACCGACATCCTCGAAGAGGAGATCCCCGCCGACATGCAGGACGAGGCTGCGGAGTGGCGCCAGAAGCTGATGGAGTCGGTGGCCGAAACCGACGAAGAGCTGATCGAATCCTTCCTTGAGAACGGAGAGCTCACCCAGGAGCAGCTGATGCGTGGCATCCGCCTCGGGGTGCTGCATCACGGCATGGTCCCGATCCTCTGCGGCTCCGCCTTCAAGAACAAGGGCGTCCAGCTGGTGCTCGATGCGGTTGTCGACTACCTGCCCGCCCCCGTCGATGTGCCGCCGATCCATGGCCTGCTGGCCGACGGCAGCGAAGCCACCCGTGCCTGCGACGACAGCGCTCCCTTCAGTGCCCTGGCCTTCAAGGTCATGGCCGACCCCTACGGCAAGCTCACCTTCGTCCGCATGTACAGCGGCGTGCTGCAGAAGGGCAGCTACGTGCTCAACTCCACCAAGGACAAGAAGGAGCGCATCTCCCGCCTGATCCTGCTCAAGGCCGACGAGCGCGAAGAGGTGGACGAGCTCCGGGCCGGAGACCTGGGCGCCGTGCTCGGCCTCAAGGACACCACCACGGGCGACACCCTCTGCGTCGACTCCGATCCGATCATCCTGGAATCCCTGTTCATCCCCGAACCGGTGATCTCCGTGGCCGTGGAGCCCAAGACCAAGGGCGACATGGAGAAACTCGGCAAGGCGCTCCAGTCCCTCTCTGAGGAAGACCCCACCTTCCGGGTCTCCACCGATCCGGAAACCAACCAGACCGTGATCGCCGGCATGGGCGAACTGCACCTGGAGATCCTGGTCGACCGCATGCTGCGGGAGTTCAAGGTGGAGGCCAACATCGGTGCCCCCCAGGTGTCCTACCGGGAAACCATCCGCGGCAGCGCCAAGGGTGAGGGCAAGTTCGCCCGCCAGACGGGAGGCAAGGGCCAGTACGGCCACGTGGTGATCGAAATGCAGCCCGGCGAGCCGGGTTCAGGGTTCGAGTTCGTCAACAAGATTGTTGGCGGCATCGTTCCCAAGGAGTACATCGGTCCGGCGGAAGCCGGCATGAAGGAAACCTGCCAGTCCGGTGTGATTGCCGGTTTCCCCATGATCGATGTCCGGGTCACCATGGTGGACGGCTCCTATCACGACGTCGACTCTTCGGAGATGGCGTTCAAGATCGCCGGTTCCTTGGCCTTCAAGGACGGCGTCAAGAAGTGCAATCCCGTACTTCTTGAGCCGATGATGAAGGTTGAGGTCGAGGTCCCCGAGGATTACCTCGGTTCGGTCATCGGCGACCTTTCCTCTCGCCGCGGCCAGGTCGAAGGACAGTCCGTCGACAACGGACAGTCCAAAGTCCAGTCCAAGGTGCCTCTGGCCGAGATGTTCGGCTACGCCACCCAGCTCCGATCCATGACCCAGGGTCGGGGTATTTTCTCGATGGAGTTCAGCCATTACGAGGAAGTTCCTCGCAATGTGGCGGAAGCCATCATTTCCAAGAATCAGGGCAATTCCTGATCTTTCTTTACATCCAACCCACCCCCCCGATTCTTTCCTTCCATGGCACGCGAGAAGTTCGAGAGGAACAAGCCTCACGTCAACATCGGCACCATCGGTCACGTTGACCACGGCAAGACCACCCTCACCGCCGCCATCACCAACGTGCTGGCGTCCCAGGGCATGGCCAAGGCCCAGGCCTACGACGAGATCGATGGCGCCCCTGAAGAGAAGGAGCGGGGGATCACCATCAACACGGCCCACGTCGAGTACGAGACCGAGAACCGTCACTACGCCCACGTGGACTGCCCCGGCCACGCGGACTACGTCAAGAACATGATCACCGGTGCCGCCCAGATGGACGGCGCCATCCTGGTGGTGGCCGCCACCGACGGCCCCATGGCCCAGACCAAGGAGCACATCCTCCTGGCCAAGCAGGTGGGCGTGCCCGCCCTGGTGGTGTTCCTCAACAAGAAGGACATGGTCGACGACGAGGAGATCCTCGAGCTCGTCGAACTGGAGATGCGTGAGCTGCTGAGCAGCTACGACTTCCCCGGCGACGACATCCCCGTGATCGCCGGCTCCGCCCTCAAGGCCCTCGAGTACATCCAGGGTGGCAAGAAGGCCGTGCGCGGTGAGGATGAGTGGGTCGACAAGATCCTCGACCTCATGGATGCGGTCGACGAGTCCATCCCCGAGCCCGAGCGTGAGATCGACAAGCCCTTCCTGATGGCCGTCGAAGACGTCTTCTCGATCACCGGTCGGGGCACCGTCGCCACCGGTCGTATCGAGCGCGGCAAGGTGAAGGTGGGCGAGACCGTCCAGATCGTCGGCATCCGCGACACCCGGGAAACCACCGTCACCGGCGTGGAGATGTTCCGCAAGCTGCTCGACGAGGGCATGGCGGGCGACAACGTCGGCCTGCTGCTGCGCGGCATCCAGAAGGAGGACATCGAGCGCGGCATGGTGCTGGTGAAGCCCAACTCCATCAAGCCCCACACCAAGTTCGAGGGTGAGGTCTACGTGCTCAAGAAGGAGGAAGGCGGCCGCCACACCCCCTTCTTCGCCGGCTACCGCCCGCAGTTCTACATCCGCACCACCGACGTGACCGGCCAGATCACGGCCTTCACCGCTGACGACGGCACCAACGTGGAAATGGTGATGCCCGGCGACCGCATCAAGATGTCCGCCGAGCTGATCTGCCCGGTCGCCATTGAGCAGGGCATGCGCTTCGCCATCCGCGAAGGCGGCCGCACCATCGGTGCCGGCGTGGTGTCCAAGATCGTTCTGTGAGGCTGATCTAGCCTTTTCGGGGGAGCCTCACCACGGTGGGGCTCCCCCTTCCGGAACCGTCGGTTCCTCCCGCACCTCGACAACCCGTTTCCACGGCCTACGGCCGCCCTTCGCCCGCGTTTCCCCTCCGATGACCGCCTCCATCCCCCAGCAGAAGATCCGCATCCGCCTGAAGGCCTTCGATCGCCGCATGCTGGATCTGTCCTGCGAAAAGATCATCGAAACCGCCGATCACACCGCTGCCACGGCCATCGGTCCCATCCCCCTGCCCACCAAGCGCAAGATCTACTGCGTGCTGCGCTCGCCTCACGTCGACAAGGATTCCCGTGAGCACTTCGAGACCCGCACCCATCGCCGCATCATCGATATCTACAGCCCCAGTTCCAAGACCATCGACGCCCTGATGAAGCTCGACCTGCCGAGCGGTGTGGACATCGAAGTCAAGCTCTGATGCCGATGGGCTCAACGGGGCTTCGCCGGGCTGGTCGCTCTCTCTAGGATCGCGACACATCCCGAGTTGCCCTGGTTGATCCTTTCGCTGCCGACCTCCGATCGCCCCTTCCCCCCTGCCGCCAGCGGCATCCTGCTCCCGTGACTGATCTGGCCGTCAGGGAGCTGCCCCTGTTCCCCCTCCCCGATGTGGTGCTCTTCCCCCAGGAAGTGCTGCCTCTTCACATCTTCGAGCCGCGCTACCGCATGATGCTGCGCACGGCGATGTCGGAGGACAGGCGCTTCGGGGTGGTGCGCTGGGATCCCCAGAGCAAGAAGATGGCGGAAGTGGGCTGCTGTGCCGAGATCCTCCACTGCCAGGTTCAGGATGACGACCGCAGCAACATCGTCACCATGGGCCAGCAGCGCTTCCGGGTGCTCGACATCGTGCGCGACACCCCGTTCCGGGTCGGCATGGTCAGCTGGATCGAGGACACGGTGAGCGAAAGCCACGAGGAGCTCGAGACCCTCACCAGCGACGTGACCCGGGCCCTGCGCGACGTGGTCGATCTCACCGGCAAGCTGATCGGCAAGCCTTCCTCGCTGCCCGCCGATCTGCCCGATCTGCCGCGGGAGCTCTCCTTCTGGATCGGTGCCCATCTCGGCGGGCCGGTGGCCGACCACCAGCAGGCCCTGCTCGAGATCACCGACACCGGTGAGCGGCTGCGCCAGGAATTCGAACTGCTCGACCAGACCCGGCGCCAGCTGGCGGCCCGCACGGTCCTGAAGGACACCTTCTCCACCCTCGGCGACGGCAGCAGCGAGACCTGAGCCATGCCGAGTCTTCTTCCGGGCGGCGCCCTGCTGCCCCTCCTCCTGACGGGGGGTGCCCTGGCGACCCTCCTGGCTGCCCTGCTGTGGCAGCGCCGCTCCCGGGCCTACCTGTCGCCGGCCAGCGTCGCCGCCGCCTACGACCGCTGGACGGACGACCGTCTGCTGGAGCGGCTCTGGGGCGAGCACGTGCACCTGGGCCACTACGGCGATCCGCCGGGCAGCCGGGATTTCCGCGCCGCCAAGGCCGCCTTCGTCCACGAGCTGGTGCGCTGGAGCGGCCTCGACCGTCTGCCCCCCGGCAGCCGGGTGCTGGACGTGGGCTGCGGCATCGGCGGCAGCGCCCGCATCCTGGCCCGCGACTACGGCTTCGAGGTGCTGGGCATCAGCATCAGCCCGGCCCAGATCGCCCGGGCCCGGGAGCTCACACCGGCCGACCTGCCGAACTGCCGCTTCGCCGTGATGGATGCCCTGGCCCTGGAGCTGCCCGACGGGGGCACCGACACGGGCTTCGATGCGGTCTGGAGCGTCGAAGCCGGCCCCCACATGCCCGACAAGCAGCGCTACGCCGATGAGATGCTGCGCGTGCTCCGGCCCGGTGGCGCTCTGGCGGTGGCCGACTGGAACCGCCGCGACCCGGGCGTCGCCCCGATGAACCGGCTGGAGCGCTGGGTGATGCGCCAGCTGCTCGACCAGTGGGCGCACCCGGAGTTCGCCAGCATCCCCTCCCTGAAGCGGAATCTGGAAACCAGCCCCTGGAACCGGGGCCTGCCGATCAGCACCGGCGACTGGACGGTGGCCACCCTGCCCTCCTGGGTGGATTCGATCCTCGAAGGCGTGCGTCGCCCCGGGGCGGTGCTGGGGCTGGGCCCCCGGGCCGTGATCCAGGGGCTTCGGGAAACGCCGACGCTGCTGCTGATGGACTGGGCCTTCCGCAACGGTCTGATGCAGTTCGGCGTCTTCCGCGGACCGGTGCCCGGGCCGGGCTGACTCAGTCGGCCTTCTCCTCGGCGGCGAGGTTGGTGAGGGGATAGGCCCCGAACAGGGCCAGGTGCTCGCAGAGGGGGGTGAGGTCGGCGATCGCCCCGTCCAGGGGAGCGGCCCCCTCGGGAAGCTCGAGATCGACGAAGAAGATGTATTCGCCCATCTCCCGCTTGGAGGGACGGGATTCGATCCGGCTCATGTTCAGGCCCTGGCCGGCGAAGCAGCCGAGCGACTCCAGCAGGGCACCGGGCTGGTTGGAATGGAGCGAGAACGCCAGGCTGGCGTACGGTCCCTGGTGGGAGCGCTCGCCGCGACGCAGCAGCAGGAAGCGGGTGCAGTTGCCCGGCACATCATTGATCGGGTGGGCCAGCACCTCGAGGCCGTGCTCGGCGGCCGCCTCCAGCGAGGCGATGGCGCCCCGGAAGCGGCTGCCCCGCACCAGCCGGGCCGCTTCAGCGGTGGAGCTGGTGGGCAGCTGCAGGGCCTGGGGCAGGTGTTCCCCCAGCCACAGGCTGCACTGGGCCAGGGCCTGGGGATGGGAGAGCACCTCACTGATGGCGTCGAGGGGGCCGCTGCCCACCAGGGCGTGGCGGATGGGCAGCACCAGGGCCCGGGCCACCGCCAGGTCGGGGTGCTCCCAGAGGGCATCGAGGCAGCTTGTGACGCCCCCCTCGACGGAGTTCTCCACCGGCACCACCGCCAGATCGCAGTCGCCGTCGGCCAGGGCCCGGATCACGGCGCGGATGCCCTGCTGGGGCACGAAGTCCACCGCCTCGAGGCCCTCGAGGGCCGCCAGTCGCTGCGCCGCCTGCTCACCGTAGGTGCCGACGGGACCGAGAAAGGCAAGACGCATGGCGGTGGGACGCTCTGGGGTGATCGGTAGGATCATGGCCTGCCGGCCCGCAGGCCATGTCCCTGGCCTTCAGCGCCAGCCAGCAACTCGACCTTCCGGTGGCCAGCGAGGCGGATCGCTTGCCCGCCTACCTCGACGATGAGCAGCGGGTCGTGCAGGCCCTGCTCGACCCCACCCAGCTCCAACCCCTCGGCCCCGGCCGCTACCGCTACACCGTGAGCCAGGTGCGGGTGTTCCAGCTGAAGATCCAGCCGGTGGTGGAGCTGCAGGTGGTGCGTCGCCATGGCCGGCTGGAGCTGGAGGCCCTCGACTGCCAGCTCGAAGGACTCGGACTGGTGGAGGACTTCCGCCTCGGGCTCTGCTCCTGGCTGGCCGCGGCCGACGGCGGCCTCACCGGTGAGGCCAGCCTCTCGGTGACCGTGAGCCGCCCCACCCTGCTGAAGCTGATCCCGCCCAAGGTGCTGGAGGCCACGGGCCGCTCGGTGCTCGGCGGCATCCTGCTGGGCATCAGGACCCGGGTGAGTCAGCAGCTGCTGGGGGATTTCCAGCACTGGTGCCGATCGACCTGAGAAAGCTGCGGCGGTGCAGGGGTGTGGGTCCCAGCCGCTGGATCGCCTCCCGGTGCTGGCGGGTACCGTAGCCGGCGTGGCGCTCCAGGCCATAGCCGGGGTGGCGCAACGCCAGGCGCCGCAGCAGGGCATCCCGCTCCTGCTTGGCGAGCACGCTGGCGGCGGCGATCGCGGCGCAGCGGCCGTCACCGCCCACCAGGGCGGACTGGGGGCCGGGCCAGCCCCGCAGGGGAAGGACCCCGTCCACCAGCAGCAGCCGGGGGGGGCGGGCCAGCCGTTGCAGGGCCCGAAGCATCGCCCATTCGGTGGCCTGGCGCACCCCCCAGCGATCGATCTCGCCGGCGCTCGCCTGCCCCAGGGCCCAGGCCAGGGCATGGTGGCGCAGCAGGGGAACCAGGGCCTCGCGGCGCCGGGCGCTGAGCTTCTTGCTGTCGTTCAGGCCCGCCGCCGCCAGGGTCGCCAGGGCCGTGGCCGGCAACACCACCGCCGCCGCGAACACCGGTCCGAACAGGCTGCCCCGGCCGACCTCGTCCACTCCGGCACAATCCGCGGGCTCAAGCCCCCCCCAGACATCTGCGTCGGGGTGAGCGAGGACCTCGGGGCCGGGGCGCCCGAGGGCGTTGCGGCCGGGGCGATCAGCCAGCGGCGGAGGAGCGGCGGCGGCGGCGGCGGGGTTCACCCGCGTCGGCGGCAGCGGCATCGGCCGCGGGAATTGCGGCGGCAGAGGCTGCCACCGGGACCGGAGCCGCCGTCGCCACCGGGGCCGCCACCGCCGCCGGTGTGGACCGGCTGGAGGAGCGGCGGCTGGGCACGGCCACCGTCACCAGTTCGGACGGGACGGTGGTGGGCAGGGGTTCGAACGGGGCCGGCGTGATCTCGAAGATGGGGATCGCCTCCGGCACCGGGGAGTCGAAGGATCCGGAGAACACGGGGGATTCGGCCGCTTCGGGCGCGTCGGCCATGCCATTCGCGTCGGCCATGCCGTTGCGGCCCTCACCGCCGCGGCCGCGCCGCCGGCGACGGGAGCCGCTGGCGGCCAGCTGCTGACGGGCTTCCTCCAGGACGGCCTCGGGGTCGGCGTCGGGGCGCACCACACGCACCATCAGGCTGTCGCCGGTGGGGAGCGGATCCAGCAGCAAGGCCGGACTCAGCCCCATCCAGCCGAAGACAAGCTCCTGTTCGGGATCCATCGGCACGGCCAGCACCTCGGGCTCCTGGCGGCGCTGCGGGGCGTCGCTGGCGGGGCTCTCCTGGGCCGCCGGCAGGACGACGGCGCTGCCGTTGCCGCCGCCCTCGCCGTAGCCGCCCAGGACGGGGGTCTCGGCCCCGTCGGAGCCGCGGCCACCGCGGCCGCCACGGCGGCGCCGGCCGCCACCGCCGGACTCACCGGCGCCGGTGGAGGGGCTGGCCACTTCGGCCCGGGCCGAGGCGGCCGAGCGCACCAGGCCGGAGACCGTGGCCAGGGGCTGGAGGGTGTCCTTGCCGGGCAGCACGGCCACGTGGCCGAGGCCGCCACAGCTGGGGCAGGCCCGGCCGAACAGTTCGTAGATGTTCTGGCCCTGGCGTTTGCGGGTCAGCTCCACCAGACCGAGCTCGGTGAGCTGGGCGATCTGGGGGCGGGCCGTGTCGTCCCGGGAGGCCTGGGTGAAGTGCTCCAGCAGCTGCAGCTGGTCGCGCCGGGACTCCATGTCGATGAAGTCGATGATCACGACGCCGCCGATGTTGCGCAGCTTCAGCTGGCGGGCGATCTCCACCGCCGCCTCGCAGTTGGTCCAGAGCACCGTCTCGCGGGCGTTGGCCGAGCGGGTGAACGAGCCGGAGTTGACATCGATCACCGTGAGCGCCTCGGTGGGCTCGATGATCACGTAGCCGCCGGAGGGGAGATCCACCCGAGGCTTGAGGGCATCGCGGATGGCGGCGTTGACCCGGTAGTGCTCAAGGATTTCGGTGGGTTCACCGTGGTGCTCCACCAGGAGGTTGGCCTGGTCGGCGCCGAGGAAGGCGTTGACGCGGGCCACCGCATCGGCGCTGTCGACCACCACCCGCAGCACGTCAGGGCTGTAGAGGTCGCGCAGCACCCGATGGATGAAGTCCTCATCGCGGTTGAGGAGCACCGGCGGCGAGGCCGTCTCGGCCGCCTGCTGGATCGATTCCCACTGGCGCAGCAGGGCCTCGAGGTCGTCGATCAGCATCTCCTCGCTGACGTCCTCGGCCTCGGTGCGGATCAGCAGGCCGGCGCCGGGGGGCTTGATCAGCACGCCGAGGGCCCGCAGCCGGTTGCGCTCGTTCTCGCCGTTGATGCGCCGGGAGATGCTGACCCCCTGGCCGTGGGGCTGGAGCACCAGGAAACGTCCCGGCAGGGAGAGGTTGCCGGTGAGGCGCGGCCCCTTGGTGCCAGTGGGCTCCTTCATCACCTGGACAAGCACCTTCTGGCGGGGCTCGAGCAGCTCGGTGATGCCGGCGCCCCCCTTCTTCAGGCGCAGGGGACCCAGATCGGTGATGTGGATGAAGCCGTTCTTCTCGCTTTCACCGATGTTGACGAAGGCGGCATCGATCCCGGGCAACACGTTCTCGACGGTTCCGAGGTAGACGTCACCGATCTGATAACGACCCTGGGCGACGATCAGTTCATCGACGCGTTCGTCGTTGAGCACTGCGGCGATCCGCAACTGCTCAGCGATGACGATCTGCTGGGGCATGGAAGAGATGGTGGGCTCAGTGGAGCCCTGCCGGGGGGCAGGTGGGGGAAGGAATCGGGCGGCGACCGTGGCGGTCGCTCAGCCACTGGAGAGAATCAGGCCGGACCCCGGAAACAAGGGAAACGGCTGGCTGCCTGGTCTGGCCCCCAGAAGCCAAGGGGCCCGGAGGGGAGCAGGGATGTCGTCGGGCCGGCAGCGTGACGGAAGGAATGACGTTCCTTCCCGATGCAAAGCAACGAAGACCGAACCAAGCAATGTTGACTTTGATAGCGCTTTCGCCGAGGAGCTTCTAGAAAGCGTCCCTGATGCAGAAGCGTCTGGGCGGGGGAGGAAGAAGGGAGGGAACCCCGCTATTCCTGTCTCCGTCTAGGGCGAACTTAGCATGCGTCCAGCCGGAGGCAACGGCGCTGGACCGGACCGAGCACCAGTGGCTGGCCGAGGCCGGTGCTCAGCCAGTGGCGCAGATGGTCCGGACGCAGGCTGCGGCCCTGGGGATCCACGGCGGCCTCCAGATCCAGCACCTGGTCCGCCCCGGACGGGCCCTCACCGGGCACCAGGCGGAGGTCGAGCAGGTAGGGGCGACACTCCCGCTCCCTTGGGCGCCCCTTCTTGTCCTGGTCCTGCCAGGGCAGGCTGGTGGCCGCCAGCAGCGCCGCGACCGCCGCCGCCCAGCGCTCCTGGGTCAGTGAAGCCGGAGCCGGTGCCGCCGGATCGGGGGCCGCCGGATCGGGGGCGGGCCGCAGGGTGAACCGCCACTCGGCGGAACGGATCTGCTGGGCCAGACCGGGGGTCGCCAGGGGCACCGCCTGCACCGACAGGAGGAGCAGTTCAGGGCTGAGCTCCGCCTGCAGACGCTCCCGGGCCGTCTCGGGGTCGACCGGGGCGGCGAAGTCCAGGTCGAGCCACTCGTGCAGGCCCTCCACCCCCAGGGGCAAAGGGAGCGCCACCTGCAGCCGCGGCAGGGGATGGAAGCCGCCCGTGAAGCTCACCGGCAGGCCGCTGCGGCGCAGGGCCCGCTCCATCAGCCGCAGGATGTCGAGATGGCTGATCAGGGCCAGGGAGCCGGTCTTGGCGAAGGCGAAGCGCAGCCGGCAGACCCGCTCGCTGGCCGGCGCCCGCGGCGGCAGCGGCGACGGCACGGGGGGCGGCGGGATCACCACGTTGTGCCCCAGCTCCGGACCGCAGACGCCGCAGCTGCTGCAGCCCTCGAAGGAGCAGTCAGGCACCACGGCGGCCGCCAGGGCCCGACCCAGGTCCTCCGCCAGCCAGGCCTTGTCGACCCCGGAATCGATGTGGTCCCAGGGCAGGGGCTGGCGGCAGAAGGCCTCCAGGTCGCCGGTGGCGAAGGCCTCCGCCGCACTCCAGCCGCCCATCTCCAGGGCCCGGTAGGAGCCCCCCAGGCCAGCCGCCTCGATGGCGCCGGTCCAGGCGGCATGGGTGCGCTCGGCCGATTCGAACCAGGCATCCAGCCCCGCCCCGGCCCGCCAGGCCGCCTCGATCACCGGCGCCAGCCTCCGGTCGCCGCGGCCGACAAAGTCCTCCACCGCCGACAGCCGCACGTCGGTGTAATTGGTCTTGATGCCCCGCAGGGGCCGCAGGGCGTCGCGCAGCAGCTGCTGCCGGCGCCGGAACTCCGCCGTCGACACGCTGTGCCACTGGAACGGCGTGTGGGGCTTGGGGGTGAAATTGCTGATCGTCAGGTTGAGCTGCAACCGACCCAGATCACGGCACTGCTGCTGCAGCCCCCGGCAGGTGTCGACGATCCCGAGCACGTCGGCGTCGGTCTCGCCCGGCAGACCGATCATGAAATAGAGCTTCACGCGGTTGTAGCCGTTCTCCATGGCGGTGCGGATGCCGCGCAGCAGCTCCGCGTCCGTGAGGCCCTTGTTGACGATGTCCCGCAGGCGCTGGGTGCCGGCCTCGGGGGCGAAGGTGAGCCCGGCCCGGCGGGTGCCGCCGAGGATGTGGGCAATGGAAGTGTCGAAACGGTCGACCCGCTGGCTGGGCAGGGTGAGGCTGACGTTGTGCTCCGCCAGCCGGTTGCGCAGCTCCACACCCACCGCCGGCAGGGAGAGGTAATCGCTGCAGCTGAGCGACAGCAGCGAGAAGTCGCTGTAGCCGGTGCGCAGCATGCCCTCCTCCACCGCCTCGATGACCGCCTCCGGCTCCACGTCCCGGGCCGGGCGGGTGAGCATCCCCGGCTGGCAGAAGCGGCAGCCGCGGGTGCAGCCGCGGCGGATCTCCACCGTGAGCCGGTCGTGGACCGTCTCGATGTGGGGCACCAGGCCCATGGCGTAGTGGGGCATGGGGGTGGCGGTGCGCCGCTGGATGCGGGGCGCCAGGCCCGGCTCCAGCGGCAGCAGGCTCACCCCGTCGGGCCCGGGGGCGTACAGGGAGGGCACATAGACCCCGGGCACCTCGGCCAGGTCCCGCAGCAGGGCCCGGCGGCCCAGGCCGGCGGCCCGCCCCTCGGCCACCACCAGGCCGATCTCGGGCAGCAGCTCCTCCCCGTCCCCCAGGGCAAGGAAATCGAAGAAGGGCGCGAACGGCTCGGGATTGCCGGTGGCGGTGGGGCCACCGGCAAAGATCAGCGGCGGCGCCGCCGGATCGTCGAGGGGCAGGTCGCCCCGGTCGGCAGCGCGGATCGGGATGCCCGCCAGATCAAGCATCTCCAGGATGTTGGTGCCGCCGAGCTCGTAGCTGAGGCTGAAGCCGAGGATGTCGAAGGCCGTCAGGGGCCGGTGGCTTTCCACCGCGAACAGGGGCGCCCCCCGCTCCCGCAGCCGGGCCGCCAGATCGGGCGACGGCAGGTAGGCCCGGTCGCACAGCTGACCGGGAACGGCATTGAGGATGGAATAAAGCAGCACATGGCCGAGGTTGCTGGCGCCGACCTCGTAGACCTCCGGGTAGGTGAGCGCCCAGCGCACCCGGGCCGCCGACCAGTCGCGGGGCTCCACCCCCCGCTCATTGCCGAGGTAGCGGGCGGGCCGGGCGATGCCGCCGTCAACCAGCTCAGCGAAGGCGACGGGGGCGTCGACCGTCGTGGCGGGGGTGGCGGTGGCGACGGTGGCGACGGTGGCGACGGTGGCGAAGGACACGGCGGCGACCGGCGGGCTGCGACCCGAGCGTAGGCAGGCCGGCCCGCGCCATAGGAAGATGCCGCCTGGCCCCGCCGCCCCGCCTTCCGCTTCCCACCCATGGTTCAGGTCAACGACAGCTACCTCCGGCTCAAGGCGGGCTACCTGTTCCCCGAGATCGCCCGGCGCGTCAAGGCGTTCACGGAGGCCCATCCCGAGGCGGCCGTGATCCGCCTGGGCATCGGCGACGTCACCGAGCCCCTGCCGGCGGCCTGCCGGGAGGCGATGCAGCGGGCGATCGAGGCCATGGGCACCCGGGAGGGCTTCCACGGCTACGGGCCCGAGCAGGGTTACGGCTGGCTGCGGGAGGCTATCGCCCGCCACGACTTCCAGGCCCGCGGCTGCGAGGTGAGCGCCGAGGAGATCTTCATCTCCGACGGCTCCAAGTGCGACAGCAGCAACATCCTCGACATCCTCGGGGCCGGCAACCGCATCGCCGTCACCGATCCGGTCTATCCGGTGTACGTCGACAGCAACGTCATGGCGGGCCGCACCGGCGACGCCGACGGGGGCGGCCGCTACGGGGGCCTCACCTACCTGCCGATCACGGCGGCCAACGGCTTCGTGGCCCCGCTGCCGGCGCAGCCGGTCGACCTCATCTACCTCTGCTTCCCCAACAACCCCACCGGCGCGGTCGCCACCCGGGAGCAGCTGAAGCAGTGGGTCGACTACGCCCTGGCCAACGACGCCCTGATCCTGTTCGACGCCGCCTACGAGGCGTTCATCTCCGATCCGGAGCTGCCCCACTCCATCTACGAGATCGAAGGGGCACGGCGCTGCGCGATCGAGTTCCGCTCCTTCTCCAAGAACGCCGGCTTCACCGGCACCCGCTGCGCCCTCACCGTGGTGCCCCGGGGACTCACCGGCACCACGGCCGCCGGTGAGCCGGTGGAGCTGTGGGGCCTCTGGAACCGGCGCCAGAGCACCAAGTTCAACGGGGTGAGCTACATCGTGCAGCGGGGCGCCGAGGCCGTGTACTCGCCGGAAGGCCAGGAGCAGGTGCGGGCCCTGATCAGCTTCTACATGGAGAACGCGGCCATCATCCGCCGTGAACTGGAGGCCGCCGGCCTGCAGGTGTACGGGGGCCAGCAGGCCCCCTACGTGTGGATCAAGACCCCCGAGGGTCTGGATTCCTGGGGCTTCTTCGACCACCTGCTGAACCAGGCCCATGTGGTGGGCACCCCCGGCAGCGGCTTCGGCGCGGCGGGCGAGGGCTATTTCCGCCTCTCCGCCTTCAACTCCCGCGCCAACGTGGACGAGGCGATGCGTCGGATCCGGGCTCTTTAGAGTTGGCCACTGTCAGGACCGGAGCGGCCATGCCCATGACCATCCCGCCCTTTGCCACCGCCTCCACCACCCCGGCGGCCACCGAAACCCCCTCCCGTTCGCCGGGGGGGGCCGCCGTGATCGAGAAGGCGCCGGAGCGGGTGCGCAAGACCTCACCCCGCTACAAGGTGCTGCTTCACAACGACCCCGTGAACAGCATGGAGTATGTGGTGAACACCCTGCGCCAGGTGGTGCCCTCCCTGAGTGAGCAGGATGCCATCGCCGTGATGCTGGAGGCCCACAACACGGGGGTGGGACTGGTGATCGTCTGCGATCTGGAGCCGGCGGAGTTCTACTGCGAAACCCTCAAGGCCAAGGGCCTGACGAGCACGATCGAGCCGGAGAACTGAGTGGGCCCCCGCTGGAGCGGCACCCTGCTCTACGTGCCGCTGCTCTACGGCCTCGGCTGGCTGCTGGTGCGCCCCCTGGCCGGCCTCGCCCCGGGCCTGCGCCCCGATCAGGTGGATCTGGCCGGCGCGGTGGTGGCCCTGGTGCTGCTGCTGCTGACCCTGCCGCTGCGGTTGCGCCGGGTCTGGGGCGAATCCCAGCCGTGGCGCGCTCTCGGGGTGCTGGCCCCGCTGCCCGTGGCGCTGGGGGCCTTCGGGCGGGGGCTGCTGCGGACCCTGGCGCTGCTGGCCCTGGTGGTGGGTGCCCTGCTGGCCTCGGGAGGCGCCCGCTGGATCGGGCCGGGTGGCCTGGACGGGGGCGAGGTGCTGAACGCCCTGGCCCTGATGGTGGGCGTGGGCTTCGCCGAGGAACTGGTGTTCCGCGGCTGGCTGTGGGGTGAACTGCAGCATCAGATGGCCCCGAGGGGGGCGCTGCTGCTGCAGGCGGCCGTCTTCGCCCTCGTCCACCCCTGGAGTCAGCCCGGCGGACTGGGGGCGGTGGGCCTGCTGGGCGGGCTGCTGCTTCTGGGACTGAATCTGGCCCTGGTGCGCAGGGACGATGGCGGGGTGCTCTGGGGGGCGGTCGGCCTGCACGGCGGCCTGGTGGGGGGCTGGTTCGCCCTGCAGGGGGGCCTGCTGGAGCTGCTGCCGAGCGCCCCCCCATGGCTGGCGGGGCCGGGGGGCAGCCAGCCCAACCCGATCGGGGGCCTGGTGGGGTGGATTGGGCTTGGTGGGCTGCTGGTGCTGCGGGGCTACCTGAAACAGCGGTGTCGAGCTGATGGGATGCCGACGTCCGAGGGTTGAGGCCCCCCTCAGCGCTGATCGCCGCCCACAAAACCCGCCAGGGCCTACAGGGAAAAGTCGGTGGCGATGAAGGTATGCAAGCCATTCACCTGGATGGTGAATTCCGCTCCAGTGGCTCCAGTGGTGTTGGCCTCAACGAAGGTGTTGGTGCCGTCCTGGAAGAAACGCAACTGGCCCACAGCGGTGAAAGCTGCATTGCCGATGAAGGTGAAGTTCTGGTTGCCACCCGCACCGGTGTTCGCGTCAACGTCATTGACATTGATCAGGTCTCCGCCGGCAATGCCAGCTCCTTCAAAGGCCGTGATGACGTCACGGGTTGCAGCCGTCGTGCCCGATTCATCGGTCGAGAAGTAACGGAAGGAGTCATTCCCCGAACCGCCTGTCAAGAGATCGACCCCGAGGCCACCAATCAACGTGTCGTCTCCACCGCCACCATCAATCATATCGTTATTGGTACTACCATCCAGAATATTGGCAGCATTGCTACCCGTTAGAGAATCAGTGCCCGCGCCCGAGCGAACATACTCAATGTCTGCGATTGAGGTAAACCCACTTGCACTTCCGAGGGCAAGATTGACGGTCACAGCAGCCGTTGTTGAATCGTAAGCCAGCAGGTCAGCCGGGCCTCTGCCAAGGTTGGCCGTCACCGACTCCACATTCGTCACGGAACCACCTTCAAAGCCTGTAATGGAGACCCCGTCAAAAACGACTGTGAGAGTCTGATTACCTGAACCTGAGGTGAGCACAAGGGCATCGGTGTCAGCGCCGCCATCCACCGCGTCGACTCCATCGGAATCGACGGTGTGATTGATGGTGTCATTACCAGCGCCACCGCGGATGGTGTCGTTACCGGTGCCACCGGTCAGGGTGTCGTTCCCGGCGCCGCCGAGCAGGACGTCGGCCAGGTCACCGGTGGAAATCGAATCATTGCCGTCATCCCCGCTCACCCAGTCGGTGAAACCGGCGGCAAGGGTGAGGGTGTCGTTGCCCTGCCCACCGGCGGTGAGCTTGGTGAAGGACGCACCGTTGACGATGCTGGTCCCGGTCAGGCTGATGGACTTGTTGTTCCCAGGGTCGACGTATTTCAGGGCAAGGCCCGGTCCGCTGAAGACGTTCGTGCCGGCCAGGACTGGCAGCACCCCGACGGTGGGGCCGTTGATACGAAGGCCGAAGCCATTGGCAATGGTCGAAAACGTGTTCGATGTCAGCGTGATGAGCTTGCTGACGTCATAGAGATCAAGATAGGAGCCATTCTCGAAGGTATTTCCGCTCAGCGTAGCGGTGACATTGCCGAGGATATTGCCCGTGGGGCGCACCACGGTCTGGTTCTCTGAGCGGGTGAAGGTGTTGCCGGAGATCTGAACCGAACCGGTGGCAACGGAACCAGTGAAGTTGAGGATATTGAAGCTGCTCAGGAAGCCGGCTTCATCGAAGAGGCTGTCGCGGATGAGAAGGCTGCCGCTGTTGTTCCAGCTGTGAAGGAAGGCGGAACCTCCAGCCCCGGTCAAGGGGTTGAACCCTCCCTGCCCCTTGATCGTGACCGTGACATCGTCCAGGGTCAGACCCGTCGTGATCGGCGAGGTGGCCGAAAACGAGGTCAACGACATGTAGAGGTTGCCGTTGCCGTTCCAGCCGGTGTGGGTGCCTCGGAAGGTGACATCCTGCACCACGAACGAGGCGGAGGTGGCCCGCAGCAGGGCGTTGCCATCGGCGAGGCCACCGGCGCTGTAGTCCAGGGTCAGGTTCGCGACCGTGCCGGGCCCGTTGGGGCCATCCGTGTTTCGCTGAAAAATGCGGGTGTCCCTGACGATGGCGCCCGCCTCGGAAGTGCCGGTCACGGCATAGCCGGAGGCCTGGACGACCCCAGGGGCAGAGGTCTGCTTGGCCAGGGACCGGACGGAGGCGTAGGTGCCATCCGCCAGAAGGATGATGTCCCCTGCGGCCGCCGCATTGATCACCTCACGGAGGGTGGGGATTCCGGAGGGGGTGACGTTGATGGTGGCCATGCTGGGGAAGCGCTTGGGGGAGCCTTGGTTGGAAGAGGCCTGCAGGGCAGGCGCCTGCGACCGCGGCCATGCCGCTTGATAATGAGTTTACCTTAAATACCTTAAAATTCTCTAATAGCAGCCTCTTTGCGGCAATCATGACAGGTTTCGGGCTGCTCGCTGCTCAGAGCGTCGCCGTGGCCAGGGCCCGGCGCCCCTCCACCGGCGCCCGCAACGCCTGATCCAGGGGAGCCACGCCGTACTCCCTCTCCAGCAGGTCCATCACGGTGCGGCCGAAGTCGGCCGGGTTGCGCTCGAAGGCCTCCAGGCAGATCCGGCCGAACACCCGACCCATCGGTTCCGGGTTCCACAGCAGCTTGCGGGCCGTCCAGGGCATCAGGCTCATGGGGTCGTAGCCCGGCTTGAGCATCCCCTGGTCGAAGGCGTACTGCTCCAGGTGGGTGTGGGGCTGGAGGCCGATGAAGAAGATCGCCGGCTCCACCGACCTGGCGCCGAAGATGATCTCCAGTTCGCGGTGATAGGCGATCGTCTGGCGGATGGTCTCCGGCCGTTCATCGATCACGTTGAACGAGTAGTTCACGGAGACATGCTCACGGAAGCCGGCCGCCGCGAGCATCCGGCAGTTCTCCAGCACCGTGCGCAGGTTGTAGCCCATGCGCATCTTGCGCACGAGCTCCTGGGACCCCGAGGTGATGCCGATCTCGAAGTAGCTCATCCCCGTGGCCACCATCAGCTCAGCCAGCTCGGCATCGAGGTTGTCGGCGCGGATGTAGGCCGCCCAGCGGATGTCCGTGAGGCCCTCCGCCTGAATGGCCCGCAGCAGGTCCTTGGCGTCGTCGATGTAGCGCCTGGCCGGGATGAACTGGGCATCGGTGAACCAGAAGCCCCGCACGCCACGGTCGTAGAGCTGGCGCATCTCCCGCACCACCTCGGCGATGGGGTTGACGCGCACGGCCTTGCCCTCCACCACCGTGTAGACGCAGTAGCAGCAGTTGTGGGGGCAGCCGCGCTTGGTCTGGACCCCGACGTAGAAGTCACCGCCGTCGAGGTACCAGTTCAGCTGGGGCCAGATCGCTTCGATGTAGGCGTAGTTGCAGGCCGTCTTCTCCAGGCCCGCCGGCTGCTCATGGATCAGGCCCGGACGGGGCGCCTCGCCCACCACGTAGCAGCGCTCGCCAGTGAGCGACTGGCCACGGATCAGCTTCTCCAGCAGCCCTTCCCCCTCCCCCACCGACACCACCGAACCGGTGGGCAGGCCGCGGCCCAGCTGCTCGTAGAAGACGCTCACCGCCCCGCCGCCGATGACCACCCGGGCCCCGGGGTTGTGGCGGCGGGCGCGCCGCAGGCCCCGGCGCACCAGCCGCAGGTTGCGCCACAGCTCGCCGTAATAGGAGCCCATCAGCCGCAGCCCGCCGATCGCCCCCCGCAGACGCTTGAGGGGGCTGGCGGAATAGAACACCTCGAAGGAGTTCTGCAGCGGATTGCCGCCCCGGCCATCGACCGGGGCGTAGATCTGGATGTCCCGCCAGGAGAACACCAGCAGGGTGGGGCGGAACTGGTCGACCACCTCCAGGAGCACGCGCTGGACATCGAGCAGGGGCACCGCCGCCAGATCCAGGATCCGCTGGGGCAAGCCTGGAAAGCACTTGTGCAGGTGATCGGCCAGGTAGATCGGGCCGATCGGGAAGATCGGATTGCAGGGCAGCCGCACGAGCAGCACCCGTTGATCGCTCACGGCTGACGCAGCTCGAGGGGGTGTCTGGACGCTAACAAGCGCGCCCGGGCCGCCGGTGGGCGGTTGGCTTACCGGGCCCGGGAGGTACCAGGGGAGGGGGCCGGGAGAGGCGCGCCGGGAAGCAAAGCTTTTCTTCATGAAGGCGGCCCTCACGCTCCGCAACACACTGTTACAGTGCTGCGGGGACGGGATTCCGCCCCCATCTCCTTCCACCGGCCCGGCGTTTCGACGCCAGCGCTCGGTGACTTCCTTCTACGCACTCATGACCGCCACTCTCCAGCAGCGCTCCGGCGCTTCGGTGTGGAACCAGTTCTGTGAGTGGGTCACCTCCACCAACAACCGT
>NZ_JAFKRJ010000023.1:0-17213 GCF_019038515.1 Synechococcus sp. CCAP 1479/10 | reverse complement strand
TGGTGCGTTTCATGGTCGAGTCCCCGGCCCAGTCTGGCCGGCTGAAGACTCTCATTCACCCTGGACCGGTTTTCGGGGTCCACGTCAGAGGGTTATCGACTGGCGGAAATTGCGACGCTCCACTCCCTGGCTGGCTCGGTGCCCGAGGCCTTCGCGACGATTCAGGCAGCGGAGGAAGCGGTCAGACGCTCGGGTGAGGCCTACTTCATGCCCCTGGTCCATGTCCGCAAAGCGGACGTGATCGCCAGAGCCATGGGCCATGACGAACCCACCGTGATGGAGGCCCTGGATCAGGCCCTGGCCATGGCCAGGGCCCAGGGGGCCACAAGCTTCGAGACCATGATCAACGAGAAGAAACAGCTCTACGCCCGGGAACGGATCGGCGGATCCGCGCAGTAACGCGCCTGCAGGTTGCCACTCAGCGCTTCAGGCCAAGGGCCTGTCGCGCCAGAGAAACGGACAAGCCGGCCCACTGGATCGAGGCATCCGCCATGTCGGCCGTCAGGGACAGGCAGGCCATGGGGATGGTGGTGAGATCACGGAGCAGGGTGCTGCCAGCCGTAGGCGTAGCACCATTCGCCTCCGCCAGAACGGAGGAGCTCACCATACGCAGATCGGTACTGAGGGAATAGCTGGAGCCCAGACCTTCCAGTTCGATGAAATCACCATCGCGCTTGTATTCCCCCAGACCGAGCTGGTTAGCCAGGGGCAGGCCCGCATAGTTGAAGATCTGGATTCGGAAGTGGCCGAGTTCCCAGAATCGGAGTTGGCGAACGTTCTCCGACTGCCAGACCGTCTCCAGCAGGGCCTGATGGTCTGAATAGGCGGGATCAACACTGCTCCTCGTCTGCTTGAGGCTGTTGATGGCCAGCTTCGGAGTCAGAAAGGTGAATCCATGGATCAACTCTTCGATTCGGCTCAGGACAGCTCCCGCGCTGGCCGCGTCAGGGGCGGGCCATGGTAGTCCGAAGCCAGCCCGTGCCTCGGCTGCGGCGCGGTCGAGGACCGGTGAGTCCTGCAGGTCAGACGCCGTCTCGCCGAGCAGGCCCTCAGGCTGGAACTTGGGGTCCGCCTGGATGCGGATGATGGGCAGCATGTGCTCATGGCTGTCACGGCCGTAGCGCAGGTAGGTGGGGACACTGATCCCCATCGAGTCCGTATCGTCACCGAACAGCTCTCCGGAGAGGGAGTCGCGGGACGGGGGGTGAGGTGAACCAGACGGGCGGGAGTCCAGACAATCGAATCGGCCCACAAGCTTGGACAGCCCGATCACTTCTCGACCCGTGATCGCCGAACGGATGTTGTCTACACAGATGAAGGGGTAGACCCAGCAGATCTTGTCTGGGAATCCGTTGTTGAAGCGCAGAACGGGGAAGGAGAAAAAGACTTCGTGCTGGCGGGTGGAGCGCTCAGGGTGGAAGCTGCCAGACCGGATGTCTGGATAGAAAAGGACCCCAAGGACAACGAAAGGCTGTCCAAAGCCGGCACCCACCAGCGGCAGGGAGGACAGCGGCCAGTAGGTGAATGAGTTGGATGCCGGGTTCAGATAGCGTGCGCAGAAGCTCTCCAGGGCGCCGGCCTCGGCCTTGAGCTTGAAGTAGTGCGACTGAATGCCCGTGAACAGGTAAGGGGGTGCCTCCTGCTGGCCATCCAGTGGATTATCGAGATAGGGAAGATCGTTCACGAATGCAGGTGCGGCTGGTCCCGATACGCGTCGGCTCACCCTACTGGCAGAACACAACCCACGTCCTCCAGCAGCGAACCTCCGTAGAGGTGCGCGGGCGACTGAAAACCCGGAGCCACATGGCCCTTGAGGACACGCCCGACGATCGCCGTAGCCGTCGCACCGGTGACGGTATAGCCATCCGGCGTCTGGATGCGGAGGGAGCGGCAGCGTCGCCAGCGATCCTCCGCTTCCACCACAAGGGTGAAGCCGGAGCGCTGCCGTTGCGTTGCGGAAGGGGCCTCGGGCCAACCTTGACTGAGAAGATCCAGCAGCCGCTGGCCGAGGGCCGACTGGTGCAGCGGGGCCATGCTGGAGCCGGCCCGGTAGGCGAACTGAACGGGCCAATCGGCCTGGGCATACACCTCCAGGGTGGCGATGCCATCGGTGACCTGGCTGATGAAGACATCCGGCCAGGTGACGGCGACCGCCTTCCGCAAGCCGGCGCCGAAGTCGAAGCAGCGCGACAGCGACCCCGCAGGCAAGCCGGTGGGAGTCCCGTTCCTACGCACCATCACGGTGGAGCTGGTGAGTCCCATCAGGCTGCGGAACGTGCCCCGTGACATCACATCAGGGGCGGAAAGGGCCAGACGCAGAGCGACCGCCTCAGGGAACCGGGCCAGGGCCATCGCCAGGAGACAATCCGACGCCACGATCGAAAAGCCGATCCCCGGCATCAACATCACGCCGTTGTCGGCGGCGCGCTCACCCTGATCCATCGCCAGCTGAAACACGGGCCATTCCCCGGTCAGATCGAGATAGTGGGTGCCGGTGCGAATACAGGCGGCGATCATCGGCAGCGCCGTGCGCGTAAACGGACCAGCCGCATGCAGCACCACCTGAATCGTGTCGAGGGACGCCTCGATCTGCGCAGGATCATCGAGGCAAAACGCAAGGAAATCCAGGTTCCATCGGCGAGCCAACTCCGCCAGCTTGGCTTCATTCCGGCCCGCCAGCACCACATCGATCCCCTGCTCCTGAAGGCACCGGGTCAGCAGCCGGCCGCTGAACCCGGTGGCGCCGTAGAGCAGGACGCGACCGCCAGGATGGACGACACCGCTGCCAGGAAAAGCCGGCATCAGGTTGCCCGGTTGAACACCCAAGGAACCAGGTCCTCGATGAAATCCTTATCCTCAGACTCCGGCAGGTGGCCATAGGCCCTGGTGAATTCGTGGCGCGCGGCACCCGCCAGGGACTCCGCCACCATGCGTGCATAGTCAACGGAACCCTTGCTGACCATGAGATCCGCAAGCCAGGCCACGGCTTCAGCGGTGCGCTCCTCGCGCCGCAGATTCATGAAGTGGTCGAGCTGCTGGCGTTCACTCGCATTGCATTGGTCACGGGCATGAATCAACAGCAGGGTGTGCTTCGCTTCGAACAGATCCCCCCGCGGCTCTTTGCCGTAAGAAGCTTCGGAGGAGAAGTTCAGCAGATCATCCTGGATCTGGAAGGTGGCACCGAGAAAGAAACCGAAGCGGACAACGGCATCTGGATCCACCTGGCCATGGGTTCCGAGCAGCATCCCCACCTGGGCCGGCCAGATGGTGGCCATCCACGCCGTCTTCTTCAGCACCATGGTGAGATAGTCAGCCGTGGTGATGTCATGGCGATGGTCCTGCCTCCAGCCGATATCCAGCGCCTGCCCTTCCGCCGTTTCCCTGGCCATCCGTCGCGTCACGTCAAGAATCCTGCGGGCAAATGTGCCGCCGCGACTGCCGACATGGTCGAGCAGGGGGCCGAAGGCCATCAGCAACATGGCATCGCCGGCGTTGATCGCCAGCGGCACACCATGCAGGGCATGCAAGGTGGGAAGGCCTCGGCGCTCCACGCTTTCATCCTGGATGTCGTCATGAATGAGCAGGGCATTGTGGAGAATCTCCACCGCGCCGGCGAAGGGGATGGCATCTTCCAGCCTTCCGCCGAAGGCCCGCGCATTGGCCATGCAGATGCACGGCCGCATCATCTTGCCGCCACGGCTCGGATAATCGGCCAGGAGGTCATGGAGATAGGGAGCCTGGGGCTGGCTCGTGAGATAGCGATCCACATACTCGCGAATCAGCTTTCCATAGGCCTCAAGCAGTGGCTGGATCGTTCTGGTCATGGACCCCACGCACCACAAGCACCACGGCCTGCATTAACGGGGCTCGCCGGCATCGTCGACTCCAGGGCCCGCAGCAGAATCCCGCCGCTCCTGCGGGCGTTCACGATCCCCGCGACGCTGATCAACCTCCTGCAAGAGGATATCCATGGCATCAAAATAGGTATTGGCCATGTCCCGTCCCAACTGGATCATGCGACTGGTCAGGGCGCCCAGGTCGCGGGAGGCATCGGCAGCGCCACGGGGTGTCTGCTGGCTGTAGCGCTCGGCGGCGTCATGACCCTGGCGAAAGTTCTCCCCAATGACCTGATAGGCCGTTCGGATGGTGTCTTCCACCGTTTCGGTGATACGCCGGGCACCCACCTGCGGCCCGCTGTCTGACCAGCCACTGCGCAAAGGGCTCTCACGCTCAAGCGGGGGACGTTGCCAACGTCCATCCGGAGTGTCCTCCTGATCCATTTCCGGCTGGTGATCTGGCAAAGGGGTATCTGACATCGATGGTGTAGCGCTCTGATGGGGAGTTTATGCTGAACCGTTCAAGGATGGTCATATCCGTGGATCTCGGCCAGCGGGGGTGAAGCCGCAATGGCATGGGCGGCCAGCCGCCCGGAGATCACGGCGGCTTCGGTACATCCCTCGTTGAACCCACAGTCGGTCCAGTCTCCAGCGATCGTCAGGTTGTCGTAGGTGGGATCCAGCGGAGAAATCCGATGCTTCAGACTTCCTGGCAGCGCCAGAACATAGCGGTCACTCGGGTTGACGTTCGCCCTCCAGTACTGGCTCAGGAATCTCTGCTCATCAAGGATCTCTGCCCCCGGGGGCTCTCCGGCACCCTCCGGCGGAGCTGGATCGGCCAGCAGTTCCCAGCGGAAGGCTCCCGCGGCGTCATAGGCCCGGGGCCACAGGGCCGAGCCGGCGCTGCGCAGAAAGGCCAAGGCGTTCTCCCTGACCTCCTCCGTTCGCCGCAGCGGATAGTGACTGTCGGAATCAGGCGGCGGCACAGGAGGATCCCTGAGAACGCCGCAGAAGTAGATGGCGGTGGCGGGAGGCCGCGCCCATGCCTCTTCAGGAATGACATGGGCCATGTCACACCAGGTGTCGAAGGGCTTATCGAAGGCCGAGACGATGTAGGGAGGACCCTGCCAGCCCAGCTGGGACAGATCCTCCTGCAGCCACAGCTGAAAGGCCTGCGTCGCCGTGGTCTTCACCTTCTCCACCATGGTGGCCCAGCGCTGATCCCTGGCCAGGATCTGGGGGCAGACATGGGGGACGGCGCCGATGCTCACCCCGAGAACAACGGCATCGAAATCACGCTTCACCTCGAGGCGGCGCCTGGAGGTGAACGAGCGATCCCAGTGCGACTCGAAATCCCGCTGTTCGACACGGAGGCGGTCACCGTCGACCAGCTGCTCGAAATCGGGTTGCGATGGCCAACAGGGACGATCGCCCACGTTGATCAAGGGGTCATAGTCGCGGTTGCCGTGAATCTCGGCCTGAACATCAAACTCAAGGGCTTCCACATGGCTGCGATCGCCGCTCTGGATGGGTGGCCCCGCAGGGATCTGAACATCGGTGAGCTTGTGGAAGAACTGGAAACGCACCCCCCGGCGACGCAGCAAGGCATACAGGGGCGCAAACACCACATCGCCCATGCCCGCCCGCAGGCGCCAGAACAGGGAGCCTCGATAGCCGAAGAACATGCGCAGGGAGCCCCGGATCGCCTGTCCGGCCGCGAGGGCCGGCTTGCTGGAATCACCGTCCTCGTAGGCCAGGGCAAGGTCATACAGACCGACCACGAAAGGGGAACCAACGGCCCGCTCCGAAGCCCCATTAAGGCGCAGCCATTCCCTGCATTCGTAGTGGTCGATCGCATCCAGTCCCCTGGGGTCACGGAGCAGGTTGAATCGAAAACTACCCACGATGATCGCCAGCACGAGGTCGACGATCTCCCAGATGTAGCGCTTGGGATGATCCAAGAGCCATCGCTCTTCCAGCCAGGATCGGATGGAGGTGTTCAGCTCCTCAACGAAGCGGATCAGGGGGGCTTCCACCGGGAGCGGCAGGATCCGCAGGGCACTGCTCAACAGAGCGAGCCCCTCCACGATCAGGGCCGCTCCGGTGAACGTGCCCCCCGCCAGCCAGCCGGCCATGGCTTCCAGAAGGTCCCCGGGCTGGCCCCCATCGCGGGGCTCCGTCGACGTGCTCACCTCCACATCCAGGATCAGGGTGCGCAGCATGGCAATGGCCTGCTGCAGATAGCCCGCCATGGAATAGACGGCGCCGGGCTCCAGCGGGTCCCCCGGCAGGCCCGGCCTGGGTGGAAACTGCGCCGTCCACTTCTGCCAGTCAGCCGATCCTGCCCGTGAGAACAGGCCCACATCCATTTCCGGCAGAAAGGCCTCCTGCCAGGGGCCGAACGGTGATCCTTCCGGCGGCGCCTCCAGAGCGGAATAGCACTCCCGCATCATCCGGAAGGAATTCTCATAGAAGCCCAGCCACACATGCAGTCCGTGCTCCTCCACCCGAGCGGACGGACCACGGCCCGACGCCCCCTTGCCCCCCAGCCTCCATCCCTGCTGGTAAACAGTGACGGCGTAGCGGCCGTTGTGCTCAGGTCTGGAGAGTTCGTAGGCCGCGGTCATGGCGCCACAGCCACCGCCGATGATCGCGACTCTGACCGGCTCTCCTCTGACGGGCTCTGCTCTGACCGGCTCTCCCACGACCATCCGGATCCATCAGCCGCCGTGCCGGCAAACGCTACCGGACCTTTCCCGTGGCCTCACATCCGCTCCAGGGTGGGAATGCCCAGCAGGCCCAGGCCCTGTTTGAGGGTGTCGGCGCTGAGGCGGCAGAGCGCCAGCCGTGATCCGCGGGCCGGTTCCTCGGCCCTGAGCACCGGCACCTGGTCGTAGAAGCGGTTGAACAGCTGGCAGAGCTCGAACAGGTAGCTGCACAGCCGGTTGGGCAGCAGCTCCTCCTCCACCTCCTGGATGACGGCATCGAACTGCAGCAGCTGGCGCACCAGCGCCCATTCCTGGGGCTCGCTGAAGCCCAGCACCGCCGGAACCTCGCCATTGCCGCCGCCCTTGCGGGCGATCCCGGCGATCCGCACCACCGCATAGAGCAGATAGGGGGCGGTGTTGCCGCTGAGGGCCAGCATGCGATCGAAGCTGAACTGGTAGTTGGTGATCCGGTTGGTGCTCAGGTCGGCGTACTTCACCGCCGCCAGGCCCACCGTTGTGGCGACCTCGCTGATGAAGGTCTCCTCCTCCTGGCGCTCCTCCTCGGCCAGGCGGCGGCGCAGGTCGGCTTCGCAGCGCTCCACCGCCTCATCCAGCAGTTCCTTCAGCCGCACCGTGTCGCCGGCGCGGGTCTTGAGCTTCTTTCCGTCCTCCCCCTGCACCAGCCCGAAGGGCACGTGCTCCAGCCGCCCGCCCTCGGGGATCCAGCCGGCGCGGCGGGCAACCTGGAACACCCCGGCGAAATGGCTGGCCTGGCCGGCGTCGGTGACGTAGATCACCCGGCGGGCGCCGTCCCCTTCAGGAGGAGCGGCGAAGCGGTAGCGGATGGCCGCCAGGTCGGTGGTGGCGTAGTTGAAGCCGCCGTCGCTCTTGCGCACGATCACCGGCGGGGCCTGGCTCGCCGTGCCGTCCTCCGCCTCGAGGAACACGCACTGGGCGCCGCCATCACTGACCAGCAGGCCGGCGGCGGCCAGATCGGCCACCACCGCCTCCAGATAGGGGTTGTAGAAGGACTCGCCGCGCTCGTCGAGACGGATGTCGAGGCGGTCGTAGAGGCGCTGGAACTCGCGGCGCGACTGGTCGCACAGCAGCTGCCAGGCCCTGCGCGACACCGGATCGCCGCTCTGAAGCTTCACCACCTCCTCGCGGGAGGTGGTCTGGAAGGCTTCGTCGCTGTCGAAGCGGGCCTTGGCCTGGCGGTAGAAGGCCACCAGGTCGCCCAGGTCGACCGCATCGGCGGTGTCGAGCGCCTCGGGCGCCACCTGCTTGAGGTGGGTGATGAGCATGCCGAACTGGGTGCCCCAGTCGCCGACGTGGTTGAGCCGCAGCACCGGATGGCCGCGGAACTCCAGCACCCGGGCCAGGGCGTCGCCGATGATCGTGGAGCGCAGATGCCCCACGTGCATCTCCTTGGCGATGTTGGGGCTGGAGAAATCCACCACCACCGGCGCGCCGCCGGGGGCCACGGGTTCCACCCCCAGGCGGGGATCCGCCAGCCGACGCCCCACCTCGGCGGCCAGCACCTCCGGCCTCAGGGTGAGGTTGATGAAGCCCGGACCGGCGATCTCCGGCGGCAGGCAGAGGGCCCCGAAGGCCGGATCGGCCGCCAGGCGGTCCACGATCGCCGTCGCGATCGCCCGGGGCGCCAGACGCAGGGGACGGGCCAGGGCGAGGGCGCCGTTGGCCTGGAAATCACCGAACTCCGGCTTGCTGGCGGGCCCGAGCTGGGGATCCAGCGGCGCTCCGGCCGCACGGGCGGCGGCGGCCGCCTCGGGAAACGCGCTTTCCAGGGCCCCCAGCAGATGGCTGTTCAGGGCGTGGGCGAAGCGCAGCATGGAGCGAAGCCGGTCAAACGGCAGGCGGGGGCACGATCATCCTCCCCGGCGGGGCAGCGGGGTGGCGGGGCCAGCTGAGGAGGCCGTCACAGACACCGCCGACCATCCGCATCGCCGTTGCAGCAGATCAGAGGATTCAACATCTGCCAGCGTGGGCTCTGATCCACACCATCCCGCGGCTAGTTGCGCAGAAGGGGACACTGCTTGACCAGGGAGAATCCAATGGTCCCAAGGGGTTTCAGGCCATTCCCCGCTGACGGACCGATGGCTTGGCAGGCAGCGCAGCAACCAAGATCCGTTCGAACGCCGGTTACAGCCTGAAAATTCGGAGATAACAAAACCGGATAACTTGCGATCAGTTGAGGCCTGCCTGAATGAATCCCGACCCCCGATGCATCCCCGCCCGGGCCGTGGCCCGGGCCACCGGCGCCCTGGCGGCCGCCGGGATGGTCGGCCTGCTGTCCGCCGCCACGCCGGCCTGGGCCGTCGATCCGTTCTTCACGGTCACGTTCGGGCCGGACCAATCCACCGAAGCGACGGGCGTCAGGGCGGCGGCGACCTTCAGCTTTGTCGACGCCGGCAGCTTCGTGGACATGACGATCACGCTGTCGAATCTCACGGGCACCACCCCTCCGCCCCTGGGCTCGCAACCGACGGCCTCGGAATTCGTGGCCCTGGCGTTCCAGCTGCCCAGCAACATCAGCACGGTCGATCTCGGCGCTGGCGCCAATGCCGATCTCGGCTACACACCATCGAGCGGCTCCCTGTTCGACATCGCCGTGGCCGACGCGGATTTCTCTCCGTTTGATTCCACCGCGCCCAGGCCCCCCCTGGACCCGTACTCCCTGTGCATCACGGCCGGAAACGACAAGGGCTGCACCGGCGGTGGCAACCCCGGCGACGGCCTCAACAATGCGACGCTCGGTTACTCCGCGGGCACCTTCCGGCTGTCGGCCGCTGATGTCAGCGGCGCCCTCGCCTTCCGCCAGGCCTTCTTCAACTTCTACCAGCCGCTGATTCCGCCCACGGGTGACCCGGCCTACATCGGCCCGATTGCGGCCAGATTCAAGGCGATCGAACCCGGTGGTCGCAGCGACAAGCTCCTCGCCGGGACCATCGGTGGTGGGCAAGCCCCTGGCGATGAGGTCCCCGGCCCGGTGCCCCTCCTGGGCGCCGCGGCGGCCTTCGGCTACAGCCGCAAGCTGCGTCGCCGGATCGGGGCCCACACGCCGACCCGATGAGCGAGACCCCTCAGAACAGGGGCCTGGAGACGGCGATCGTCGCCGACCGGCTGGCGCTGGTGGCCCTGACGCTGTTCGCGGTCTACGGGGCCGCGGTGCTGGCGTCGATCCTTCCGCCCCGGCTGCTGGATCCCCTCTGGCAACTCAGCAGCACCAGGATCACCGTCGAAGCGGCCCCGATTCCGCTGCTGGGGCTGGCCCTGCTGCACCTGGCCGCCTATCTCAGCCCGGCCAACCTGCGACTGCAACGGCGGCGGGAGGCCCTGGCACGGCTGGCCGTCCCGGTCTCCCTGGCCTTTCTGCTGATCGTTCCCCTGCAGGGCCAGGCCGTCTGGCGGTCCTACCAGCTCGCCAATGCCGTCGCCGGCCAGCAGCAGGCCAGCACCAGCGAGCGGGCGGACAGGGTCCGGCTCGCCATCGAGCAGGCCACCAGCCCCGCGGACCTGCAACGACGGCTTCTGGCGCTGCAGCGGCCGGATCTGCGCATCCAGCTGGACCCCTCGCGCTTTCCGACCATCCCCCTGCCCGTCCTGAAGCGACAGCTGCTCAGCCAGCTCGATCAGGCGGAGGGTCAGGTCAAGGCGAGATTCGCGCCCGTCGATCCCGCCACGGCTGATCGCATCACCCGTGAAAGCCTGAGGGTCATCGTCTCGTCGATCGCCTTTGCGGCCGGCTTCGCGGCCTGTGCCCAGCGCAAGAGTCAGCAGGTGCCCTTCCTGGTGGAGTGGCCGTTCCTGCTGGCCCAGCTGAACCCCCTGGAGCTGTGGCGGCGGGCCCGCACCGCCCGGGGGAACGGCGGGCTGGCGCTGCGCCGTTCGGCCGCTGAGCGGGAAGCGGAGTTCTTTGAGTCCCTGGCCCCGCCGGAGGACGGCGGCCAGCACCCCGCCGCCTGAAAGGAACGTCAGGAAACCAACGTGGAGGAACGGGCCCGATCCGGAAGGCCAACACGGGGCTGGCACCCTTCCAACCCAGTGGCCGCAAGCACTTCAGGCCGGGAAGCCGTGGCACGGGCCCGGATCCGCCCCCGAGCTTAAGGATTGGCTAAAGCACCTTGATGCAGGGTGACAAAACCTGTGGTATGGTGAGCGGACTTTCATGCTGTCGCAATGTTGGCCTCGGCCCGCCGCAACCAGCTCCTTTCGCTCGGCTGCCTGGCAGGTCTCCTTATCGGAGGGGCCACCCCCGCGATGGCGTTCACGTCGTTTGACGTCGATTTCAGCGCAGCTGATAAGAAAACAAGCGCAGAAGCCACCGGTGTTACCGGGAAGATGACGTTCAGCTTCACCAAGCTGGACCAAACCAACGCTGCAGATAATCGCTACACCTTAGATCTCACCGTCAAGAACACATCTCCCATTGGCACCAATCCCTCAGGAACGCTGACAGCTTTTGCGTTTAACGTCCCGGGCCCTACATCCTCTCCCGACTTCAAGTTGCTCACCTACAACCCCCTGAATTCAAATTTCGGGGATGTCTACGGCGCATCGACGACCCGCAGGGAGCGGAACGTCAACAACAATCAGGATCTGGTCTTCCCTGCGACGGGAACCCTGATTCGGGCTGCCTACGCACCGTTCGGCAGCTTCACCTTCTGTGCAAGGGACACCGGCAACAGCTGCCACGGAGGCTCCCAGAACGGCACGGGTCTGAGGGATGGCGAGTCGACCGCAGTCCGGTTCACCCTGGCCTCCAACAAATCGACCATCAACAGCGCCACTCTCGTCGCCCAGTCCTTCTTCGATCTCTTCAACTCCCGGACCTTCACCAAGGACGGCGATTTCAAGAACGCCCAGGTGGCCCTCCGCTTCCAGAACGTGACCACCAGCAGTGGTGCGACCGGCAAGAGCGACAAAGTGGCTGGCGTCCCCAAGCGGCCACCCCAGGGTCCCGGCGATGAGGTTCCCGGTCCCCTGCCCGTTCTCGGTGCGGCCACGGCCTTTGCCTTCAGCCGCCGCCTGCGTCGCAGGATCACCTCCGCCAGCTTCCAGTCTGCTTCCCCCGCCTGAGGGGCTCAGAAGGCTCGGGCCACAGGGCATACCCTGGCCCAGACCTCCTCTCCACCTGATCGGAGACACCATGCCACGGGCCACGATCGCGCATGGTGTCTGATTCTCCTGTCAGCCCCCGTGGGGCTGCGGTCCTGGCCCACAGGTTCTCGGTGTTTGCACGGGTCCTCTTCGTCATCTACGGCGTCAGGGTCGTCGCCACAGCCATTCCGCTGCAGCCACTCGACACCCTCTGGCAGCTGAGCGTCAGTTCCGTGCTGATCAGCGCCGCCGCCATTCCGCTGCTGGGCCTGGGGTTGCTGCATCTGGCGGCCTACCTGGATCCCGCCAATGCCGCCCTTGAGAAACGTCGGGATGCCCTGGCCCGCTGGGCGATCCTGGCGGTGCTGGGGTTCCTGCTGCTGATTCCTCTGCAGACCTATGCCTCCTGGAGCACCGTCGCCACGGCCAGGGCCAGGCTGACGAGCCAGCTGACGATCGCCAACAGGAACTTCGCCCTGGTCCGCGAGGCGATCAATGCCGCCACAAGCCTGGAGGATCTCAAGACGCGGCTGCAGGCGCTGGAGTCCCCGGAGCTGGGCATCCGCTTCGAAAACCTGGGCCTGCCGTTGCCGGAGACCCAACGCCAGATGCTGATCCGCCTCAACGAAATCGAGGAGCAGGTGAAGGCCAGGATCAAGGCGCCGCCACCGGAGGCCATCGAGAACGTGGCGACCAACACCCTGCGGGTGACGGCCACCAGCGTCGTCTATGCGCTGGCCTTCGCGATCGCAGCCCAGCGCCGCGGCCGGGAGGTGCCGCTGCTGGTCGAGATGCTGACGATCTGGAGCCTGCGGCGGCAGGACCGACAATCCCGGCGTGGCTCCCCCGGCGCCGTCGAGGAGGACTATTTCGCCCAGCTCGCCCCGCCGGAGGACGATCCGCCCGCCTCCCCCTGAAGGCCCGAGGGCGGGCAAAACTGTGAGCAGGGTGAGAGAATCTCTGCTAAGGTGAGCATGGATTAAGGAAGCGTTCATGCGCGCCACAGCCAAGACCCCCCTCCGGCTGCTCGGTGGCCTCACCGGACTGGGACTTGCCGCGCTGGTCGGGCCGATCGGGCTCGCCAGCCCCGCCATGGCCAGGACCGCCTTCGATGTGGTGTTCGACAGCGGCATCGCCGGCACCAGCTTCTACAACACCGGCGTCAAGGGCCGGATGAGCTTCGACTTCCGCAAGGACCCGGGCAACGGCAACACCTACACCCTCGACCTCGGCATCACCAACACCTCCCCGGCGTCGGGCCCCTCCTCCGGCACCCTGGTGGGATTCGCCTTCAACGAGCCCCTGCGCAGCAACGGCAGCGAGGCGATCTCCCTGCTGAGCTACAACCCGCTGGATTCCGGCTTCGGCAGGGTGTTCGGTGGCGTCAACAACACCACCTCGCAACAGCGCAGCCGCGGTGTACGCGTGAACGAAGACGAATGGCTGACGATCACAGGCTCGGCCACCGCCCCCTATGCCCCCTTCTCCAACTTTGATTTCTGCGCCCGCATGAGCAGCAGCAACGGCTGCCATGGCGGATCCGGCAGCACGGGCATCGGCGGAGGCAGCACCGTCAAGGTTCAGTTCAAGCTGCAATCCAACGACTCGAACATCGCCACTGCTGATCAGGTAGCGGAGCGTTTCTATAACCTCTTCAACGCCTTCGATCCGGGCGATCGCTGGAGCAAGGCCCAGATTGCTCTGCGCTACCAGAACGTCAAAAAAGCCAACGGACGAACTGAAAGCGGCGGCGAAAAGGTTACAGGGGCAGCATTCTGGCGCATTCCTGATGAAGGGCCCACCGATGCAGTTCCGGGTCCCCTTCCCGTTCTTGGGGCTGCGGCAGCCTTCGGCTGGAGCCGCAAGATGCGGCACCGGATCAGGCTCTCCTCAGCCCGATGCAGCACCGAATCCTGATGGTCATTGCTTGCTGCTCGAGAAGTGATTCCTCCATCACCTTGAGCCGTGTTCAGGCTGACATCAACACCAATCAGTGATATCGGAGTCGTGATCGATACCTCGTCCTGGTCATAACCAGTCACACATTGAGTGGCCGGTCGGTTGGCAGACTGGCAACTTCCAGCCTCGGTGATTGAAGCCGCTGCGAGAAAGTTCAGCGGCCTGAATGCTTCCGATCCCGTGGCGCTCGCGTCCCATCCCATCGACATCCACGCAGGGAAACCGGCAGGCCACCCAGAGTCCCGAACCGGGACCCGGCTCTCCTGATGGCCGGCACCAAGGAATTCAGGGCCTTCGATTCGGCGATCCTGGCCGATCGGCTCGCCTTCATGGCGATCGCCCTGTTCGTCACCTACCTCATCACCCTGCTGTCCAGCATCCTTCCCGTTCGCCTGCTGGACACCGAATGGCAGCTGCGCTTCATCTCCGCCTGCCTTGACTCGGCCACCATCCCCCTGGTGGCCCTCGGGCTGCTTCATCTGGCGGCCTACCTCGACCCCGAGAATCCCACCCTGCAGAAACGGCGCGACGTTCTGGCCCGTCTGGCCGTCGGGGCGGTCTTCGGCTTCCTGCTGATCGTCCCCCTGCAGGCCTTTGCCGGCTGGAACAGCGTGGTGGCGGCCAGGGCCAACGTGGCCCGCCAGCTCTCGGTCGCCAACGGCACCTTCGATCTCCTCCAGGAGACCATCACGACGGCCACCAGCCTCGACAACCTCCAGGCCCGCCTTCAGGCCATCCAGACCCCAAGCCTCGGCATCCGCTTCGAGACCATGGGGCTGCCGCTGCCGGACACCAAGCGCAGGATGCTGGCTCGCCTCCAGGAGGTGAGGCAGGAGGTGGCGGCCAGGATCCAGGCCCCGACGCCCAAGGCCATCGAGGCCGTGGTCAGGGACAGCCTGCGGGTGATGCTCTCCTCCTTCGCCCTGGCCATCGCCTTCGCCATGGGCGCCCAGCGCAAGGGGCAGGAGGTACCCCTGCTGGTGGAGTGGCACACGGCGATCAGCCTGCGGGGTGGGCCCCTCCCGGGCCTGTCCTCCGGCCCCAGTGAGGAGGAGTACTTCTCCCGACTGGTCCCCGAGGAGGACGACAGCTCGGAGACCGGCGTCCCTCCACCCCCCTGAGGCTTGCCACCCGGTGCTCCGGATGGCACCATCCCGCCAATAGGAGCCCCACAGCAGAGAGCAGCGCCGAGGCTGCGGATCCGTTACAGATCTGCACCAAATGCTTAAAGGCGCTTAGGGCGTTAAAGCTCTGACGCTCAGGCTTCGGGAAGGGTTCCTCCAAGGTTCGCCAGACCGGCCAGCAGGCAGCCGAAAGCATTGGCACGACCGGGATCCTGCCTCCTTCACCCCCTTCGGGAAGCCCCCCGCACCGTTCGGCAACGCCGTCGGGCCAGCCTTCGCTCGACCTCCCGGGCAAGGCCGCTGCGGCCGCCCTACAGCGATTTTTGAATCCGAACCCACAGGGTTGGTGGTGCAATTCCAAGGAAATGCTCAGCGTCGGTCACGCAACTCTCCCCGTGAATTGGCCTGTGCATAAAGACAGCAAAGCTGCTGCAGAACGATGATGAGTGCGGGGGAAAAGGGTCCCTTCCATCAGCCCCCCCCCCGGAAACAAAGTCGATCCCTCCAGTCCTCTGGGCGCAACGACTTTGAAGATCCCCTGAAGCATCCGCCTGTCCATGGTTGGAGGCTGCAGGTGCTGATGGTTCTCGTTGGTCATTTACCCCTCTCTTCGCCATGACTACCACCGAATTCACAGGGGCCCAACAATCGCTTTCCCCCCTGTTCCCTGAACTTTCGAGCCAAGCCAGACGCTCCTCCGATACAACCCTCACCCTGTTGGCGGACGCGGCCCCGGCCTCAGCCGAAGCGCCCGCCATCCTGATCAACGCCGCTCTGGCCACGACCAAGGCCTCACCGCCCGCCAACGGCTCAGGCAACAGCCTGGACAGCCTCGAAGCCAGCTTTTCGGCTCCGGCCGCCCAGGCCCCCGCACCGGAGCCCGTCTTCCAGAACGGTGTCACCATCGCCGCCACCCCGACGGTGGCCACCAGCAGCCACCAGGCGCTGAACGATCCCTGGCCCGGAGAAGCGTCCGGCCCGAGTGCCGCCTCCATGGCACCCACCTGCGGCTGCCGGGCCTGCAGCGTGCTGGCCGTCACCACCGGTGACGGTGCCGCTGCCTGGGACACCACCACCGACCAGGCTCCCCTGGTCCTGAGCGGCCTGGTCACCCTCGGCACGGGGGTGGACCTGAGCAATGTGTTCCGTCTGCACAGCAATCCGACAGCCACGAAGACGATCTTTCTCGACTTCGACGGCTATCAGATCAACAACTCCCCCTGGGAGAACGGCGGCAACCTGAGCCTGAAGGGCTTCTACAGCACCCTCGATTCCACCGCGCTCACGGAAATCCAGCGCATCTGGCAACGGGTGGCCGAAGACTTCGCCCCCTTCAACGTCAACGTCACCACCCAGGACCCGGGCACCGAAGCCCTGCGCAAGTTCGGGACTGGCGATGACCGCTGGGGCATCCGGGTGGCCTTCACCAGCAACCTCAACCTGCTCACCGGCAAGGCGATCACGAATGCCGGTGGTGGCGGTACCGCCTACTACAACAGCTTCAACTGGAGCACCGACGACGTGGCCCTGGTGTTCAACCGGGGTGAATACACCGCCGCCGAGACAGCCAGCCACGAAGTCGGCCACACCCTCGGCCTCACCCACGACGGCGCCGGCACCACCACGGAGTACTACGGCGGCCACGGCGGCGCCGGTGCCACCAGCTGGGGCACCATCATGGGGGCGTCCTGGCTGGGCAACGACGAGAACGTCACCCAGTGGAGCAACGCCCAGTACCTCGGCGCCAACAACACCCAGGACGACCTCGCCACGATCACCAACGGCAACGGCTTCACCTACAACGTCGATGACCACGGCAGCACCCTCAGCACCGCCACGGCGCTCACCGGGCTGACCTTCAGCAGCTTCGGCGTCATCGAGCGCAACACCGACATCGACATGTTCCGGTTTGACACCGGCGCCGGTCTGGTGTCCTTCAACATCGTCAACGCCTCCAGGGCCTTCGTCGGCAGCGCCGGCAGCTTCACCACCCAGTACCTCGCCTCCCGCGGCCCCAACCTGGACATCGCCGCGACCCTCTACCGGGCTAACGGCAGCGTCGTCCAGACCTTCAACCCGGCCGATCTGACCACGGCCAGCTTCTCCCTCAACCTCGACGCCGGCACCTATTTCCTCGGCATCGACGGCGTCGGCGTCGGCAACCCCCTGGCCCCCATCCCCAACGGCTACACCGATTACGCCAGCCTCGGCCAGTACATGGTGAGCGGCACCGTCCAGCCCACCGGCAGCACCCCGCCGCCCCCCACCACGACAACGCCGCCCCCCACCACGACCACCCTTCAGGTTCTGGATCCCAACGGCGCCGTCCAACTGCTGCGAGACGCCACCACCGACCTGGTCTCCGTCCGGATCAACGGCGTCACGTCAGCGGTCCGCAGGAGTGGCTCCCAGATCAGGGCCGGTCAGTTCAGCGGTTGGCAGATCCTCGCCGCCGAAACCGTCGG
>NZ_JAFKRJ010000022.1:0-264433 GCF_019038515.1 Synechococcus sp. CCAP 1479/10 | reverse complement strand
ACCGCCCCGGCGATCGGCTGATCCAGCCTCTCCAGATTTCCTGGACTTTCTCAACCCCCTGCTCGCGCAGGGGGTTTTTTCATGGCGACGCGGTCCGGCTGGGTAGGCTCCCTGCTTCGGGAAACCCGGTTGGTCAGGGCGGTGCGATGGGCAGCAGTTTCGGTGATCTCTTCCGGATCAGCACGTTCGGCGAATCCCACGGCGGTGGCGTCGGGGTGATCATCGATGGCTGTCCCCCCCGGCTGCCGCTGGATCTGGAGCAGATCCAGGCCGATCTCGACCGACGCCGGCCAGGCCAGAGCCGCATCACCACCCCCCGCAAGGAGGAGGACAGGGTCGAAATCCTCAGCGGCCTGCTCGACGGGGTCACGCTCGGGACGCCGATCGCCATGGTGGTCCGCAACAAGGACCAGCGCCCCGGGGACTACCAGGAGATGCAGGTGGCCTTCCGGCCCTCCCACGCCGACGCCACCTACCAGGCCAAGTACGGCATCCAGGCCCGCAGCGGCGGCGGCCGCGCCTCGGCCCGGGAAACGATCGGCCGGGTGGCCGCCGGAGCGGTGGCCAAGCAGCTGCTGGCCCGCACCCACGGCACCGAGGTGATCGCCTGGGTGCGCCGGATTCACACCATTGAGGCCCAGATCGATCCCGCCAGCGTGAGCCTGGAGGCGGTGGAGGCCAACATCGTGCGCTGCCCCGACGCCGCCACCGCCGAACGGATGATCGAGCGCATCGAGGCGATCGGGCGGGACGGGGATTCCTGCGGCGGGGTGATCGAATGCCTGGTGCGGCGGCCGCCGGTGGGTCTGGGCATGCCGGTGTTCGACAAACTGGAGGCGGATCTGGCCAAGGCGGTGATGTCGCTGCCGGCCACCAAGGGCTTCGAGATCGGCTCCGGCTTCGGCGGCACCCTGCTGCGCGGCAGCGAGCACAACGACGCCTTCCTGCCCAGCGGCGACGGCCGCCTGCGGACCGCCACCAACAACTCGGGGGGCATCCAGGGGGGCATCAGCAACGGGGAGGAGATCCAGCTGCGGGTGGCCTTCAAACCCACGGCCACGATCCGCAAGGAGCAGCAGACCATCGATGCCACCGGTGCCGCGACCACCCTGGCGGCGAAGGGACGCCACGACCCCTGCGTGCTGCCCCGGGCCGTGCCGATGGTGGAGGCGATGGTGGCCCTGGTGCTGGCCGATCACCTGCTGCGTCAGCAGGGCCAGTGCAGCCTCTGGTGATCCGCCCGCTCAGGGCCGCTGCGGCAGTTCTCCCAGCACCTGCCGCAGGGGCTCCGGCCCCTGGGCGACCAGCGACGAGCCCAGGGCGACGGCATTGACCCCGGCCTCCAGCCAGGGACGCACATCGCCGGGCTGGAGACCGCCGGCGGCGATGCAGAAGGGGAGCGGTGGACCGAGGGGATCCTGCAGGCGCCGCCAGTGGCCGATGCCGACGCTGGCGGCGGGGAACAGCTTGACGATCGGGCAGCCCAGGGAGCGGGCCCGGTTCACCTCCGTGGGTGTCATCACCCCGGGGACCAGGGCGAAGCGGGCCATCGCCGCCGTCTCCAGCAGCTTCGCCTCCAGGACGGGGGAGACGCCGTAGGAGAAACCCGCCTCCAGGGCCGCCGCCAGGGCCGCGGGGGTGCAGATCGAGGCCGCCCCCAGACGCAGATCGGGATACGCCTCGATCAGGAGCCGGCAGTCGGGGATCCAGGCCGGCGAGGGCCCCCAGGCGATCTCCACATGGCGCACCCCCAGGTCGGCCAGCTGGCCCAGCTGGGGGGCCAGGAGCGCTGGCTGCTCAGCGCGAAGCACCACCAGCAGGGGCTGGTGGTGCAGGGACTGGATCAGGGACTCGCAGGGAGGCCTAGACGTAGGCGGCCACCGTCACATCGCGGGAGATGAGCAGCTCCTGGAGCTCCTCGGCATCCACGGTCTCCTTCTCGACCAGGAGCTCGGCCAGCTCATCGAGCACGGCCCGGTTGGCGAGCAGCACCTCGGTGGCGCGGCGGTAGGCGTCGGCCACCAGCTGGGAGACCTCCTCGTCGATGGCGGCGGCGGTGTCCTCGGAGAAGTCGCGCTCGGCGGCGATGTCGCGGCCGAGGAACATGCCCCCCTGGGCCCGGCCCAGGGCCACCGGGCCGAGGCGGTCGCTCATGCCGAAGCGGGTCACCATCTGGCGGGCGACCCGGGCCACCTGCTGCAGGTCGTTGGAGGCCCCGGTGGTGACTTCGTCTTCGCCGTAGACGATCTCCTCGGCGACCCGGCCACCGAGGGCGACGGCCATCTGGTTCTGCAGGTAGGAGCGGGAGTAGAGCCCCGACTCCATGCGCTCCTCACTGGGGGTGAAGAAGGTGAGGCCGCCGGCCTGGCCGCGGGGAATGATGCTGATCTTCTGGACGGGGTCGTAGTCGGGCATCAGGGCGCCCACCAGGGCGTGGCCGGACTCGTGGTAGGCCACCAGGCGCTTGCGGCGCTCGCTCATCACCCGGTCCTTCTTCTCCGGGCCGGCCATGACGCGCTCGATGGCGTCGTTGACCTCATCCATCGACACTTCGGTCAGCTGGCGCCGGGCGGCGAGGATGGCCGCCTCGTTGAGCAGGTTGGCCAGGTCGGCACCGGTGAAGCCGGGGGTGCGGCGGGCCACCTTGTCGAGGTCGACGTCCTTGGCGAGGGTCTTGCCGCGGGCGTGGACACCGAGGATCTGGAGACGGCCGGCGTAGTCGGGACGGTCGACCACCACCTGACGGTCGAAGCGACCCGGCCGCATCAGGGCCGAATCGAGCACGTCGGGGCGGTTGGTGGCCGCCACGATGATGATGCCGGTGTTGCCCTCGAAGCCGTCCATCTCGGTGAGCAGCTGGTTGAGGGTCTGCTCCCGCTCGTCGTTGCCGCCGCCGAGGCCGGCGCCCCGCTGGCGGCCCACGGCGTCGATCTCATCGATGAAGACGATGCAGGGGGCGTTCTTCTTGGCCTGCTCGAACAGGTCGCGCACCCGGCTGGCGCCGACGCCCACGAACATCTCGACGAACTCCGAACCGGAGATCGAGAAGAACGGCACGCCCGCCTCACCGGCCACGGCCTTGGCCAGCAGCGTCTTGCCGGTGCCCGGAGGGCCCACCAGCAGCACGCCCTTGGGGATCTTGGCGCCGACAGCGGTGAAGCGGTCGGGGTTCTTGAGGAAGTCGACCACCTCGGTGAGCTCGAGCTTGGCGCCCTCGATGCCGGCCACGTCACCGAAGGTGACCTGGGTCTGGGGTTCCATCTGGACCCGGGCCTTGCTCTTGCCGAAATTCATGGCCGGGTTGCCGCCGCCGCCCTGGGCGCGGCGCAACAGGAAGAACAGGCCGCCGAGCAGCAGCAGCGGGAAGATCAGGCTGCCGATCGCCTGCTGCCAGGCCGCCGGCTCCCGGTTGGGCTGCACGGCGATGTCGACGTTGTGGTCGGTGAGCAGCTTGAGCAGGTCCTTGTCGGGGGCGAGGTTCACCACGGCGCGCTGGCCGTCGTTCTCCACCACCTGGGCGGTGCCGCGGTCGGGGGAGATCAGCACCCGGGAGATCTCGTTGGCCTGGACGGCCTCGACGAAATCGCTGTAGCGCAGGGTGCGGGGGGCCCGGGCCGGGTCAGGCCGCTCCAGGAAGGCGGTGCCCACGGCGATCATCACGATCACCAGGAGCACGTAGAGCCCCGCGTTGCGCCAGCGTTTCTTCACGACCCTGTCTCCTGTGTGAGAGTGAAAGTAACAGAATGTTAATCGGCGTCCGCGGTCGGACGGGGCTCAGGCCGCGGCCCTGAGCACCTCCACCACGCTACGGAAGGCGAACCATTCCGGGATCTCCTCACCGCCGCGCAGCATCTGGCGGAACTGGGTGCCGCTCAGCTTGCGGATGTGCAGCCCCCGGGCCTGGGCGTGCTCGGCGGTGACGTAGCCCTCCTCCTCGGTGTAGACGAGGTTGAGGGACGGCACCGTCTCCATGCCGAGCTCGGTGGCCTGGTCACGGGCGAAGTCCTGGGCCTCGTAGGGGCCGTAGAAGTCCTCGCCGGTGAGGGACGATTTGCAGCCCGCCATGTCGCGGCCAATGATGAAGTGGGTGCAGCCGTAGTTCTTGCGGATGATCATGTGCTGCAGGGCCTCCCGGGGGCCGGCCATGTGCATGGCGTAGGGCAGGTAGGCCCAGCGGATGCGGGGGTTGTCCACCTCGGCGGCCAGGCGCTCATAGGTGGCGAAGCGCACCTCGCCGGCGATGTCGTCCTCCTGGGTGGGACCGCAGGTGGGGTGCACCAGCACCACCCCGCCCTTGCTCACGTTGGGGGCCTCGAGGGCGCGGGTGAACAGTTCGTAGTGGGCCCGGTGGATGGGGTTGCGGCATTGGAAGGCCACCACGTCCTGGCCCGCCGGCAGGGTGGCGCGCACGTCGGCCGGGGTGCTGCATGGGAAGACGCGCTGCGGCAGGGCCAGACCCTGGAGGCGTCCGCCGAGGTAGAAGCGGCCCCGTTCGGTGGCGATCATGCGCACCGCCGGATGTTCCAGGGAGGTGGTGCCGTAGCACCCCTTGGCCTCGAGCACCTTGTCGGGCTCCCAGCGGCTCTCCACGGTGAGCACGGCCAGGTCCTGGCCCTGGTAGGTGAGCAGCAGCCGCTGGCCCACGGCGACGGAGGCGTCGTCGGTGTCGAAGATGATCGGCAGGCCGAACAGCAGACCGCTGGTGGTGCGGTGGCCCGCCACCACAGCCTCGTAGTCCTCCTGGTGCATGAAGCCGCGCAGGGGCGAGAAGCCGCCCACGATCAGCAGCTCCACGTCGCAGGCGTTGCGGTGACTGCACTCCAGCACCTTGTCCACCGGGGCGCGCACACCCTCCTGCTGGTCGGGCGGCACCATCAGATCGACGAGGCTGCCGCCGTGGGGGGCGATCAGATCGGAACGGGCGGCGGTGTTGGCGAGCGTCATGGCGACGGGCCGGGGCTTTACAGGGAATAGACCCATCCTCCCAGACCAACCTTCGGCCTTGAAAAAGAGCGGCCTTGAAAAAGGGCGGCCATGAAAAAGGGCGGCCATGAAAAAAGGGGCCCGTGGGCCCCTGGGATCAACGGGTTGTGGTGAGGGGGGCCTGGGGCGAAACCCGGCCCGGGCCTCAGACCTCCTCGAGACGGCCGTAGAGCTCGCCGGTGATCTTGACGTCGACGACGGCCTTGGTGCCCATGTCGGTGTCAGAGGGCTGGATGGCGGTGAACACCCCGGCGAACTCGCCGGTGCTGGGATCGACCTTGGTGATCGAGAGATCCATGGTGCCGGAGCCATCCACATAGCGCTTGACGGTTTCCCCGGCGAATTCATCACCAGCGGGCACCAGACCCACGGCGCTGCTGTAGCCGGTGGTCAGGCCCCGGCCCTTGGGATCCAGGAAGTTGCTGGTGCGGTAGCTGGGGGCGCGGTACTCGCCCTTGAGGTCGGTGCTGGTGGAGAAGGAGGTGCCGGCGGCAGAGGCCTTGAGCTCCTTGCTGGAGAACATGAAGGGCACTTCCTCACCACCGGGCATCAGCACGGTGATCGGCTGGAAGTCGATGCCACCCAGCTCCTTGAAGCTGAGCTTGTCACCGCTGACCTTGAGGTCGCCGTAGACCTGATCGAGGCTGGAGGTATACCGGGTGAGGATCTTGCCGGCGACGAACTGGGCTTCCTGGCGCTTGTTGGCGGGCTCACCCTTCACGAAGACCTCGGAGGGGTGCATGCAGATCTCCTTGAGCTGGTAGGTCGCCGAGGGATCCAGGGTGATCGTGCCGCGTGCGGAATCGGGCAGGGTCGGGCAGTCGTTCGCCAGACCGGTGTTGTGGATGTCTTCGTAGGTGAGATTGGCCCGATCAACGGCCTTGGCCCCGCCGCTGCATGCGGACACCAGGGTCAGGCACAGAGCCAGCACGAGGGCCAGCAGGGGACGGAAACGCATGGGGAGAAGCCGCAGAGACGGAACGGGAACTGGGCTGGCCGGGATCCTACCGGTGCAAAACGCCCATTCCAGGTGGCTTGCGTGGGCTCTCAACAACCTGTATGAGAGGGAGATGTCCCTGAACCGCACCCACCCGATCGACGACTCCACGCCCTTCGCGCCGCCGTCTCCGGGACCCGCCGCGACGGCTCCGGCCCCTCCGACGTCCGCACCCGCGACCGAGCCAGCCTTCGACCCAGCCGCCGACCCCGAACTCCAGCGGGCCCTCGACACCCTGCTGAGGATCGCCGAGCAGCGCGCCGAGCAGCCCGAGGCCCTGCTCGATCTGCTGCGCCGCATCGAGCACCTGCACCGCAGCATCCAGGACGGCCCCTTCCGCAGCAGCCTGCCCAGCGACCGCAACGGCCTGTTCACCCTGCTCTCCGAGATGGAAGGCAGCGGCGGCTGGCCCTACATCCCCCGGCTGCAGCTGCGCACGTTCATGGATCTGCTGGCGCCCGATCCGGAGACCTGAGCGCCGCCGCTTCCGCGAGCGCCGAGAGCAGCCGGTGGGCCAGGGCCAGCTTGCCGGTGGGGCCCACCTGGCTTTCCCGCTCACCGGGACCGAGCAGCCAGCCTTCGTTGCCGGCCGACCCGAACCCCGCTCCGTCCCGGTCGATGGGGTTGGCGAACAGCAGATCACAGCCCTTGCGGGCGAACTTGGCCCGGGCCTCCTGGAGCACCTCACCGCTCTGGGCGGCGAAGCCGAGGATCGCCTGGGCCGGAGGGCGGCCCCGCACCAGGGCCGCCAGCAGATCGGGCACGGGCTCCCAGCCCTCGGTGAGGGAGGCCTCCAGCGCCTCCTTGGGGAGCTTGCGGTGCTCGGGGCTGCGGCGGCGGTGGTCGGCGACGGCGGCGGCCATGGCGATGGCATCGGCGCCGTCCTGAAGCCGCAGCAGCGCCGCCTCCATCTCCGCCGCGGTGACGACGGGGTGGCACTGGAGGCCCTCCAGCCAGGCCGGATCGACCGCCAGCGGGCCGTGGACCAGATCGACCGTGGCGCCGCGCAGGCGGGCGGCCTGGGCCAGCAGCACCCCCATGCGCCCGGTGCTGGGGTTGGTGAGGCAGCGGGCCGGATCGAGGGCCTCCCGGGTGGGGCCGGCACTCACCAGCAGGCGGCGCCCGGCCCAGTCGCGGCGGCAGCCGGCCACCAGCAGCGACTCCAGCGCCAGCAGCAGCAGAGCCGGGTCGGCCATGCGCCCATCGCCCAAGCGGTCGCAGGCCAGCAGGCCGCTGCCGGGCTCCAGGGGCAGCACCCGCTCCCAGCCCTGCAGCTCCCGCCAGTTGCGGCGCACCGGCGGGGCGGCCCACATGGCGCTGTTCATGGCCGGGGCGGCCACCACGGGGACCTCGCAGGCGATCAGGGTGCTGGCCAGCAGGGTGTCGGCCATCCCGTGCACCCAGCGGGCCAGGCTGGTGGCGCTGAGGGGGGCCAGCAGCACCACCTCGGCCCACTCGGCCAGGGCGATGTGCAGGGGCCTGGATTCCTGATGGCTCCACTGGTCGGCCTCGATGTGGCAGGGGGCGCGGCTGAGGCTGGCCAGGGCCACCGCACTCACCAGCCGCTCCGCGCCGGGGCTGAGCACACAGCGCACCAGGGCCCCGCGCTGCACCAGGGCACTGACGAGCTGGGGCAGCTTGACGGCGGCGATGCTGCCGCTGATCAGCACCAGCACCCGCCGTCCCGCAAGGGCGTCCTCCTCACTCCTCATCGAAGGGTTCCTGATCCACCAGATGGACGTAGGGCCGGATCAGATCGGGGCGGTGGATGGCCAGGGCCCGCAGCAGGTGCCAGTCGGCGAGGCCCGCGAACGGCGTGGGGTAGTCGTCCTCCTCGAGACGCCGGGCGAGTTCGGCAATGGAGGCGTCGTCGAAGGCCGCGAGCTGCTCGGGGGTGATGGACAGGCTGGAATCAACCAAGGGGGCGGCCGGGAAGGGGGACGGGATGGTGATAATGGCGATCGAAGGGGAATTAGCTCAGCTGGTAGAGCGCTGCGATCGCACCGCAGAGGTCAGGGGTTCGAGTCCCCTATTCTCCATGATCTCACCTCAAGTTGCCTACCAGGCCTGAGATCCCAGTAATCTCAGGGGCACCTGGCCATAGGTTGGGTGCAACATTGGGTGCAGCGTTGGGTGCAGAGCAGTTCTCCACAACGCCCATTGGCCGGTGCCCAGGGGGTCCCGTACGTGGTGCTGCGCGGCGGCGCCCGGCTGCCTTACTACAAGCGCAGGGTTCCGGCTGAACTGCGGGCCGCCATCGGCCGATCGACCTTCACCGCCCGGCTGAGCGGGGTGCCAGGGAGCCGGGAGTTCCGTCGGGCCTATGACCTGATCCATGGCCAGGCGGAGGCTGTCCTGGCAGGCGCCGAAGCACTACCCCGGCTTTCAGTTCAGGAGCAGCTGGGGGTGGCTGGAAGGTGGGCATCCCTGGCCCCTCCTCAGGATGAGGATTCGTTCCATGCCGCCCGGGAAACCCAGGCTGTGCTGATGGCGGTGGACCGGCTCGGAATTGTGCTGCCCTTACCCCTGCCAACGGACTGGGAAGCCCCTCCCGTGCCATCGCCCGAGGTGGTGGAGGTGGTGCGCCGCATGGCGTGGGAAATCGAGCGCATCCCACATCCTTCCTTCTGGCAGCAGCCAGGTGAAGTGCTCCACTCGGAGGAACTGACCAGCCACGAGGCCCTAGCTCACCTACAGAAGACGGTGGTCGAGTGCCGGCGGGGGATCAGCCATTGGATCAAGGAAGCCCGGCAGCAACTGAAGGCCCTGGGGCTGACGGTGGCCGCTGCCGAAGTACAGGCAGTGGCCCTGCGTTTGGTGACAGCTGCGGTGCACCTGGGCCGGCAGGTGGCTGAGATCGAGGCCGGCCGTCTTCCAGATCCCCTGCCTGCCTTCCCACCCCCCCCAGTGGGGAATGGATCGCAAGGGGGCGGGAGCCACTCCACCTTCGAGGTGGCCCTGGATCGGTGGGTGAGGCTGCGGCAGCCAGCGCACAAGAGCCAGTTAGATGCGACAGCACGATTGCAGGAACTGGCTAGGCACACCGGCCACAACCGGCTGGACCATCTGACACCTGCAGAGGTGAGTGGATGGCGGGATGCCCTTCTGGAGGGGGGCACGGCCAGCACGGCGAAACGGAAGCTCGCCATGGTGCGGGCGGTGTTGGTTGCTGCTGCCGGCGATGGGGTGTCGCTGCAGGGCGGGGTTCTCGAACGCCTGGCCGGCCGGAGCCTCAGGGATGCGACAGGTACCCGTCGAGAGCGGCGTCCCTTCACGGAGGCCGAGGCAGCGATCCTGTGGCAGATCAGCAGGCAGCAAGGTGGCGGACGGCCGCTTGATCGTTGGGGCTTTCCCCTTGGCCTGGCTCTTGGCGCCCGCCTTGAGGAGCTGGCGGGATTACGGAAGGAGGACGTGCACCAGGCTGAAGGGCTCTGGGTGGTGTCAATCCAGCCGAGCGCCGACCGGCGGCTGAAGAACGACAGCAGCGCCCGCCTGCTGCCGTTGCCTGATGCGCTGATCACCGAGGGGTTCACCGATTGGGTGCAGCACCAGGGGCCGGGTCTGCTCTTTCCCGAACCACCACCACCAGCAACGGATCCACGGCTGAGCCACTACGCCAGCGTCCGGCTGGGGAAGCTGCTCCGGGCCCAGGCCGGCATCGAGGACCGATCAGCGGTGTTCCACAGCAGCCGGCACTTCACCGCCCAGCAGCTGGTGGACGCTGGTGCTGAGCAGCAGGTGATCGAGCAGATCTTGGGGCACTCCTCCAGGTCCATGAGCGCCCGGTATTCCCGTGGTGGGGTGCCGCTTGCCCTGCTGATGGAGGCGATGAAGCGGCGCAGCTGGGGGTGGGTTCCGGTGGCCTGTTGCTGATGAAAATAGTTGCAGGGTTTAGTGATCTAGAGAAAATGAGAGAATCCAGAATTCGTTCTAGTCCCATCCGGGCGAACAGTGTCTTTGAAGCCTGCCTCTGTGAAGTCTGCACCAGTGAGGCGGGCATTGCTGAAGTCGGTTTCGCTTAGGTCGGCATAACTAAGGACGGCCCCGCTGAGGACCGCCCCAGTGAGGTTAGCCCCGCTGAGATTGGCGTTGATGAGATCAGCATTCCTGAGGTCAGCATTACTGAGATCTGCCCCACTGAGGTTGGCCCAGCTGAGGTTGGCCCCACTAAGGTTGGCCCCGTTGAGGTCGGCACCCATGAGGCTGGCCCCGCCGAGGATGGCCTCTACGAGCTCGGCCGATCTGAGATTCGCCTTTATTAGCTTGGCCTCATCTAGGCGAGCCTTGCCGAGCTTGGCACCACTAAGGTTGGCCGAGGCAAGGTCGGCCCAGCTAAGGCTCACCCCGCTAAGATTTAGGCCGTAAAGATCTGCCTCGCTGAGACTTGCGGTCGCTAGCGACACATTCAACTTACGAAGCACCTCTGTTTCAATCAAAAAAACAACTACGCTTCTTTTCCTCCCTCCATCGCCAGAAAAGGAACGGAGCACTGATAGCGTCCTCGCCCTGATAACATCATTGGCAGAGTTTAGAATTGAGCTAGGTTCAGTTAACGAAGAAGAAAGGCCAATGAGATCCTTTTCGATCAGCAGCTGTGCTACGCGATCAAAGTACCGCTGCAGCGTCTCTTCCTTGCTTTCTTCCGCCGCTAGCCTTCGTTGCTCAGTTGCGTCTTTGCTAGCTCTTTTCTGTTCTTGAGATTGAAACCAAACCCCGAGAAAAGCGAGTGTTGCTGGGACGCCGATTAAACCTGCCCAGTCCCACGCCGTCTTGGCTTCACCGGCCTGGATTGAATATTTTGTTACTCGCCAGTTTCTATCTCTCTCGACATGGGTGGTCTCGCCTCCCTTGATACCAAGTCCACCGGGAGAGCCTCCCCAAGGGCTCAAGATCCAAGTAACGACAATCAATATGCCCAAACCAAGCCAGAAGCTACGCCAGAGAATTACTTTTGTCGACTTTTTCAGTTGAAACCATTTCTGCAACTTAGTCCAGTTAGCAGTGAGTTGGTTCATCGCGAATATGCCATCCCAGAACCCTCAGCTTCAGCCAGTCTCACACCTGCAGCACTCTTTACGTTCGGATCACCGCAACATTCAGCAGATCCCAACTCAGCGGGAGGCAGATAAGGGCTCGCCAATTTTCGAGCACTTCGCTCAGTCTCCATACGCTCTAGTCGGTCTACAACTTCTGGACCAACTCTTGCCCGCCAGGAGGACTCTCTGCTTGCTAATCGAGCTTTCCGGCCTTCCCGCAACATCTGCGCCGCCGTGAGGCTTGCCCGGTACTGCTCCTCTGATTGGGCCATCCATTCGGCCAACCGGCGGGCCTGCTTCCGGTCCTGCGCATCCCAGTCCCACTGATGCCACTGCCGCTCAACGCCCGCCGCCGCGTCCTCTCCCCCCATGGCAGGGATCTGCAGACCCACCCTTGCCGCCCGCACCGCCGGCAGCACCTCCAGGGCCGGGAGCTCCAGGCAGCGAGGTGACAGGAACACCTCCCGCCATGAGTCCTCGGGCCCGATCTCAGAGGCCAGTCGCACCGGCAGGGGACCAGAGATCTTCCAGCCGGGGTATGGGGCCATCAGGTTCTCCGCCACCCACTGCGCCGCCGCCAGCGGATCCTCGTCACTGCCCTGGCCAGCCATCGGCTGCCGCAGCAGGGCCATCAGCGCATCTAGTTCGGCCTGGTCGGCAGCGACCAGCACCACTTGGGAGGGATCGAGGAACCAGCCGGGCTGGCAGATGACGTTCTGGGCTGCGTTGATCAGCCCAGCCAGACTGCTGTGGCGGCAGATGGCCGAGATGGGGGCGTCGGGATCGCCAGCCATCAGCCGCTCCAGAGCCACCTGCACCCGCTGGTAGGCCTTGACCCCTTCCACCAGCTCCCTGCCCAGGAATGGGGCTGCCAGAACGGCGTTCGACAGCAGATAGAAGTGGCCGCAGGTATGGACGAACTCCCAGGCAAGGGCCGACTCCATCCCGCTCTCCAGGATCTGCACCAGCTGGCGCTTGGGGTCCAGGGGGATCTGCTTGGGGCGCCGATCGAGGGGGCTCTCCGGGGCTTTTGGGGGACGAGACCCCATGGATGGTGGCTAGCTAGCTGATTCGACTCTAGCTGTGGCGTATAGAATGGAACAAGGCAAAGACAGCACAGCGAAGGCCCGCGCGGACTAGGGCCCAGCAGTGGCCGCCCCCATCCGCTCAAACCATCTGACCGATGAGCAGCAATGCGTCGGCAGGGTTGAGCACGGGCACGCTGTCACTGCAGTGCTACGCCACCCCTCGCCTCCATCAACTCGCCCACGAGGCCGCAGCCTCCCAGGGCCTCAGCACCAGCTCCATGCTGCGGCTGGCCTTGGTCGATTACGTCGCCAAGTTGGGCCTTCGCCCTGGCCTGGCTGAAGAGCTGCGCAAGGAAGCCCTAAGCCGCCGGACCCTAAGGGGTGCGCTGGCGGTGGGCCCTGCAGAGCTTCTTCCAACAGATCTCGCCCCTGCCGCCGGGGAGGGCTGAGCCATGACTGCCTACAAAAAAGCCCCGAGGGATGGTGACCCTCAGGGCTATGCCCCGGCTCAAAAGAAGCGGGTCTGGGTGAATGCCTACCCCAACATTCTGCCATCCCCCACCAGGTGGGAGTCACTGCTGCTCGCCCGTCGGATCGGCCAGCTCCGTGCAAAGCGGGCTCTGGGCGCTGCAGGACTGCAGGGCGCAGCCGGGCGCCTCATTGATGCCCACCCCAGCTGCCCTCTGCGGGTCTCGCGCCTACTGGACCGGCTCACCATTGCCATGGATCTTGCGCGGGTGGAGGGGCGGCAATGAGCACCCCGAAGCCAGACCATCGCCACGACCTGCTCGCCTTACCGTCCGACAGTCGACTGGTGCGTGTCGGACCTGATAAGCGGCCCCTGGCAGGCAAGGAGTGGTTCGACCGGGAGAACTTCACCCCCGATGAAGCCGCTGCTCTGAATGGAGACGCACCACCCGCCTGGGGTGTGAAATCAGGGCCGGTATCGGGCCAGCTGGTGCTCGATCTCGACTCCGATGGCTGGCGCGATTCATTCCAGGAGGTCACCGGCCACCCGATCACTGACCTGCCACGGACGATCGCCTGGACCAGCGGCAAGCCAGGCCGCAGTGGTCACCTGTTCACCGTTCCCAATGAGTGGTGGCCGGCGCTGAGGAACCGCAGGACCTTCACCCGCCCGTGGCGCGAAGGTGACCCCCTCGACAGGGACGGGAAGAAGACCGCCATCACGCTTTGGGAACTGCGCTGGGACCGCCACCAGTCGGTGGTGATGGGCGCCCACCCGGAAACCGGCAGCTACCGCTGGCTCACCGGACGGAGCCCTCACGACATCTCCGACCCGGCAGTGGCGCCGGACTGGCTGCTGGAAGCCCTCCTGATCCAAGCGCATCCAGATGCCCTTGAGGTGGTCCCTACAGCGGAGGACGCCGCCCGTGCGGTGGCGATGTTGGAGTACATCGACCCGCAGGCCCACAGCTGCTACATCGACTGGCTCCGGGTGGGGATGGCCCTGCACCACACCGACCCCGGACTGCTGCCGGAATGGATCGAATGGTGCCGGCCGATGCCGAACTTCGACGAGAAGGAGTGTCGGGCGAAGTGGCGCAGCTTCGGCAAGGGGCACAAGGGACGGCCGGCTTCTATCGCCACGCTCCACCACCTGGCCAAGGCTGGCGGCTATGTGGAGCCCAAGCGGCCGCAGCCGTCAGCTGAGGAGGTGTTGCAGGTGGCGCAGGCCACGGCGGCGAGTGGGGACCCAGTGGGGCAGGCAGCCAGGGCATCAATCCCGCTCTCCGAAAGCCAGCGTTTCGAGCTGCTTCGCAGTCGCGCAGCCCAGATCCTCACAGAGCATCCCCGCAAGGTTGAGCAGGAGCTGGCCATGCGGATGGCAGCAACAGACCTAGAGCTTCCGGCCCTTGGCCCTCAACAGATCCGCTCCCTGCTGTGGGAAGCCCGCAACGGCGACGCCGGCCCGGTGCTGCCGCTCACCCCCAATCAGCCGTTGTCCTTGGCGCCGATCCCATGGCTGCTGGAGGGGATCTTGATGGCAGGCGCCCTGAACCTGATCGTCGCCCTCCCAAAGATCGGCAAGACCGCGTGGGCCCTTGGATTCCTTGGTGCTTGGCTCCATGGCCAGCGGTCCTTCCTCGGCTGCGACCTGCCCCCGACGCCCTGCCCGCCGGTGCTGATCGTCGGCAGCGACCAGCCAGAAAACGACTGGGGGCGGATGCTCAAGCAGTTCGGCCTGCTCGATCACACCAACCGTCTGCACCATCGCATCCTCGGCCTGTTCACTGCTGGCCGCCCACTGCACCTGGACGCCGAGGGGATCGACCGGATCACCACCTACGCGGAGAAGCATCCCGGTCTGGTGGTGTTGATCGACTCCCTGCACGCCTGCATCAGCCCCCTGGGGTTGAAAGAGGAATCCGCTGAGGTGGCCGAACCGGTGCGGGATCTGATGAGTGCCCTGGAGCCTCACCGCGCCACCGTCCTGGTGATCCACCACGCCAACAAGGGCCGCGCCAACGATGGCGCCGTGGCCGCCTCCAGGGGCTCTACAGCCCTCCCTGCCGTCGCCAGCCAGATGATCAGCCTCACCCGCCTGCAGACCGGTGCAGGGGGCCCGCAGGGGAACAAAGAGCGGCGCCTCGTCCTCAAGACCGAGGGACGCGGCGGGATGCCCCAGGAACTGCTGATCGAGCGCACCGATGCCGAGGGCTGGATCTGTCACGGCGACGCCGCTGCTGCCATGGAGGCCCAGGCCAGGGAGAAGGCCAGGGAGAAGCTCACCGATCGCCAGCAGTCGGCCCTGCGGCTGCTGATCCAGCGGGCGAAGGCTGGAGAGCCGACGACAGTCGCTGATGCGGTGACAGCCCTCGACCTGAGTCGTCAGCGGGCCCAGGACACCCTGGGAGCTCTGGTCCAGAAACGGTTGGCTATCAAGACCATCCCGACCGAATCGGCCCCCGATGGAGGCCGTCCTGCTGCCACCTACATCCCGGTGCAGGATGCCTGAACCAAGCCACAGAGGGTTTGCACGGTTTGTCCCCTACTTGCCCGTGCAAACCGTTTTAACTGTGCAAACCGTGCATGGGTCTCTCATCAGTAAAGAGAGGTTCCGTCAAAACTCTGTCCCTATGGGGTTTGCACGGTTTGCACGGTTTGCCCGGTTTGCACGAATGAGTGGGAGAGGACCGTGCAAACCCCCAAACCGTGCAAACCACCTCCCTGGGCCCCATTCCATCGGCCTGCATCACATCCAGTGGTGCGGCGACGCATAGGTGCAGTGGCGATGGCGAGGTGTACTTGCTTCAACGAGTGCGTAAGTATTCATACAGACCCGTTCTGGATACCTGGCCCGGTGACTGTTCTCGACCACGAGAGGCTCACGGACTTCGTGATGTTCCATCGGCTGGGACTGCTGGCGGTGGAGAGGCTGGTGCTCAAAAGGGAGCTGACCACCCGCGCGATGTTCCTTCTGCAGGCGATGGTGGCCCGGATGAACACCAGCACCGGCAGGGTGTGGTCCTCGGCGTCAGAGATGGCGGCCGAGCATCAAGCGATCCCCGGGTGCGTCTGCAGCTCGATCCAGCGCCTCCGCCGGGTGGGCCTTGTGGTGCGCTGCACGGCGCCCCCCCTCCACGAGCTGTCGGCCAAGGAAAGGGCGTCGATGCCAGACCCTGCGACCCGTGCCCCCCATTCCGCCCGCCTGTACTTCCTGATCCACCCTGGCCTGGCTTCGGTGGGCGGGAAGACCCGAAGGGGTTGGGTTCTCGATCAGTTCCAGTCGGCCATCGGGGACCGGCTGATGCCGTTCGCCAGGGAGCTTGCCGGCGTCGAGGCCGAGGCCAGGGCGGCGGCTGAGGAACTGGAGCTGGCTCAGTTGGTCGTCGCGCACGATGCCCAGCAAGCGAAGCTCAACCGCCTGGAAGGGCTCCGCCAGCAGCTGGAGCAGGGCAACTCCCAGAAAGCCGCCTGAGGCCCTCCAGCAGCTCCCAGGCGCTGGTCACCGCACCGGGGATTCCCGGTGCGCTGCCGCTGAGCCGGGTAGGGAACTCAGCCAGGCTCCCCATCCCCTTCCGGCGCTGTGCCCTCGAACAGTGGCCCGAGGGGCTCCACCCCCAGCTGGCCCTGCTCCAGCACCTCCAGCGTCGGCCCAGGCCGCTCGGGGCCGTACCGCTCCACGGACAAGCCCGTTCCCGGCAATCCCGGTTGCTCATAGCGGTGACGCTTTCGCTGGCCCATCACGGCACGGATCGAAGGCTGGAAACCTATCGGCGGCGCTGTGCGGTGGAGCTATCCCGCCAGAGGAAGCAGCGGGCCCTGGCGCGGGCACAGGCCCAGCCGCTGGAGCGCCCTGGAAACCTGGGTCGGCTGCCATCGGGATGCACCGCCGGCAGTGACGACGCCAGCTGCCTCCAGGGCCCCTGCCATGGTCCTCAGTGAGGCCCCCGACGCCGCCATGGGCAGCAGGATCCCTCGCAGCCTCTCGGCCGCCTCTGTGGCCTGCTGGCGGCGAGCAGCGTTGGCAGCGGCGGCCTTGGGCCTTGCAGCCCCGAAGCGAACCCCTTTCGCCTTCGCCTGGGCCATCGCCTCCCTGGTGCGCTCGCTGATGCGCCTGCTCTCGAACTCGGCAACCGAGGCCATGACGGACAGGATCAACCGGCCGGCGCTGGTGGTGGCATCAATCTCCGGCAGGTCGCAGAACAGGAACCCGGCCAGCCCATTGGCCTGGGCCTCCCTGCTGAGCCGCAGCACGAACTCAGCATCCCTGGCCAGCCGGTCGAGCTTGGCCACCACCACGGCGGCATTGAGCCTGCGGGCCTCGGCCAGGGCCTGGGCTAGCACCGGCCGGTGGTTCTTCCTGCCGCTCTCAACCTCGGTGAACTCGGCCACCAGCTGGGCGCCACGGTCGGCGGCGAGCTGCTGGATCCGCAGTCGCTGCGCATCAAGCCCCAGGCCGCTCTGGCCCTGGCGGTCGGTCGAGACGCGGTAGTAGGCCACCAGCTGGAGCGGGGCGTTACGGGCCGGTGGTGGTGCTGTTACGGATTGGTCGGTTCCCTCGCTCGTTACGGGTGGGGTGGTGGCAGGAGGTGGTGCGTTGGTGGTGGGCATGGCGTGGGTGGTGGTGGTCGATGCGGCGCTGCTCAGGTCAGGGCCTCGAGCAGCTGCTGACGGCGGCCAGAGCGGGCCAGAGAGCGGTGGCCGGCAGCACGGGCCAGCTGGCGCAGCTCCCGGACGGGTAAGGCCACCAGCTGGCCCCCAGCAGCCTCTGGAGCGGGCGCGGTGGCCGGGAGGACGGATGGCGTGGCAGCGGCCTCCATGCGCTCCTGTAGCTCACCTGAGGCGGGCCAGGAGCTGGATGGGCGCCAACCGGCCAGGGTGAGCAGCAGGGCCAGCCCGTGGGCCACCAGCGGGCGCATCAGCACGGCCAAAGCCTCGATGGCAACGGCCAGGGCGACCAGGGCCAGCAGGAGCGCACGGTCGGTGTCGGTGGTGTTCATCAGTGGTGGTGCCCGGCCGGGAATGTCGGCGTCCGGCGGGCAAGACCAGCCCCAGGCCTCGAACCTGAGTGCCGCCTCGACGGGCTGGTGATAGTGAGTGCTGGTGGCAGGCCCGCCTGTATCTCGGCTGGGCTGTCTGCCAGGCTCAATCTATCACTAGCAGGTGGAAGTGGTCACTACTTGCAACATCCTCGGCCGATCTGATTGCCTGGCCATTCGCCTGGCTGGCACCATCACAGGCAGCGCCGAAGGGTAGGGCCATGGGGGGGGGGGAATAAGTTCTCGCCGCGTAGGAGAACCTCCCAACAAAATGGGACCCCAAATAGGGTGATAAATCGCTGGAGCGATTTTCTAGTTCGTGGCCGGATCGGCGAGTTCCTGCTACTCCTTGTAGACCGGCCTTCTCCGGGTGCAATCGTCTTTCTTTCTTTCAGCGGCTGGCTTCCCTCCCCTCCCTTTCCAGCTCGCCTGGATGGAGCAGTCATCGGCCCCTATTCGAACCCTGGAAGCCCCCACCGGCCTTGGCAAGACACTCGCCACGCTTGTTGGCTGGCTATGGGATCGGCAGGAGCAGCCGGCTGTCACGCCGCGAAGGCTCGTCTATCAGCTCCCGTTGAGGACCCTGACAAGCCAGATCGCTTCAGAGTGTCGCGCCGTCATTGCCCACCTTGGGGCCTCGATTCCTGTATTCGTGCTCCGTGGCGGACAGGTCGAGAACGATTACGTTGATGCCTTGAGCCAAGAGGCGGTCATTGTTGGCACCCTCGATCAGGTTGTGAGCCGACAGTTGATGCGGGGGTACTGCTGTTCCCGATGGTCCTGGCCTAGACATTTCGCTGCTCTCAATACTGACGTGAGGGTTGTCGTTGATGAGACCCAGCTGCAGGGAGCCGCAGTGAGGACCGCTATTCGACTCCAGCAGCTGCATGAGGAGTATGGCGGGCCGACTCCACGGGAGTTGATTCTCTGCTCAGCCACGCTTGATCCGTCACTGTTGCCCACGGGCACCCCGCGCTTCTCGTTGGGGGATGCTGACTACGAGCACCCGATCGCGCAGCGCAAGGTGGGCCGACCCAAGCCCCTCACCCTTGCTGGCAAGGCCGATCCTGTTGATCTGGTGCGCCAACACCATCAGGAAGGCACCCTCACGCTGGTGGTGGCCAATCAGGTCAAGCGTGCCCAGGCCATCTATGACGGTCTGATGGGCCTGCCACGCCTGCTCCTCCATTCCCGGTTCCGTCGCGGGGAACGGCAGGCGATCGAAAACCGACTACGAACCTTCCGAGGTGTGGTGGTAGCGACGCAGACCGTCGAGGCGGGGGTCGATCTTGATGCCCGCCTGCTGGTGAGCGACTTGTGCCCCTGGGCGTCGTTTGTTCAGAGGTGCGGAAGGGTCGGGCGAAATGACACTTACACCGATGCGGCGGTGATCGTGCTGGAGAACGGTGAGGCGTTGCCTTACCAAGAAGCTGAGCTGGTGGCCACCCGACAGCGCCTGGCAGGTCTGAGCGATGCGGCCGTCCGTGAGCTTATGGGGGTTGAGGCACCACCCCAGCCTGGAGTTGGGGAGCGCCTCACAGCAGATGCCTTCCAGCTGCTCTTCGATACCCACCCGCTGGAGCAGGGAGACATCGACATCTCCCCCTATTTGCGGGTGGGCGAGATGCGGGATGCCTCTCTGCTCTGGAGGAGGGCCCCTGGACCGTCGATGGCCCCAGCCACGGATCTTGAGCTCTGCCCTGTTCCGCTCAGGGCTCTGCAGCGGCGCTTCCCCATGGTCTGGTCACCACGCGGTGATGGGTGGGCAGAAATCCCCTCCAACCAGCTGAGGGTGGGGGACATGGCTGCGGTGCCCTGCTCGGCTGGTGGCTACGACCTAGAACTCGGCTGGCATCCCACCACCGTGCTGCCGGTGCCTGAAGTTCCCATCGAGACTCTCCAGCTGGATCCAGAGGATCGCAATAGCTTCGGGACATCGGTGCCAGTCACGTTGCCCCAGCACCTCAGAGACGCCCGGGATGAGGCCGATTCCCTCTGCCAAGAGCTGGTGATTGCTCCACCATTGGCAGACCAAGTGGTGCGCTCGGCCTGGCTGCATGACATCGGCAAAGCCCATCCCGTCTTTCAGCAAACAATGCGCGCCAACGGTTGCGGAGATGGCCAATGGGCCAAGGCGCCGGGCTGGGGCTCTCGCCACTCACGAACTGGTTTCCGTCACGAGGTGGCTTCGGCTCTCGCCGCCCTCCATCTAGGGGAGGAGGAGTTGGTCGTCTATCTCCTGATGAGTCACCACGGCAAAGTGCGATTGCGGCTGGAGCCGTTCCCTTGGCAAAGCCGGGATGGCCCACTGCACGGCGTCGTTGATGGCGAAGACCTTCCTGCCGTTGATGGCGTCACTCCCGCTACGCCACTCGCCTACCCAACCAAAGGGCTTGGGAAAGGCTGGTCCCCTCTTGTACGGCGCCTGTTGCGTTCCCACGGCCCCTTCCTCCTGGCGACCCTGGAGGCAGCAGTACGGGAAGCAGACCTCCGCGCCTCCCGCCGATGGCAGATCCCCGTTCCAACCACCCCATGCATCTGACACTTACCCTCCGCTCCCTCCTGCCGACCTTCGTTCCAGCGGGGTTCGTCGATGTTGGCCACAGCGTCGTCCGAGACTCGAGTAGCGGGAAAAACCTGGTGATCGTGGATTCAGTCCAGTCCCTGGCTAATCACATCGAGGCCACGCTGCTCAGCCAGCCGGGCCAGGTGATCGGGGGACTCGAGGCCATGCCCTACGTGAGGCTCACGATCACCGACCCTGCCGGTCGCACCCGCATCACCAGCAGCCTGGAACTGCCCCATCGTCTGGCCTCGGGTTGGTTCTGCAAGGCCAAGGAACTCAAAGCGTTCCAGGAGTCCCTCGCCACTGACATCCTCGACAACGGCATCGCGGCTGCGACCTTCCGGCGCTGCCCGAACTCGCTGCTTCACGGGGTTTTCTACAGCCAGCTGGCGGGACTGGATCCGAACGTCGCCAAGACCCCCCGCCTGTTGTCGGCGGAGGTGGTGGGGCACGGTGCCCAGTCCGTCAACGACGGCGGCGTGGCCAAGGATCCTCTCTTCCCCTCCGGTGAGGGCTTCGATGTGGAGGGTCTAGTGGGAGCAAAGGCTACCGCTGCCGAGGTTGGTGCGGGCTATATCCCCTATCGGCACCAGTCATTCATCGCCGAGAAGGTGGAACTGTCGATCTATCTGGCGGAAGGCCGCATCTCTCACCTGCCTCTGCCAGATTGCGCCAAGGAGGTACTGCGATTGCTGGCGCTCTTGAAGTTGTCACTCCTGCTGGGCGAGCCGCTCGATCTACGGGCCCACTGCATCTTCCAAGCCGTAGATATTCCAGAGAATCTCAGCGACCCGGAGGGACTGCTGAGGGATCTGCAGCATCAGCTGACCGCCTGTCAGGGGCAGGGGCTGTTCACTGATCCTCCAGTAACTGACTTCGCTCTTTCTCTCGGGGCGGCCAAGAAGAAGGCTGGCCGAACCGGAGCCGGGGAGGTGGCTGCAGCCGTTGTGGCTGCAGCTGTGGTGTCTACAGCGGAGGCGGAGGACTGATGGCGACGATCCTTCGGATCACCCTCCTCTCAGGCCGCTATGGCGCCACCCCTTGGGGACGCAGTGAGTACGAGGGGCAGGTCGAGTATCCACCTTCTCCCTGGCGGCTGCTCAGGGCCGTACTGCACGGTGGCTTTGCGCTGTCAGCCACTCCAGAGCAGTTGCCGGATGGCGTCGAGGATCTTGTGTCCCTGCTGGCTCAGTATCTGCCCAGTTATCACCTGCCCTACGGGGAATACGGCCAGATCCGGGGCTTCCGGCCCGCATATGGCTGCGAACCGGTTTCACCGCTGGATACCAAGGGCTACAGCCACGCCCAGGGCAAGCGCCGTTCCTTCATCGACTCCTATCTCCAGCTCGGTGCCGGTGCTGCCTTGCACGTCTGCTGGCCTGTGGAGCTAAGCGCAGAGCAGGAGCGGCTGCTGACCGCTTGCCTGGCGGGGGTGAGTTACCTCGGGCGGGCCGAGTACCCCGCCCTGTGGCAGGTGGTGCCGACCATGCCAGCGGTGAACTGCTCTCCAGATCCCGCCGGCACCCTGAGCGTGCTCTGCTGCGGCAGTGAGAACGTTCTTGAGGGGCTGAGGATGAACCCCCAGCAGGCTCGTCAGGAGGGTCGTCAGGCCCCTCCAGGTCAGCAGTGGGTGAGCTACCGCTACGACCCACAGCGGCCTCCTGTTCTGGCGGGTGGATCCCGCCCCAGGCAGGTAAACCGGGCACTCTTTGCATTTCTGTCCCCCTATCCCTTACCGGCCTCAGCGGGAATCGCGTGGACGGACAGGGTGCACAGGGCTTTGCTCCAGCTCGCCCCATCCTCCTCGCTCTTCTCAGGGTTGGTCGGTGGTCAGCCGCTCGGGGAAGACCAGCGGGCTTGGTATCGCTGGGAGGAAGAAAATGGCAGTCTCACCCTGCTGGAAGTGCTCAGCCCCCAGCCCTTCAGTGAGGCGGAGATTGAGGCGCTGCGCTCCCTCCAACGCCTCTACGGTCGCGGTGGTGTTCAAGTGCCGCTGCGTCTGATGCGGCTGGATGCTGCCGGCATCCCTACGGGCAGGATGCTGCGTACGGCCACTCCGATGCTGCTATTTACGACCCCAAGGCCAGGCAAGCTCCATCGCTCCCCTGCCGCCCAGGCGATCCAGTCCCTTCTCTGGGGCTTGGGGGAGCAGGGGAAGTTGGCCTCGGATTCTTTCCAGTGGCAGGAGCATGAAGACCGGGTAGCGGTGGCGCATCCCGATCGGGGCCAGATCGCCGCACGGATTCTCGAGGTGGTTGATGAGAAGCGAATCGTCGCCCGGGGAGAGCGGAAAGCGGCATCTTCCCTGGGCTACCACGTCGAATTGGAGGCGGAGAATCCTCTACCCGTGCTGGGCATCGGCTGGGGACGGCACTTCGGGGTCGGCCGGCTTGAGGTAGTGGCGTGAGCGAGCACCTGCTCCCACCGCTGAGATCCCGTATGACGTCGAGGAGCTCCGCGCTGCCATTCACCGCACGGCTTTTCGGGCGATCGGAGGCAGGAGATCAGCGGCCGGTACTGACCTTCAGGAGAGCTGCGCGCGATCCGCCATGGGAGTCCTCGCAGTGCAATCGGCTTCAGAGATGCAGCTCCAGATGAGTGTTCTATCTGGGATAGTTGAAACTGGGTAACGTACCGCCGGCGGGCGACGATGTAGGCCGCACCAGATGAGTGTTCTGTCTGGGATAGTTGAAACTAGAAGGTCGCAGTCAGGCCCTGCAGCATGTAGCCGTTCCAGATGAGTGTTCTGTCTGGGGAAGTTGAAACAACGTGTACCCGGCGAGCGGGGCGCAGATCGACACCCTCCAAATGAGTGTTCTATCTGGGGAAGTTGAAGCAACGTTGACCTGCAGGGCAATGACCTAGATGCCTGGAGCTCCAGATGGTTCTTCCCTCTGGGATAGTTGAAACCAGATAACCGGGAATGACTACAATGCGATGTTCAAGTCGCCGCTCCAGCTGGTTCATCCAATTGGGGAAGTTGAAATCGGAATGGGAAACCCCCTAACATCGCCGCCCGCTCGTCACTCCAGATGACTAAGTTTTCTGGGGAAGTTGAAACTTGCACACCACCCGGGTATTTGAGAACATTCCGCCGAAGTGCCAGATGATTTTCCATCTGGGGAAGTTGAAACATGATGTCGTTGCGAACCAGCGTTTCGATGTAGGAGACTTCAGATGGTACTTCCATCTGGGGAAGTTGAAACTAGCCAGGCCGGAGACCCTCGTACTCCTATACGTTGGGTTCTAGATGGATCTTCCATTTAGGGAAGTTGAAACTAGCCGATCCAGTAGGGCCGCCCATCCTCGTCCTCTGTCTCTTTCCAGATGGCTCTTCAATCTGGGGAAGTTGAGATGGCTAACGCACGATGGACCACGACACCTTCCAGGACGGTTCCAGATGGATGTTCCATCTGGGGAAGTTGAAACTGGGTTGCCCAGGTGCTTCAGGACACCACCAACGGGTTCCAGATGGTTCTTCCATCTGGGGAAGTTGTAACTATGAGTTCGACACGCTGGCCAGCAACGATGCGCCGTTAAGGATGGTTTTTCAGTCTGAGGAAGTCGAAACTGCGAGTGGCGCCGCACCCGTGCATGGCGCGCCCGCCATGTTCCAGATGGTTCCTCCATCTGGGGAAGTTGACAACCCTGCCCACTCCGTCAATGCTGTCTCTATGGAAACGAGTCTTACTGTCTCTCCCCTCTCCAGCTATCTCTCCGCCTTGGGCCTACTCCGAGTGGTGAATAGCCAGCTGGACCCCAATGCCTGTGGCTATTGGGGAGAGGGACGGTTCTATCTAGAGTGCACCGCGAATCCTTCGAACCTGGTCGATTTCTTTGCGACTTTCTATCGCCCTTCCCCTTGCATCACTCCATGGAACAAGCCTAAAGGAGGTGGCCCCGGCTTCCTGAATTGTGAGGTCCCTTCAGCGATTGCTGCACTTGATGGCGAACGCTTCGAGGAACTGCGGCGGGTAGCGGCTGTGGCGGCTCGGGTGATGCCGGAATACGTCCGTGGTGGAAGTGTCAAGGGCGAAGAGAAAATCCGGGCCTTCACCCGCCTCAGTGCCGAGGCCGACAGCGATGCCTTCGCCTCATGGCTGAAGGTCTGCGCTGTCCCCACGACCGACTCCAAGGGGAAGCCAATCGTCCGATACCCAGCCTTATTGGGAGGAACCGCAGGCTTCCTGGGAGCCGATTTCGGCGAACAGTTTGTGAAATCTCTTGCCATCGCCAAGGCGGAGCACTTCCACGCAGCGATTTTCGGCTCCAGTGCTCCTGGGGTCCTGGTCAGTGCCGGCAACACACTCACCTATGACCCCGCCGGCCGTGGCGATGGCCAGCAGGGCTACCGGGTGGCCGTTAGCGATACACAAACCACCACCTCCAACCCCGCTGAGCTGATCCTGTTGGCGGAAGGAATGACCTTCTTCCAAGGCTATGCCCTTACCTCCCACCAGGACGAGCAGGGCGAGGGGGGCGTCCGGCAAGCGAGCTTCACCCTGGCAGTGACCCACAACTCCTCTGGCCACCCCTCTAGCAGCTGGCTGGAGAACAAGGGCCAGCGTTCCGAAGAACTGTGGTGCCCGATCTGGGATGAGCCAGTCCCGCTCCATGAAGTGCGTGCTGCACTTGACGGGAAAGCCCAGTTGCCCCTGCCCCGCCAATTGGTCACAGGAACCGATTTCGCTCTCTTCGCCTCCCAGCTAGGTCGGGAGAGGGCTCTCTCCGGCTTCGCCCGCTACTGCTTCCCACCCAGGGTGGGCCAGAGCACCAAGATTCCCTCGCTGATCGAGGTGTTCCCCCTGGCCGACGGCCGCGAGGACCGTACCGATTCGCTGGCCAGTGTCGCTGGATTCGCCTCCACCCTGCGTTGGCGCGCCAGTGATCCATCCACCCCCGCCAGCTACCGCCACGCCGCTGAGCGGGTCGTGGCCGAGCTGGAGTTCCTATCCGGTGGCGGCGGTTCCTTCGCGGCGCTGCTGCGCCACTTGGTCACTTGGCGCCGGCAGGAGAACCTCAATGCTGAGGACAAGCAGCTGAATCGGTTCCGCTTCCGTCGAAAAGAACTCCCCCCCGAGTGGTTCGTTCTGCTTGGGCGGGAGCTGGAAGGCCCCGAATGGCGCCTGGGCATGGCCTTGGCCACCCGCCATCCCTACGCCTCGCTGGACGATGTGCATTTGCTCCTGGAAGGCCGTCTGGATGAGGCTTTGGTGGACGATCTAGAGGCCGGGTTGGCATGGATTGATCGAGAAGGGCTTCCCCCAGACCCTCAGCCGCAAGAGGAGATCCCCTGGCTGCCCGCCGATTACATGGTGGGGCTGCTCCTCAACCAGTGGCGCTTCGGGGAGCATGTACCTGTTGATGGCGACCGCAAGCGGTGGCGGGAGCTTCTTCTCGCAGACCGCCCTGCGGAGGCCATGCAAGTGGCCCTGCACCGGCTTCATGTCTCAGAAGTAGTCAGCTGGCCCTGGCCAACGATCACCTGCTCCGATCCACAGCGTCTGCTTCGGGCCATCACGATCCCTATCAACCCGGTTGTGCTTGGAAGGGCGCTACGAAGGGGATGAGGAGTGGCAACACTGTCATTTCAGATGGTTTTGGAGCCGGAACTCTCAGTGCACAGCCCTCCACCAAGACCCCAGACCACCCCCGCCACCCTGGGATACAAGCAGGCTATGGGGTGACTGCCACCGGCTTGAGCCAGCTCCTCAGGGCGGCCAGTGACCACGGGGACGTGCTGGCCGGTGTGGGTGTCGATGCATTCGAGGGGCCAGCCGTCGGGGTCGATGTGCCACAGGAAGCGGTCCATGGTGGTGGCGCGATTGGTTACAGGGTTCCCGTGGGCGGTCAGCGGCACGGCGAGAATGGCCTGAGCCAAATCCTGCACGATGCGCTTCCCAGTCCTGCTTGCAACGGCCGTGGCAACACTCACCTTGGTTCCACTGCCAGCCAGCACAAAAGTGGTTGCCGAAGGCAAGCCCAGTCCAGGCGGCTTCTATTGGCAGGAGGTCCAGAAAAGCAACGGCAGCACCCAGTACCTTTGCCGTTCGACCAAGGCCTCCTGCACCCCTTAGATCTTGCTATACGAGAATGAAAGCCCAACGCCAACGGCCAGGCAAGCATATCAACTTGATTATCAAGGCAATAAAATCCATCAAGGCGACGAACAAGCCCATCAATCCCGAGACGCTAATGGACGACGGGATGATCGAGTGCATACATGAAGACCAGGTTTTTATCATATCTGGATCAGAAGCGGTGGCCACCTTTACAAGGCTCACCACAAACATTCAATGCCAGCCGGAATGGGAGGGCAAGTTCTCCGAGAAATACATCTCTACAAAGCTCAGGAAAATCCTAGCGGCGCTGTCATCGCAGACACCCGAATCATTAATCCCGCAACTGGAGAACTTCGTCGAGCATCTTCAGAGTTTTCAAAAGGTTCAGGAGTGCGTGATGCCGATTCAAGGCCTTAAGCTTGAAGTTGAGGAGCTTCATCTTGGTAGCATCACCTTCAGGCCTGCTGACCAGCAACAGCTAGATCATCTTAGGGAGCGTGCCGAGAAAACGATATTGACCATGAAGCTTTCAGACGACGAGAAACAGCACTGGCTTTTACATTATCGAAAAGTGATTGAAGAGAGATTGGGCGCTTTCGACACGCTTGCCTTTTCTAAATCGATTGCTGAAGTCGATCAGGCTCGCGTCAATGCCTTAGACGCTATCGACATGGTATTGAACGTCTTGAGATTTTTTGCTCCGTATACTCAGGATTTTCCGGAGTATGTGGGCCTAGGGCTCCCAGGGAATTTTTCGAAGGCCGCGTACAGTAGTTTCGTCTTCTCTGAAGATGGATCATTTAACACGGATTTCCCATCATCTGGCCGGCATCTCCCATTCAAGGTCGACAAAGAATTCTTAGAGCTTCATGGAAACTCACTAAAGAGCTTCAGTGAAATCATCGCAAACCCTACACGGACAGAGCTTGAGAACCGAATCTTGGTGGCTATACAGTGGGCTGGGAAAGCGCAATCTGACTCTCAGCCACAGCAGCAGTTGCTTTCATTGATTACAGCCCTTGAATGCCTGTTGAACCCCACAGACGGAAGGCCATTCCGCATTGGCTTATCTGAGAGTGCAGCATTGCTCATCGGGAAAGAGGATCTAGGCCAGAGAGTGAGACTTTTTGACTTTCTCGCTTCAATGTACGACAAGCGAAGCAAGGTAAGCCATGGGGGATCCATTGATATAGCCAATTCCGAAATCCGTAGCCTTCAAGGAATCACTGGCGCAGTGATTATGAAGATTGTCGGCGTCAGAGCAAACTTTATGACAAGGAAAGAGCTAGAGTCTTGCTTGGGCCGTGCGCGACTGGGCGCAACACTCGATCTATAAGTAATTTTCAACTAATCGCGTTGCAGGCATGAAAGCCATCTTGGGGCATTGCCATCACCCGTAGCCAGCCGCCCGGGTTCCGCGAACGTACCTCCTCTCAATTGAAAACTGAGATTGCCCTGCAATCTCCTTAGATGAGGACATCACAGATTGCCCCTGGATAAACCCACTCTCGCGTCCCTACTGGGACACGACTAAAGGCTGGGCAGCATGGTTGCATACACAGGAATTCGCCCGGTACGACCAAGTGACAGCGGCGCCTTCGACCCCTGCGTAAGGTCTGCTTCCTGTCACCAGCGAGGCTTGGTGATCCCGCAACCGCAGGTAGAGGGATCTTCAAGAAGCATGGGCCTAAGCCTGAGGCTGCATTTGCCCAGCCCCCCGGACAAATCAGATCCGCCGCCTGCCGAACTTCGCTGAGCACATGGACAGCATCTATGGCGACTCCTTGAGCAGCTCGATCCAGTGACTGAGATAGGCGGCACGGTTCTCGATCTCGCTGCCGATCTCCAGCACCTACCCCCGATCTCAGCGCCCACTCGTCGCGGGCATAGGGCGGCTTCCCGAAGGCACTGCCTAGCTCTCGCTTAACGCGGGATCCGTAGCCGGTGGAGTGGATCTGCTTCAGCTCATGGGCCTGGCTGGGGCTGGTTGCAGCGTGGGAGTGGAAGCTGGCCGGCGTGAACTTGAAGGGGACCCCCTAGCCAGGAACCGGCAGCAGGGCGCGGGCCAAGGCGATGGGGAGGAAGAGCCCTGCATGACCCAAGAGGGCTCCCAGGGGGCTCCCAGGGGGCTCCTAGAGGCAAATGGACGCCCTCCCAGCCTCAGCCCTGTCCAGCGGCGTTGTCGGTGGGCACGCACACCGTGACGGAATGTGGAGATCGCGACCGACCCATGGGTGCAACTTTGGGTGCAGGGGTGGGTGCAGAACCCCTGAAACCCCCAAAATCCGGTCTAGTCATAGCAAGGGGTCTCAGCGAATCTCACCCCAAACCCCCGTTTCCCCTATTCTCCATCCACCATTCTCCCCGCCCGGGCCTGCCAACGTCCTGCGGGGTGTCCCGGCGGCTGCCGGCCCAACCCCGACCCGTCCCGATCCCCTGCCGATGAACTGGAGCAGCGACGCGGAAACCAGCCTGAAGGAGATCCCGTTCGTGGTGCGGCCGATCATCCGGCGGCGGATCGAATCCCTGGCCCGCGAGGCCGGCCTCGAGGGTGTGGATCTCGCCTTCTACCAGCAGGCCAAGGAGCGTTTCGGAAGGAAGTGAATCGGCGATGGGGTAAAAGAGGGGGTTGATCAGGGGCCCGCTCAATGTCGCAGTCCAAGCGCGAACAGGTTGTCAGTCATCTGCGCTACATCCGCCAGGAGCTGCGGGAGATGCACCAGGGGGTCATGGAGGACGGCCTGCTGCCGGAGGCCGGTGAGGTGCGGGGTGTGATGGCCCAGATGGAGGCCCTGCTGGAACTGCTGGAAGGCAAGGGATCCCGCAAGAAGGACGGGGACGGCTGAACCGGGACGTCTGAGAACGCCCACGCCACCCGTCAAGCCCCCGCAGGGACGCTCCGGTCAGCGGCTGCCCCCCCTTGCCCGACCCGCTGGAGATTGGTTTGCTGGTGTCGTCCCCATCACCCCGCCCGGGCCTCGGCCTCGGGCTTTTTTATTGGCATCCCCTATCGGTGGGGGGAAAATGCTGTCAAGACGCCAGAGATGGTGTAGACAAGAGATCGCAGGGATTGGGCCGGGTGATGGGGATCACCGCCAGCGGCTTTCCACCCTTGGGTGTTGAGCCCCCTGCTCCCCTTTCCACCCAGCGGCAGGTTCGCACCGTTGCCTCCCCGCTTCCAGCAGACCCGATTCCAGCAACGGATCACCCAGTCCGGCAACCTGCTTGAGGCGTGGGCCCAGAACCCCTGGCGCCGCCTTTCCCTGTTGCTGATCGTGCTGCTGGGCGGGTTCGTGATCGGCGGCAGCGTCGGCTCGATCACCGGCGCCCTCGCCCTGTTCGATCCCCTCGGCGCCCTGGTGTGCGTGCTGGCCATTGAGGTAGCGGCCCGGCTGCGGCGCAGGCTGCTGGCCCAGCCGCTGAAGCTGCGGCTGCAGGTGCTGGACATGGCCCGCATGGGCCTGCTCTACGGCCTGCTGCTGGATGGCTTCAAGCTGCTCTGAGGGGCCGTCGCAACCCGCAGGCCGCCTGAACCCTCAGACGGCGGCGAGCAGATAGAGCAGGGCCATCCGGATCGGAATGCCGTTGCGGACCTGCTCCTCCACCAGGCTGCGGCCGGGATCGTCGAGCAGCTCGCCGGCAATCTCCACCCCCCGGTTCACCGGGCCGGGGTGCAGCACCGGCACGGCGTCGCCGCAGAGGGCCAGGCGCCGGTGGCTGAGGCCGTACTGGCGGTGATAGGTGTCGAGGCTGGTGAGCAGGTGCTGCTGCATCCGCTCCTTCTGCAGGCGCAGGGTCATGACGGCATCGGCCCCGGGCAGGGCCTCCTCCAGGCGCCGCTCGACCCGCACCCGGCCCCGGGCGGCCACCGGATCGGCCCCCTGGCCCGGCGGCGGAGCCAGAACGAAGTCGGCGAAGCAATTGGGCAGCAGGGTGGCCGGCCCGCAGAGCACCACGTCGGCGCCGCAGGCGGTGAGGGCCCAGAGGTTGGAGCGGGCCACCCGGGAATGGAGCACATCGCCGACGATGACGATGCGGCGGCCCCGCAGGCTCTCGGGGGAAGGGGCCTCGGGTTCGAAGTGGCGCGCCAGGGTGAACAGGTCGAGCAGGCCCTGGCTGGGGTGGCTGTGCAGGCCATCACCGGCGCTGAGCACCGACACCCGCTCGCCGCAGCGGTCGAGGTCGCGGGCCAGGCTGTGGGGCACCCCGGCGCAGCGGTGGCGCACCACGAGGATATTGGCCCCCATCGCCACGTAGGTGCGGGCGGTGTCGAGCAGGCTCTCCCCCTTGCTGAGGGAGCTCGACGATGGCGAGAAGCTCTGCACCTCCGCCGAGAGCCGTTTGGCGGCCAGCTCGAAGCTGCTGCGCGTCCGGGTGCTGGGCTCGAAGAAGAGGCTGGTCATCAGCCGGCCCTGGAGGGCGGGCAGGCGGCGCGCCCCGGCCACCGGCAGGGCCCGGAAGCGCTGGGCCAGTTCGAGAACGGTGGCGAAGTCGTCGACCGAGAAGGACGCCAGGTCCAGCACGTGGCGGTGACTCCAGCCGCTCAAGGCGTTCTGCTCCCGTCGAACGACCCAACCGTAGAGGCCAGCAGGTCGGCGAGCCCATCGTGGCGGGGCGTGCGATCACCGCGGGCCCGCCGGCTGACGCTGCGGCTGGCGCGCAGGTACCAGCGCCAGGGCAGTTCCTGCCCCTGGGAGACGCCGATGCGCTGGGTCTGCAGCAACGGCGCTTCCCCCTGCGGCCCCGACCCCTCCAGCAGCGCCGCCAGCCCGGGCGGCCGCGGGGCCAGCCACAGGCCAGAGGCCGGCGTGGCGATCAGGCCGTCCTGACGGCGGTCGATGGCGAAGCAGCGGGCCAGCAGGCCGGGGCCGGCCGCCGCCCGCTCCGGGGCCCCCGGCAGGGCCGCCGCCCGCAGCAGCACCCCGTTGGCCCAGTCAGACCGGCCGGTGACCACGTTGACGCAGTGGTGCACGCCGTAGGTCAGGTACACGTAGAAGCGGCCGGGCTCGCCGAAGAGGGTGTCGTTGCTGGCCGAGCGGCGGCGGTGGCCGTGGCAGGCCGGCTCGCTCTGGCAGTAGGCCTCGGTTTCGACAATCACGCCCCAGAGCAGGGCGCCCGACGCCTGGCGCCGCAACAGCAGACAGCCGATCAGCTCCGGGGCCACCACCTCGGCGGGGCGGGCGAAGAAGGGCGGGGGGAGGGCCTGGGCGGCAGGGTCGCGATGGCTGATCACCATTCTCATTTTTGCAACCGTGTCCGTTGGTACGGCAGGGGCCGGGACAGACGTCTTAACCAGGCCTTAACCGAGGCATAACGTTGGGCGGCCATGGCGAAGCGCTACTCCACTCTCGATCGGCTGCGCTTCACCCGGACAGGCCTGAAGTCTCGCCTCGACTATCTCAAGTCCAGGTACATCTTTGTGCACGTCCCCAGGTGCGGGGGCACCTATGCCTCCACCCTGATTCACGGCAGGCCCCTCGGCCATCTCTACGCCGACTTCATCCGACGCAAGCTTCTGGGCACTGCCGACTATGCCGCCCGGACATCCGTCGCCTTTGTTCGCTGTCCTGTCGAGCGGCTGATTTCGGCCTACTGCTTCTCCCTCCGTGGCGGCACGGAGTTGGTGTCCCAGTTTCCGCTGCACAGGCCACCCCGCTGGGCGCTGACGGATTTTCGGACCTTCTGTGAGGACTGGCTGTTTCAGCAGCGTCCGCATCGGATCGATTTCATCTTCAGGCCCCAGAGCTGGTGGTTGTACGACGAATCCGGTCACCTGATCGTTGACGAGGTCAACCATCTGAGCCGGATGGATTCATGGCTTCAGGAGAAGGGCTTCGTCACCGAAGCCAGCCAGGTGAACGTCAACGCCTCGGAGCGGGGTCTGGCGGATGAAGCGCGCAGGGCCCTGTGTCCGTCCCTGATCGCTTCGATCCGCGATCTCTACGCCCAGGATGTCGCGCTGCTCAGCGGCCACCCCTCCTGCACCCCCGCGGACCCGGCCACGGTGCGGGGAAGCGGACGACAGCTCTCCCCTGCGCACCGTTGACGCGTCTGCGGGCCACACTGACAGCAGCGGTGAACAGCCCTTCGCCCGCCGATCCACACCCCTCCATGGAAACCGCCAGCTTCAACCTCGGCACCGTGCTTCTGGCCGTCAGCGGCCTGTTCGTGCTGACCACCCTGTTCTTCGGCACCAAGGGTGGCTACTACGACACCGACGACTACGACGGCAACGGCACCGCCCACTGAGGCAGGCAAGCCGGCCGCCAGCCATCGCGCCAGGGATCAGGAACTCCCCAGCCGTTCAGCCTCGGGGCAGTCGCCGGTGGTGGGCAGGTCGTCGGCATCGGCGGAGAGGCTCACCGAGGCCAGGCGGGTGCTGACGGCTCCGATCGAGGCCAGTCGGACACTCTCCTCCCAGCTGTGGCGCTCGTCGCCGTCTTCCTCGTCGAAGCGGAGGGTGACCAGATCGCCCTCGATCTCCACCACCAGGGCCCTCTCGATCCAGCGCTGCTGGTCCAGCAGGTAGACCCAGACCGGTCGCTGCTCCAGGCGAAATCGGTCGAGCTTGCGATGCAGCATCGTGACGCCGCGGATAGGGTCGATCCTAGGCAGCACGGCGCCTGTCGCCATGTTCACCATGACCCGATCAATGCCCAGCACTGCCCCAGGCCCCAGCACGGTTCCGGGCCCCGTCGCCAGCAACGAGGCGATCCGGCTGCAGCTGCGCAGCTGGCCCGAGGTGGAGGACTACCTGACCCGCTGCCGGGGGGTGATCGTGCCGCTGGGGTCCACCGAGCAGCACGGGCCCACCGGCGCCATCGGCACCGACGCCCTCACCGCCGAGGCCGTGGCCCTGGAGGTGGGTCGCCGCACCGGGGTGCTGGTGACACCCGCCCAGGCCTTCGGCATGGCCGAGCACCATCTGGGCTTCGCCGGCACCATCAGCCTGCAGCCCTCCACCCTGCTGGCCGTGCTCCATGACGTGGTGCTCTCGCTGGCCCGTCACGGCTTCGAGCGCATCTACGTGATCAACGGCCACGGCGGCAACATCGCCACGGCCAGGGCCGCCTTCGCCCAGGCCTATGGCACGGCCGCGGCCAGGGGGCTGCCGGGCGCCGAGCGGCTGCGCTGCCGTCTGGCCAACTGGTTCACCGCCGGCCCGGTGATGCGCGAGGCCCGCGATCGCTACGGCGACCGGGAGGGGCACCACGCCACCCCCAGCGAGATCGCCCTCACCCTGCACCTGGAGCCCAGCCTCAACGCCAAGCAGCGGCCCCTGCCGGAGGCGGCCCCCGCCGGGCCGATCCACGGCCCCGAGGACTTCCGCCGCCGCCATCCCGACGGCCGCATGGGCTCCGACCCGTTCCTGGCCACGGCCGACCACGGCGCCCGCTTCCTGGAGCTGGCGGCGGCGGCCCTGGCCGACGACCTGGCCGATTTCCTGGGGCCGGAAGCGGAAGCCAGCTGAGGCGGCGACGGCCGCGGCTAGGTTCGGACGACGACGACGAGCGCGACGATGGAGCGGATCACGGCCGAGGATGTGCGCAAGGTGGCCCAGCTGGCCCGCCTGGCCCTGCCCGAGGAGCGGATCGCCACTTACACCGTTCAGCTGGAGCGGATCCTCGACTACGTCGCCCACCTCGAGCAGGTGGACACCGAAGGCGTTCCTCCCACCACGCGGGCGGTGGAGGTGGTCAACGTGACCCGGCCCGACGCGGTGGACCCCACCCCGGTGCGGGAGGAGCTGCTCTCCCTGGCGCCCCAGCGGGAGGGGGATTTCTTCCGCGTGCCCAAGATCCTGGGCGACTAGCGCACCGGCGATACGGCGGTGCGGTGCAACAGCTCAAGCACCCGCCGGCGGGCATGGCGGGTGGGCATCAGCCTGGCGATCGGCCGAAGCCGGCTGCGACGCTTCTTGTGGGAGCGCACGCCCAGGAAGATGTCGTAAAGGAAGTTGAGGCTGTCGGTTCGGGTTTCGAACAATCCAAGCCGCTGGGGTGAACCCTTGGCATCCAGAATCGGCTTGGTGGCGTGATAAGCCGGTTGGTATTCGAACCAGGGGATCGACGGCCAGAGATGGTGGATCAGGTGATAGTTCTGGCCCATGATCAGCCAGTTCATCAGCCTGCTGGGATAGACGCGGGCGTTGTGCCAGCGGTTGCGGGACTGGAAGGGCCGGTGGGGCAGGTAGTCGAAGAACAGACCGAGGGTGACGCCCACCATCAGGGCCGGGGCGAACCAGCAGTTGAAGACGAACGGCAGGAAGTTGTGGCGGGCGGCCGCCACCACAATCAGCACGAAGATGGTGCGGGCCAGGACCCACTCGAACAGCTCGTTGTGGCGCCAGAGGCGATGGCGGAAGAAGAAAACTTCGTGATAGAAGAACCGCGGCGCGATCAGCCACAGGGGCCCGAAGGTGCTGACGATGTGGTCGGGATCGAGCTTGGGATCATTGACGTGGGCGTGGTGCTGCAGATGCACCCGGGTGAACACCGGGAAGCTGAAGCCCAGCAGCAGGGCGGCGCCATGGCCCATCACCGCGTTCCAGATGCGGTTGGGATGGGCGGCGTTGTGGCAGGCGTCATGGATGACGGTGCCCTCCAGGTGCAGGGCCAGGAAGCCCAGGGCCAGCAGGGGTGGCAGGGGCCAGCCGCCCACGAACCAGCCCCAGATCGTCAGGCCCGCCAGGCCGTAGCCCGCCAGGAAGAGGCCCACCGTGGGGTTCCAGGCGGCGGGGGGATCGAGGTACTCCCGGGGGACGCTGAGCCGAGGCACGGGCGTGGTGGAAGCCACGGGAGCGGACGTGGGTGCCAGCGTGTCTGTCATGGCCTGGGCCAGGTCCGGATCTCCGAAGGAGGACCCAGATTACGGAACCCGCCCGGTCGGCGCGACAGGGGCCGGGCCGGGGCCGTCACGGCTGGTTGGGTCCGAGCGGCAAGGCGAAGCCGATCGGCAGGGTGGGCAGGTTGGCGGTGACATCCACCAGGGGGAACTCCATGTCGCCCCAGCCATCGGTGGGCAGCAACGAAGGGGCGCTCGGTCCGGGGGCGGCGGCGGCTCCGGCGGCAAAGGCGCCGTCGGTCCAGGCCAGCAGCAGCCCCCGCAGGGCACCGCCCCCCTGCTCATAGGAGGAGCGCAGGTTGAAGTGGTCGCCATCCTTGGCCAGCACCAGCCGGTGGCCGCCGCCGGCGTTGCGCGCCTCCAGGGCCATGGGCGTGAGCGCCTCAGGGCCCGAGGGCACCACCCAGTCGCGGCTGCCACTCACCAGCAGCACCCGGGCGCCCATGGCCCGGGCCGAGCCCTGGTCGAAGAGCAGCGACATCGGCGGGCTGACTGCCACCACCGCCTTGATGCGGGGGTCGGCCAGGCCGGCCTGGTCGGCGGAGGTGAGGAAGCTGCACTGCAGCACCCAGCTGACGTTGCGGGCGGGGTTGGTGACGTCCTTGCAGAAGCGGTTGAGCAGGCCCGCACTGGGTCGGGCCCCGGCCAGCTGCAACACCGTGGTGGCGCCATAGGACTGGCCCATCGCCACGACGTTGTCGGTGCGCAGGCCCGCTGGCAACGCCAGGCTGCCCGCCGCAGCCGCATTGATGACCGCGCTCATGTCCATGGGCCGCAGCTTGAGGTCCTCCGGCTTGGGGGGCGGCGTCTCGCCGGAGAGCATGGCCTGCTGCTGCGATTTGTCGCTGCCGGGGTGGCGGGGGAGCAGCACGGTGTAGCCATAGCTGGCCAGGTGCCGGCCCCAGCCCTCGAAGCTCTCCGGGTCGTCCCAGAGGCCATGGGAGATCAGCACCAGGCGGCCGTTGGCGCCCGTTTCCGGCTGGATCGTGACCACCTGCAGGGGATTGGGGCGGTGCGTGACGGGGATCGCCAGCTCCTGGCGCTTCACGGCCCGTGGCCCCGTCTGGCTGAGGGCCGGGTTGATCGCGGCCGGGGGCTGGGAGGTCACCAGGGACTGGCCCAGGCGTTGCTGGTTGGTGACGCGATCGATGGCGAGGATCACCCGCTGCAGGTCCACCGACGCGCTCTTGCCGGGCATGGCCTCCAGCACGTCCAGCAGGTTGAGGCTGCCCTTCGCCTGGCTGGTGGCCAGGGTGTCGGCCAGCTGCTTGGTGTCCATCGGCTGGCGAACCCCCTCCACCAGCACCACCGACGAGAGCAGCAGCAGCACCTGGCTGACCAGGGGGGAGCCCACCGACTGCTCGGCAATGGCCTTCACCGGCAGGGGGAGGGGGGACTGGAAGGCCTGCACCAGCTTGCGGCCGATCGCCCCATCCATGGCCCGGTCGAGCTCGGCGAGATCGCTGCTACCAGACAGGAGACTGCGCTGGTCGCGCAGCTCACTGAGCCGGATCGTGAACGGCGTCTCAAGCAACGGAAGGCTGAGCTGGATCTGCTCCAGCGCCTGGCCGGGAGCCCCCGCCAGCAGCGACCCAGCTCCAAGGAGCAGCGCCGTGAGCTGGCGAAGAGGGCTCTTCATGCTTCGGTTCCTGATGGTAGGCAGCGTAGGTGTGCCATCCCCACGACACCCCTGGGCTGGCCTAGATCGCTCATCGATGCCCACCGGGGGACTTGAACCCCCACGACCTGAGCCACTGGAACCTAAATCCAGCGCGTCTACCAATTCCGCCAGGTGGGCGCCTGCTGGACTCTAGACAGGTCGGCCGGCGCCATCCGGCGGGATCGGCCATCCGGTGGTCACCGCCCAGAATGGCGCCAGACGTCGCCCCGGCCATGCTTGCCACCCTCGGAGGCCTCCTGGCCCTGCTGCTGGGGCTGTTGCTGCTGCTGCTGCCCCTGCTGGCCTCCGAACTGAGCCGGGCGAGGGATTCGGTCTGGGGGGCGGTGGTGCTGCTGCTGGGCCTGGTGCTTGTGACCAGCGCCGAGCGGCTCACGGGCGCACCGATGCTGGCGGTGCTGTGCGGCGGCCTGCTGATCGGCCGGCTCGGGGTGGAGGTGGGCCAGGCCCGCTGGCGCCTGCTCACGGACGAGGAGCGCCAGCGGCTCTGGTCGTTGGAGCGCTGGCAGACCAGCCTCAGCCAGCTCGGCGCCTCCCTGGCGCGGCTGCTGCAGCTGGCCGGCGGCATGGCCAGCGGTCTGGGGGCCTGGCTGGCGGAACGGCGCGCCACCCGCCCCGCCAGCACCAAGAAGTGGGTGCGGCCCGAAGCGGAGGCTGTCGCCGCCTCAGGCGCCGAGCCCGCCGTGGTGACGGAGACGGCCGGCGAGGAGCCACTTGTGGTGAGCGACTTCGAGGCGATCGACGCCCTGCTGGAGCAGGCCTTGCCGGAAGCCCCGCCCGAGCCGGTGACGCCGCAGCCGGAGGAGGGTCTCGGCGAGGCGGGATAATCCAGCCTTCTCGCGCTCCGGCGACGTGACGGCAAGCCCGGCGTCCTACAAGGACACGCTCAACCTGCTGCAGACGCCCTTCGCGATGCGGGCCAACGCCCGGGTGCGGGAGCCCGAACTGCAGGCCTTCTGGAAGGAGCACGATCTCTACGGACGGCTGAGCCGCGGCAACCCGGGCGCCCCCTTCACGCTCCACGACGGCCCGCCGTACGCCAACGGCGCCCTGCACGTGGGCCATGCCCTCAACAAGATCCTCAAGGACATCATCAACAAGCACGCCCTGCTGCAGGGGCGGCGGGCCCGCTTCGTGCCGGGGTGGGACTGCCACGGCCTGCCGATCGAACTGAAGGTGCTGCAGGGCCTGGGCAGCGAGGAGCGGCGGCAGCTCACCCCCATCGACCTGCGGCGCCGGGCCCACGCCTATGCCCTCGAGCAGGTGGAGGCCCAGAAGAGCGGCTTCCGGCGCTGGGGCATCTGGGCCGACTGGGACGAGCCCTACCTGACCCTGCAGAAGTCCTACGAAGCCGCCCAGATCGGCGTCTTCGGAAAAATGGTGCTGGCCGGCCACATCTACCGGGGCCTCAAGCCGGTGCACTGGAGCCCCAGCTCCCGCACCGCCCTGGCCGAGGCCGAGCTGGAGTACCCCGACGGCCACACCTCCCCCAGCGTCTACGTGGCCTTCCCGGTGGTGGAGCTGCCGGAACCGGTGGCCGGGCTGCTGGCGGCCGCCGGCATCGCCGGACCCACCGATGCGGCCCACCGGGAGCAGCTGTTCGTGGCCATCTGGACCACCACCCCCTGGACCCTGCCGGCCAACCTGGCGGTGTCGGTGAATGGCCAGCTCGACTACGCCATCTGCCGCGACGGCACCACCAACGGCGGCACCCCCCGCTACCTGGTGGTGGCCTCCCAGCTGGTGGAGCAGCTGCGCACCAGCCTGGCGCGCCCGCTCGAACCCCTCCTCACCCTCAAGGGGGCCCAGCTGGAGGGGATCCAGTACCGCCATCCGCTGCTGGATCGCACCAGCCCGGTGGTGATCGGCGGCGACTACATCACCACCGAGACCGGCACCGGCCTGGTGCACACGGCACCGGGCCATGGGGTCGATGACTTCCATACCGGCAACAAGTACGGCCTGCCGGTGCTCTGCCCGGTGGACGAGGCCGGCACCCTCACCGCCGAGGCGGGCCCCTTCGCCGGGCTCAACGTGCTCAAGGACGCCAACCCGGCGATCATCACCGCCCTGCGGGACGCCGGGCTGCTGCTGGCCGAGCAGCGCTACGAGCACCGCTATCCCTACGACTGGCGCACCAAGAAACCGACCATCTTCCGGGCCACCGAACAGTGGTTCGCCTCCGTCGACGGCTTCCGGGCCCAGGCGCTGGAGGCGATCGCGGCGGTGGAGTGGCTACCGGCCAGCGGCCGCAACCGCATCGAGGCGATGGTGCGCGACCGGGGCGACTGGTGCATCTCCCGCCAGCGCTCCTGGGGGGTGCCGATCCCGGTCTTCTACCACCGCGAGACGGGCGAGGTGCTGCTCAACGGCGACACCCTGGCCCACGCCGAGGCGCTGATCGCCGAGCACGGCGCCGATGTCTGGTGGGAGCGGGACGAGGCCGGCCTGCTGCCGCCCGCCTGGGCCGACCAGGCCGACCAGTGGCGCAAGGGCACCGACACGATGGATGTCTGGTTCGACTCGGGCTCCTCCTGGGCCGCCGTGCTGGAGGGCCGCGGGCTCGGCTGCCCCGCCGACCTCTATCTGGAGGGCTCCGACCAGCACCGCGGCTGGTTCCAGAGCAGCCTGCTCACCTCGGTGGCGGTGAACGGGACGGCCCCCTACCGCAGGGTGCTCACCCACGGCTTCACCCTCGATGAGAAGGGCCGCAAGATGAGCAAGTCGCTCGGCAACGTGGTCGACCCCGTTGTGTTGGTGGAGGGGGGCAAGAACGAGAAGCAGGAGCCGCCCTACGGCGCCGACGTGCTGCGGCTGTGGGTGAGCTCGGTGGATTACTCCGCCGATGTGCCCCTGGGGCCGGGCATCCTCAAGCAGCTGGCGGACGTGTACCGCAAGGTGCGCAACACGGCCCGCTATCTGCTGGGCAACCTGCACGATTTCGTACCGGCCGAGCATGCCGTGCCGATCACGGATCTCCCCCTGCTGGATCGCTGGATGCTGCAGCGCACCGCCAGCCTGATCGAGGAGGTGAGCGCCGATTTCGAGCGCTTCGAGTTCTACCGCTTCTTCCAGGCCCTGCAGAACTTCTGCGTGGTGGACCTGTCCAACGTCTACCTCGACATCGCCAAGGACCGCCTCTATGTGAGTGCGGCCGCCGACTTCCGGCGCCGCAGCTGCCAGACCGTGCTGCACATGGTGGTGGAGCGGCTGGCGGGGCTGATCGCGCCGGTGCTCTGCCACATGGCCGAGGACATCTGGCAGAACCTGCCCTACCCGGTGGCCGAGGCCTCGGTGTTCGAGCGGGGCTGGCCCACGGTGCCCGGCAGCTGGGCCGCCCCGGAGCTGGCGGCGCCGATGCAGCGGATCCTGGAGCTGCGCGCCCAGGTGAACCGGGTGCTGGAAGGCTGCCGGGGCCGGGGGGAACTGGGCGCCTCCCTCGAGGCCCAGGTGCAGCTGGAGCTGGTGGAGGCGGGGCCTGAGGCAGGCCCCCTGCGGGAGGCCCTGGCTCTGGTGGAGGCCAGCCCCCATCCGGAGGTGGACAACCTGGCCGACTGGCTGCTGGTCTCGGCCCTGCGGGTCGGCGGGCCTGTGCCGGCAGAGCCGCTTCTGGCGGAGACCGAGGAGGAGGGGGTGCGGGTGCGGATCGCGCGGGCGGCGGGGCACAAGTGCGAGCGCTGCTGGCACCACGAGAGCGACATCGGCCAGCACCCGGACCATCCCACCCTGTGTGGGCGCTGCGTGGGCGTGCTCGGGCGCCAGGGGGCTGGGCCCGCCTGATCCAGCGGGATCGGGTCAGACCAGCCCGAAGGGGCTGAGGACCTTTCTGGCCGCGATCTTGAGCTGCAGGGGAATGCCCTGCCTGGGGAGCTTGCGCACGACGCGGGCCGCCAGCCGGCGGGAGCGCGTGGCCAGCGAATGGGACTCCAGCAGGGGATAGGGGGAACGCTCCCGCAGCAGCTTGATCAGCCAGGCCTCCGCCGCCGGATCCTGGGAACCAGGCGCCAGGGCCGCCTCCGCCAGGCGGATGCGCTCGGCGAACTCCGCCACCATGGCCTGATAGCCGCAGGCCTCGGCGATGGACCCGTGGGAGGCATGAACCCGGGCGAAGTGCTTGAGCGACTTGCGCTCCAGCAGGGCGGCGTGGTCGAGCAGATCCTCGATGTCGTTGGCGATCCGCACGACGCTGGCCTGGGCACTGACGATCGGCATTTCCTCGATCACCAGCGGGGCCTCGCGGGTGCCCGCGGCGCTGGCGACCGCGTAGGTATGGGCGATCGCCTCGACCTTGCGGCCCACCAGTTCCCGCAGCAGGGCCCGGTTCCGCTCGGTGGGGGCCAGATGGCGGCCGGAGGAGGTGTTGGCCATGTAGGCGGCGTGCAGCAGGGAGGCCTTGACCAGATCGAAGGGGGCGCCGTGCACGACCAGGACACTGGCCACCCGGACGACATGCTCCTGGAAGGTTTTCTTGGAGCCCCGGAAGGAACCGCCGTGAAGCTCGGCGGCGACATCGAACACCCTGTTCAGCTCAGCGATCTCCTTGCGGGAATGGCCCTGCGCCAGGCATTGCCGCACCAGCAGAGGGAACGAGTGGACGTAGGGATAGGCGTGGTTATCCACGGCCTCGGCCGCCGCCGCAGGCCCCTGGGTGCGGGGGTGCACCAGCTCCATGCTGCCGATCTGGCGGTTGAGGAAGGAGGTCATGCTCTGGAGGGAGCGCAACTTCCACTTGCTGGACAGGTAGGCCACGTCCCGGGCGGCCTGCTCATGGCTCCAGCGGCTGCGGAAGGGCTCGATATCGCAGAGCCAGTAGGGGGATTGGGCGTTGGCGTACACATAGCTGACAACGGACTTCGGCTCGAAGATGACCCGGTAGTTCGCCTGCCTCGCCACCATGGCGATGTCGATGTGCTCGTTCGCCTGGAGGTAGGCCTCATCGAGGGGGCCCGTCTCTTGGAGCATCTTCATGCTGAGCAGCATGCAATGAAATTCGCCGAAATCGGAGTCACCCCCCTGAAGGGAGCCCGCGACACGAGCGGCGGACGCATTGGCGAAGAGGTGCTCTTCGTTGTACTCGATTTCGCCATTTCTCTCCGAAAGATGGTTCTTGCCGCCGGCCATGTGGATGCGATCCTCCGACAGCTCACCCATCAGATAGAGAGGGAACACGATGCCCGCTCCGGTTCGCTCTGCCGTGGCCACCAGGGTCTCGATCCAGCCCTTGGTGACAAGCACATCGTTGTCGATGAAGCACACGTACTTCGTCGTCACCGCCTGCAGCGCCTGGTTGCGCAGCTGGTTGGGGGTGCCGTTCCCTGCCGTGAACAGCGTCAGCTCGCCGCGGGCCTCGGCCGCTTCGAGCTCCCGGCGCACCGAGGGAGGGGACTGGCTGTCGTGGTAGTGCAGGGCGAAGGGGTAATCCCTGTGCTCCAGGAGCGAGCGCAGCGAGCGGGAGGCAAAGCTGTGCCGCTCGCGGAACACCACGACGACCGTGACCAGGGGGAGCACCGGGGAGCCGCCCGGGCTGGCCTGCCCGACGTCGCCGTGCTGTACGTCAGTGCGGCGTACGGGGGCCGTCATCAATGGCAATCAGATCCGGATGGCGATGATAACATTCTTCTCAATGAGGCATCCCCGCACGCCCCATGGAGGGCCTGCTTCCACGCCGCATTGATGCATGGCCAAACTTTCCTGGCAGGACTTACTCAACGGACCTGCCTTTGTGGTCAATCTCGATCGCCGGCCGGATCGGTGGGAAAACAGTCGCAGGCAACTGGAATGGGCAGGATTCACGGACACACATCGCTGGTCGGCCTTTGATGGTGCGACGGGAAACGTCAGGCAGGAGCTGAAACGGTTCGGCATCGATCAACTGGCGGATCGCGAACACTTTCTCAGCCAGTCTGGCGCCCAGGGCTGCGCCGTTTCGCATCTGACGCTTCTCCAGCACATCATCGATCAGGGGTATCCACGGGCCTGCATCTTCGAGGACGACATCCGCTTCTCCCGGTCGTGGCACCAGCTGGCACCGGCGTTCCTGAGCAGAACGCCCCGCCACTGCGACCTGCTCTTCCTGGGCTCACAGATTCAGTACGACGCCCTGCCCCGCCTGCATCCAGCCCGGCGTTTGAATCGCTCCCGAACACTCACACGCCTGAGCCAGAGCGCCTGGCCTTGGCCCTCCCGTCGGCTGGGCGATGTGGTGCAGGGGCCGCTCTATTGCATGCACGCCTTCAGCATCACCCGGAAGGGCTGCCAGGAGTTGCTGAAGTTCCTGACCACCCAGAGCGACGGTTTCTACATCCCGGATTGCATGATTCACGACGCCATGGCCGGGCGCACCCATGTCTCGGGATTCCCGCTGCGCTGGTATGCCTGGAACGGCCATCGGATCCCCTCCCTTGTGGAGGAACGGGGCACGAATCCCCACTGGATCAGGCGGAACTGCGGCCTGGTGTATCAGGAGGAAAGCTTCGGCACGGACATTCAGCCGCGCCCGGCGGACTCCCCGGCCTGAGGCTTTGGCGGCAGAACGCCCTGGGCGGGCGGGGGCGTGTCCTTCATGGGGGGAACCAGGCGCGCCGAGGCTGAAGGCCCCCGCCAGCAGACCGGCCAGGGCGATCGCCACGCTCCACAGCTGCACCGGCCGCAGGGCGCCGACCAGGTCGGCGATCGACAGCTCGGCTGGGTTGAGGGCCTGGGGACCAGGCGAAGAGGGGGCGTCGCCCCCCGGCTTGAGGGCCAGCACCTTCTCCTTCCAGTCGGCCAGCACGCCGTTGAATTCGTTGGAGGCCAGGGCCGTTGCCTCCAGGGGCACGGTCTGGACGTACCAGTCGTAACCGGGCTCCAACAGGCCCTCGGCCTTCAGCCCTGCCTCCACGATCACGAGCAAGGGCAGGTGCTTGGTGTAGGCCATCGCCGCCTCGATGTGGTTCCAGGGGGTGGGCAGTCGGACGTCGGCAAGGCTGCCCTGACGCGGGCCGCCGCGCTTGTCGAGGCCGGCGGGGAAGTAGGAGCGTTCCAGGGCGATGACGACGATCCCGGAGCAGTGCTCCATCAGCTCGGTGATGGCCTTCAGGGGTGCGTCGGCGCTGAAGGTGTTGCGGCCGACGGTTTTAGGACTCAGGGATTCACTGCGCAGGCGATCTTCAATCAGGCGAACGAAGGATTCCTGCTCCGGTGTTGCGGTGGCGCCCACACTCACGAAGACGAGTTTCTCCCCCATCCCGCGCCACGTATCAGTGGGCGGAGCCTACCGATTCCCCGGCCGGCGCGCTCGCACCGACAGATCGGCAGCGGGGGCCGCGCGGCCTCAGAGGCCCAGATCGGACAGGCCCGGGTGATCGTCGGGGCGGCGACCCAGCGGCCAGTGGTACTTCCGCTCGCTCTCCTTGATCGGCAGGTCGTTGATGCTGGCGATGCGGGTGTGCATGAAGCCCTGGGCATCGAACTCCCAGTTTTCGTTGCCGTAGGCACGAAACCACTGGCCGGAATCGTCGTGCCATTCGTAGGCGAAACGCACGGCGATGCGGTTGCCATGGAAGGCCCAGAGTTCCTTGATCAGGCGGTAGTCGAGCTCCTTGGCCCATTTACGGGTCAGGAACTGCTGGATGGCCTCCCGGCCGCTGACGAACTCGGCCCGGTTGCGCCAGACGCTGTCCGGGCTGTAGGCCAGCGCCACCCGTTCCGGGTCACGGCCGTTCCAGGCATCCTCGGCCATTCGCACTTTCTTCGCCGCCGTTTCGGCATCGAAGGGGGGAAAGGGGGGCCTGGGGGATTCCGGAGCGGTCACTGGAGCAGCCGTTGCACAGCGTGGACAGGCTAATTCAGAAGGGAATGGTGTAGGTGTTCCCCCGCTCACTGCGCACCAGGAGGGACGAGGAGGTCTGCCGGTAGGCGGCCAGGGTGGTGCGGCCATTGCTGGGCTCGGTGATCAGCAACTTGCCGCATTCCTCCTGATCACGCTGGCCGCAGGTCCAGGGCTCGCCCACCTTCTCCATCTCGATCTGCTTGCCGTCGGAGCGGAAGGTGAGCGTGAACGAGGTGGATCCGCCCGCCACCAGGCAGGCTTCGGGACGGCCGTTGAAGCTGCAGCTCTGCCAGGCGGCCTGGGCATGGGCTGCCGGGATGGCCGGGAGAGCCAGGGCGGCGCCGGCGGCGATAAGGGTGCACAAGGCCGCCAGGGGGGAACGCATGGGCGGGGGTGCCGGGGAAGTCCACTCTCGCCCCCGCGGTGCAGCGTTGCCCCAGCGACGCCGTGGCGGGTCAACTCTCAAGGTCACCTGCACGCAGGATGTCTACCAAACCATCCAGGACCTCAGACATTTTCCCAGGATTGAGCCTGCCAGCCACTCCAGAAATGATCGAGACATTCGCAGTGAACAGCTTACCGATGCGCACAAAGCTCTCACGTTTGAGACCACCTTTGGCAAAGTCACTTTCCGAAAGAGGAATTGCCAGCCTATCCGCGTAGGGCTTGCTTGTGATTTGACACAGCACAAAGTCTCCCATTCCAACGTCTGCAATGGCCAATGCCGGCCTGCGCTTGGCTTGCGACAGGTCGGAATAAGGAAAGGGGATGAGAACGACTTCCCCTATTGCAGGTGGGCCCATGCAGCTTCCTCTTCTGGGCTCAACCAGTCGGCCGCCAGAGCTTTTTCGCTCAAGTCAAATCCGTTGACGACAGGGTCGGGCTCGTCAATTGGCACAGAAACGAACACCTTCGCCCCCGTTTTCAGATGGACAGGACTCTGGATCCGGATGCGCCCATCTGTTTCAACAACAGCCTCATATTTGTTTTCCATCGGGATGGGCCGGTGGGCCTTAGACAGCGTTTATTCAGCATAGCTCGAATGATGCCGTTATGAAAGCAAGCTCAAACACTGCTTCTAAGACAGGCAGACGCCATGCAGCAACTGGGCAGCCAACGTTGCTCGCCTCCCGGGTTGGTGGGGGGGCAATCGGGCACGGCGTACAGCCAGCAATCGACGCGCGGGACCGCCAGCACCGTATCGATCAGGGCTGGATTGAACACACCGCTTGGGAGAATCATGGCGAGCTCCGTGGCAGTCGGTTACAGTCTTCCGGAAGCGTGCATCATCGTATTCAGGCTCTTCTTCTTGCTCAACCTTGGATCGATGGCAGAAGCCCATCCACCATCCGCTGGGCGACATCCAGACCAAACGAACCGCCTGGCTTGAGAGCATGAATCTCCTCTTCATCCTGTGTGACAACCCATTCAGGGCCTCCTGCGGCATGGGGAGCTCTGTCAAAGAAATCATTGAAGGCCTGGCCAACACCGACCAAACCATCAGGATCCAGGTGTTGGATTTGCGATGGAACGACGGCCATCAGACGATCACCGATCAGATCGAGGTGTTTTCGTGCGGATACAGGGATGTCCTGGGTCAGAACTTTATCGTCCAGACCCTGATGAATGCCCCCATTCAAATCATCTATGGGATTAAGAACCTGAAAAGGCCCGATGTCATTCACCTGCAGGACTGGTCATCCATCCCGGTGGGCAACGCCTTGGCGAGCTACTGGGGAGGCAACATCAAGTCGGTGTACACAACCCAATTGAGTTACACCCTGTTGCTAGAGGATCTGGCGAAGGAGTCCATTCCTGCTCCGCCCGTCGACCAATCGATTGTTGCTGAGATTGAACGACTGGAGCGCGAAAGCATTCAGTCGTCAGACATGGCCATCTTCCTGAACCGGAGCGATCAGGCAAGACTCGATGGACCGCACGATTCGCAGGTGATCCCCCACGGCATCCATCTGGAGGAGGTTGCGTCGATTCCATACGAAGACAAGAAGCTTCCAGGAGATCACCCTGTCAAGTTCCTGTATTTCGGGCGCATCGATACGATGAAGAATGTCGGGCGGCTGCTCGATGTCCGATTGCCCAGCGGCGTCGACCTGATCGTGATGGGAGGAGAAGCCGGCTCGAATCCGGAGTTGTATCAACGGCTGGAGAACCTGGCGCGCGAACGCGATAACTTGCACCGGATCCCTTTCACCTCAGGGGATGACAAGTTCCATATCATCCGAGCGGCGGACGCTGTGATCTTCCCCAGCATCCATGAGCCCTTCGGCCTGGTTGGACTCGAGGCCTTGGCTTGCGGCACACCCCTGATTGCTTCTTTTGCCGGGGGGATGAATGACTATCTCGATGACGGCTGCGCGATCCGAATCGACGGACTGGGCGCCAAGGCCATCGAGAACGCCATCCACAGGTTAATGACGCTGTCAGACTCCGCCAAGGAGGCCATGGTCAGGAACGGATTGGACGTCTGCAGGCGCTTCTCATGGAAGGATCCTGTCGAGCGACACCATCGGCTCTATCGGGACTTGACCCATGGCAGCGTGCCCGAGTAGGCCCATGGTCACGGAACGTCGCATCGAAATTCGAGGCTGCCAAGTCGCCTATCAGCGTGGCGGCAAAGGTGAACCCCTCCTGCTCCTGCACGGCATGGATGGGCGAGCCTCGTGGGACAGCGTGCTTTCCAGGCTGACGGAGCACCACGATGTGATCCTGCCCGACCATCCCGGCTTTGGCGCATCGGGGTCAGGGGAATGGATCGACGGCATGGGCGATCTGGCCCTCTTTTACCTCGATGTGCTTGATGCGTTGCAGATCGAGAGCTGCCACCTTTCCGGCCACTGCCTGGGCGGCTGGCTGGCAGCGGAAATTGCCGTGATGCAGCCGCAACGGTTCAAGAGCCTAAGCTTGTGTGCCGCAGCCGGCATCCGTGTTGACAGCTGCCCGATGGGGGATGCCTTCCTGTGGAACCCGGACGACACCATCGGCCAGCTGATCGTTGATCCGCAGGCCAGGGAAACCATGCGGGCGAAGCAATCGAGCGAACGTGATATCGAGCTGATGCTGAAAGCCAGACAGATGTCGGCGCGATTGGCCTGGCATCCTCGCTTTCACAACCCCCATCTACGTAAATGGTTGCATCGGCTGACGATGCCAACCATGATTCAATGGGGTGAGAACGACAGACTTTTCCCCGTGGCCTATGCCCACGGCTACCACGCCATGATCCCCCACGCCCAGCTCCATCTCTACAGGGACTGCGGCCATTTCCCGATGCTGGACGCCACCGATCGCTACCTCGAGCATCTGGACGCATTCACTGCCAAGGCATCCGCATGAAGTTCTATTCCTTTCATTTGATGCCCTATGGGGCGCTCGATCTGGATTACGTCGAGAAACATGTCTCGGCAAGCCTGGTGCTGCCCAACACTTACTACGATCCCCAGATTGGCCATCAGCTCTATAACCGCTATCTCGATGAGCTGGAACTAGCCGATGAACTCGGTTTTGATGGCGTGTGCGTCAACGAGCATCACCAGTCGGCCTATGGCCTGATGCCCACACCGGCCGTGATGGCGGGGGCGCTCTCCAGAAGCGTGAAGCGAGGCAAGATCTGCATCCTGGGGCGTGCGTTGCCCTTGCTGTCCAATCCCCTCAGCGTGGCGGAAGAATACGCCATGCTCGACAACATCACCGGCGGCCGCTTCATTGCCGGTTTCGTCCGAGGGATTGGCGTGGAGTATCACGCCACCGGCGTCAACCCCACCTATTCCCTGGAGCGTTTCCATGAAGCGCACGATCTGATCATCCGGGCCTGGACGGAAGAGGGGCCTTTCCCGTTCGAAGGCAAGCATTACAGCTACAACTATGTGAATCTGTGGCCGCGTCCTTTCCAACAACCCCATCCGGACGTCTGGATTCCCTCCGGAGGCAGCCTGGAAACCATTCGCTGGGCGTCCGATCCCAAGCGGAAGTATGTCTATCTGAATGTCTATAGCAACGTCGATGTGGCCTGCGGGCTCATGGACACCTACCGGAACTGTGCCGAGGCGTACGGCTATACCGCGAGCTCCGAACAGCTGGGCATGGCCCTGCCGATTTATGTGGCAGAAACCGATGCGGTTGCCCGAAGGGAAGCCAAGCCCCATATCGAGGCGTTCTTCAACAAGTTTCTGCGCATGACCAATGAGATGTTGTTGCCACCGGGCTACACATCGGTGTCCTCCCTCAAAAGGCTCCTGATCACCAGCCGCGAAACGCTGATGGCTAACCATTCCCTGGAAGCCGTCGACAAGCTCGGCATGTTCCTGGTGGGGTCACCCGAGACGGTCCGTGAGCGTCTGGCGGAGTTTGAGCAACGGCTTGGCATCGGCCATCTCTGCGCCATCATGCAATTCGGCAGCCTGCCGCATGCACAGACGAAGCGAAATCTGGAGCTGTTTGCCGAAGAGGTGATGCCCCATTTCCGGGCCAAAGTAACGGCAGGCAGCTGCCCCTAGGGGCCGATAGCAGCCAACCCCCGGCAGGCCCGCAGCACCACATCGGAATAGATGCACAGGCCCAGTCTTCGTTGGAGAAGAAGGGCACCGGAAGGCCGGCCGATTCCCCGCTTGCTCCCCACCCCGGCGCCCAGGCTCGCCGGCCACGGCGGGCTGCCTACCATCGCCCCTTTGCCGCCCTTCCCCATGGCCAGCCAATGGCAGAACTTTCTGCGCAACCTGGGGGAGTGGCGGGGCAGCTTCACCACGATCAGCGCCGGCGGCGAGGTGCTGGAGAGCCATCCGTCGGTGCTGACGCTGGCGGCGGGCGATGACGACGACCACCTGGTGCGCTTCAGCCTGCAGCGCTGGCCCGCCGGCACGGCGATCGCCCCGGGCGGCGGACCGGCGCCGGGGGCGGGCGAGCCCAGCCGCGCCATGGAGCAGGACTACCGGACCCTCGGGCGCCAGGTGGTGTTCTTCGATTCCGGGGCGTTCAACAAGGGGTCGCTGCAGGTGGCGCCGAACACGGTCTTCGGCGGTGAGTTCGGCTTCATCGCGGCCGACCGGCGCCACCGGATCGTGCAGCTGTACACCCCCGACGGCCGCTTCGATCAGCTGGTGCTGATCCGCGAGTTCCGTGCCGGCAGCGACGCCGCCGAGGCCGCGCGCGCCAGTGCCGAGCAGCTGCTGGGCCGCTGGCAGGGCCAGTCAGCCACGATCAGCGCCGACTGGCACGAGGCCGACACCAGCGACGTGCAGCTGGAGCTGGGGCACGCGGAGCTGGAGGCGCTGCGGCTGCTGCCCGATGGCGGCTTCGTGCGCCTGCCGGAGCAGGTGAGCCACCGGGCGGCCTTCGAGCTGGTGGGCGGCTGGCTGCCGGCCCCGGGCCGGATGGAGCGCCTCATCCGCCGTTATGACGCCACCGGCGCCTGGGTCTCCGCCAGCCACGAGGTGCTGGAGCGCGTCTGAAGGGCCGCGCCATTCGAGGGCGTTGTGGTTGATATCAATTTTGGGTTCGTTGCCGCGGCGCAGCCAGCTGAAGCCATGGGAGTTGAGAGCCTCAGGTTCATGGAGGGCCACCTTCGGCCAGGAAGTATCTGCGCTGGGGATCCTTGGCGCTGGTGCCGATCTCGCGCACCAGGCCGCGATCGATCAGACGGGCCAGCCGCGTACGCGTGGCCCGGGCCGACAGCCCGATGATGGCCGCGATTTCACGGGTGGCCAACCCCTGGCCTTCGTTCAGGCTGGCGAGGATCGCCTGCTCAGTGGCGTCGACCACTGCTGGGCCCACGGGGACGGTGGCAATGGTGACGCGAAAGCGATTGGCGATCTCCTCGAAGATCGGCGGCGGCAGGCCCGCGTCTCGACAGACTGCCGTCATCCGCTGGATGCCGCTGCCCCATTGCTCGATCAGCCCCAGCGCCTGGAAGACGCGGCCGATCACGCGGTTGCGCAGCTTGGACACCCCATGGGGCAGATCCTCCACCGTGAGGCCGAAGGGCAGCAGACCGGGATTTTCGATCTCCAGCCGGTCAGCGAAGATCGACAGCCGGATCGGTGCGCCCCGCTGGGAATAGTCGGTGTGGACCACCGCATTGATCAGGGCCTCGCGCACGGCCTCGGGCGGCAGACTCCAGCGGTCGGTGCGGCGTACCGCACCGATGGTGGCGCCATGCCAGGAATGCTTCTGCACGAACGCAATCGCTTCCTCCACGGCCTGCACGGGGCAGGAGTGGATCTCGACCCGATCGAGGATGCGGCTCTTGTCGCTGCCGGCGAAGCGCCCGGCCTGGATCCAGGCATCGGGAAAGTGCCGCTCGCGGTCATGGCCGAAAAGGATCATGCCGCCCACGGTCGGCACCGTCTTCCCCTGGTGGTCGCCCACGAGCCGCAGGGTCTCCAGATCGCTGCGGCGGAGTTCGCGGAAGGGCGCAAACGACTCGGAAGCCGCTCGGAAGTCGATCGCTTCCGAGCCGAGCCCCGGCAAGGGCTGCTCGTCGAAGCCTTCGCCCCGGGAGAAACGGCGCAGTTCCTCGATCAGCTCGGCATCGGCGCGTCGGTTGGTGGAGCCCACCCGCACATACACGCCTGCGGCAGGCCCCTCGCGGATCAGGTGATGGGGGCGGCTCGGGCTGGGGTACACCTGCAGGGCCAGCACCTGCGTCTGTCGCCAGGGCAGGATCTCGATCTCCGGCACCAGCCGAGGGCTGATCCGGTCGCTGATCAGGTTGGCGAGCCGCTCCTCCTCATCCAACGGGTCAGCCAAGCCGCGCACGTTGCGGCTGCGATCCTCCACCCCGATCAGCAGCGCGCCGCCGGCCGTGTTGGCGAAGGCCACGATCGTTTTCAACGCCCCATCCGGCGAGGAAAGATCACGCTTGAACTCCAGCGTCTTGCCCTCAGGGCGCTTGAGCAGGTCGAGCAGGTCCATCCTGCTCAGAAGTGTACTCGGAAGCAGACAGCCTTGTCATGGATCCGAGCTACTTACTGAGTGCGGGGGCATGGGTGGCAAGCCCAATATGGTCTTTGGCGGTGAGTTCGGCTTCACCGCGCCGGCAACCCATCCAACATCTGCCATAGATCTGGAAATCACGATCCGTCGTGAGAAGCAACGGCGAGTCATTGATCTCCGCCAGGCGGATCAATGCGGCATCTGCCAGAGAAGCGGGCACATTCTCATTGCGCCTGAAAAAGGTAAGCAGGGTTGGATGACAGGGCATCAAGGGCTTCGCTCAACCCCCCAACCCCCGACAAGCCCGCAGGACCACATCGGCGCAGCGCCCGTAGATGGCGGCCCGCCAGGCGGGGCTGTCGATCAGGAAGGCGTCGCGCACCTGGCGGCGGATCGCTTCGCGGTGGGGGGTGGGGCGATCGGGCACGGCGTGCAGCCAGGCATCGGCGCGCAGGGCCGCCAGCACCTGATCGATCGGCCGGGTGCCGAACTCCAGGGCCAGGTACGTGAGCTCCACCGAAGGGAACATACGGCGCAGAAACACCGGCACCGACCCCGACACCACCGACGAGCTGGAGGGGCCCAGGCCGGGCCTGGTGACCTCCGGGCCATACCAGCGTTGCAGCCGTTCCCAGTCGTCGCCTGAGCTGCCGCTGCCGATCAGCTCCCCGTAGCCCCAGGGGCCCAGGCCGATGTGCAGGTCGATCACCGCCAGGCGGCGGCAGGCCGGGCCCAGGTGCTCGGTGAGGATCTTCTCCAGGGTGGACAGCGACCAGCTGGGGCGGCTGCCGCCGTAGAAGAGGCCGGTGGGATGGGTGTACTGGCCGCGCTGCAGCGCCGCCTGGTAGGCGGCCATCCCGTGCCCAGTGATGAAGGCCTCCAGCAGGGTGTCGGCCCGTTGCCGCTCGGGCCCGTCCCAGTCGCCGGGCAGCAGGGCGTCGTGGAGGGCGTCGTAGGCCGGGTTCTCGGGCAGGGGGCCGCTGAAGTCGAGGCCGTTGCGGTTGAGATCAATGTTGTGTTCGTTGCCGCGGCGCAGCCAGGCGAAGCCATGGGGGTTGAGGGCATGGATCAGCAGCGCCCCGCCGCCGGCCGGCAGGGCGCCGTGGAGTTCATCCAGCAGAACGCCCACCTGGCAACCGGATCCGGCCAGGCCCTCCACGCCATGGGTGCCGGAGATCAGCAGCAGCAGCGAATCGGGCTCGGCGGGCCCCAGGGCCGCCGCATCGATGGCGAGCGGCTCGCCGGCCGGGCCGCGGTGATCGGGCAGGACATGGCTGCTGAGCCGGGCGCCGGCACCAAGGGCGGCGGACAGGAACGCCTCACGGGCCGAGCGGTATTCGGGGCGGAAGAAGTCGCTGGTGGGCATGGGGGAGGGGGTGGGGCCGAGGGCGATCAGAAGGGGTGGTGGTTGAGGACGGACACCATGTGAATCTCGGGGTCGCTAGCAAAGCTGTTCTCAGGCGCGTCGGTGATCGCGATCGCCTCCTGCAACCGGTCGATGCACCAAAACTTGAACCAGGAACATTCTGTTGGCGCCTGGATGGACGGCCTCAAGGCGTATCGGTCAGGACCGAAATCGGAGTTTGAATCAAAATAGATTCAACAGGCCAACCGAGAGGGTTGCTCTCCGTGTGCAGACACCGGCCCCAGTTTTAGATTTTGAAGAACTGCACCTGGATACGCACTTACGGGAGCTTGGGTGGCGACTATCTGCACAAGGGGCCTCCTCCGATTTCTGCGATGTCGAGCCATTCGCGCTCTCTCTCGAGAAGAAGAAATAGGTTTGGCTCGGTCAGCAAAAGGGACTTTGAGATCATGAATTCATTTCCCAAGGGTCATGCATAGGTGCCTGCAGAGGAGAAAGCTGCAAAGCCAGAATGAGATGATGCTAAGTACGCCCTATAACAGCCATAAAGAGCTAGCCATAGTGGGCAAGCTTGAGAGAGGGCCAACCGGCGCACTGCTACGGGAAGAAGGCTCTTTGTTGCTCTGCTGACTTAAACCGTGACAGAAGTGCTGACTGCACGGGAACTGGCAAAGATGCCCAATTGGCAGCGTAGACGGCCAGTAGTAGATCGTTGAGAAACTCGGCGACTTCAAAAGAAACCTCAGCGCACTCAAGACAGGCTGACTTAGGTCTAACCAAGTCTACAAGGTCAGTCACGACGGGAAGAACCGGAACACTTTGTGCGTGAATGTGCGCAGAGAGCAATCGATACGGGTCGACTTCGTTTCGAGTCTTGATCTCACGCAGCGTCCCGATGCGAGCACCAAATCCTGGTATGTGTAGATCTAGGTAATTAAGTAGCTCCTTCTTCAGCCTAAACCCGTCACCAGTTTGGTTTACATGCAACCACTCGACGCGGTGGTCTTTGAAGTACAGCCATCCAAGTAGCAGGTCAATTTGACTACGCATTGAAAACAGGGCGGGCCTCACGAGTCCTAACGACAAAGCTCCAGCCGCCTCGCGAATCGCCGAGGCAACTGCGTCAAGCAAAACGTCGCCAACCCCCGTTTTATGATAGCTTGATAAATAAGTCAACCAGTGAACAAGTAGGGACGAGTTCTGTTCAACGGCCAACGAAATCTCGGCCCCATACGCGCCGGAAAAAATACTGCTTGCAACCGCAAGGTCATTAGTCTGCTTTGCATGCATGGTCTACTTGAGCCGCCAGTCGCTGGGAGCGTCTTGTACAACGCGATTGCGAATTGCTGTCGCCAAGAAAAGAAGATCCTTCTCGGGCACCACTTCAGAGAGCCGGCGAATCCAGTTAACGAAACCCTTGCGCGACTCCGGAGGAATGTGTCGTGATGGGAAGTGGCGCTTGACTTCTTCGCTCAGCGCATTTATTGCAACCGTCCTAGGCATCCGTGCTTCATCAATAAGCAGGCGCTCGATCTTAATGGCCGCCTCACTCGGTGGAGATTTATATTCGTGGGAAGGCGTGTCGACAAACACGTGAAACACTGATTGATTATTCTCAAGTTCGCGCAATTCGCGGATAGTTGAAAGAAAGAACTTTGGTCCCTCGAAAGCAGCTTTCTCAATGAACTCAAACAGTTCCTTCTCTCGGTATCCAGAGGCTGCAAGAAGGCGGCATATTCTAACGTAAGCGTCGTTCATGTCATTCCTAGCGCAGATTTCAACTCCATAACGATGGCCGTGATCCTCGGGGTCACTCGCCAGCCTTGACCCCGTTTGTCTGTAGCAAAACCAGTGTAGCTGGGCGAGGCCTCAAGCACACGGGAGATGTGGAGGCTGTTAGCAAGGGTTGCCGGCCCAAAATCCGGGTCGCTTCTCAGAGCGTTCTCGACAGTAGGGTCATAACCCGACGACTTGACTCCGTTGAGCAGAACGACCAAGGCCGGCTTCCGTGAGAGGCTTGGCAAATCAGCAATATACCGATTCAGCATTCGCAGACCGAGCATGGAGTAGCGATCAGGCCTTACAGGGACAAGGACATGCGTGGCGACTTGGAGAGCACACATCGTCAAGAAGGAACTGCTGGGGTTGCAGTCGATACAAACCAGATCACGTTCTTGACGGCAGCCTTCAATAAACTGCCGGAATCGATTCTTGATAGGGGTCAACACGTTGATGTCCTCAATCATAGAATACTTAACAAGATCAAAGTCGCCAGGAACTAGTAGCAGATTGATCTCCGGAGTTGTGTTCTGAAATTGACGCAGTTTCACTGATACCTGATCAAGGGATGGAGGCGAACCGACTTTGCTGGTAACCTTAAAGATGGAGGTGGGATTCGGGTCTTCCATTACACTGAAGATCGTGCGCCTAACAGCCTTTTGCGATTCGTACTTCTTCTCAGTTAACACCGCTTGTGTTAGATTGAACTGCGGATCAAAGTCAACTAGAAGCACTCGCTTCCTCAAATGTGAGTATAGATGTCGAAAGACATGCGCAGAAATTGTTGTCTTGCCAACGCCACCTTTCATATTGAGAACGGCCACAACGGGGCAATGCGGCTTCTTCGGTTTAGCTGCCATTGATAATTCCTGTTCTCAGGGCAAAAGAGAAGATAGTGCCAGCTGATAAGTTTGGCGTATCCATAATCTTACGATATCGGCGATGCGCTCCATTGTGCTGGCCGCCGTCTGCCATCATCCGGCCGCATGGCTCCCGAGGATATTCAGAACAGCTCTGCGGTGGCTTCTCGAGTGAATGGTGATGATGAACAGCTCCGATTTCAGTCGTGTGCTTCGCGTTTAAGCCATGGTGGCGAGGGATCTATCTGGAGATCCAGCGACTCTCTTTCAAAACCATTGATGCAGCGATCAAGCACTCTCAGCATGAAGCTTGGCGTGAATCCGATTATCCCTGGCGATGCGTAGATGTTGCTCAAGTATGTAGGTGCGACGTCTGAATCATGGAGTGGAAAGCAGTGGGAGCCGCGTCCTGGTCGTCCCTCATGAATGTAGGAGTTTCTCATGCTTTTATATGCAAGGGAACCGTAGCGAGATGCCCTAAGCCAGAGGCACAAGGGATTTGAATCTTTCAAGTCACAAGAATCTAGTATAAATTGAAGAAGTGAATTCAGTACATAGTCATCGCTTGATTGCCGTGTCCGTCGGTCAGTTGATTCGGGAGTGCGGCGGTCAATGCTTTGGCAGAGTGAGCGACACTCTACTGGTAAGTCACCGGGGTGACATGACGCACGATGCCATACATCTGGCAAGGACACTAGTTGAAAGTGACTTCCGCCGTATTTAGCAAGAAATGCATCAAATACAAGCCGCTTGGTTGTCTTCGCGACATTACTATTGCCAAGATTCTTGGCCCAGTGATTGGAAAGCGCATCGATAGCAGCCCATAAAAGAACATTCGCTTCGTGACAGTTTTCCTTAAGATCCAGGCTCTCAATGAATGCCTGTCTCCTGCGCCAGTAGGCAAAGAAAGAGCTTATCCGCCACTCAGGTGACCCTGAGAATGAATCTTCAGTGGTTGACATCATTTGCCTATCCAACGCTCATCATCACCCGTCGAAAGCAGCACTTAACGTAGCCGATCACCTTGTGCCGGGTCGGGAGAAGATGAGATTAGTTCGCTGTTTATGTTGGTCGGGGAACCCGGCTTATCGAGAGCTACCGAAGCATCATGCACGATCGGTGAGCCAGCAGAAGATTCATCCTGGCTTCTAAAGTTACTCTTAAGCAACTCCAAGAATGTATGATTTCTGGCGGCAGCGTCTTCAGTAATTGAACTAAATGACATCAGGAAAGTTGGCGCGGGGATCGGCATGTCATCTGACTTCCGCTTAACGGTGAATGGTTGATAGAAGACCTTACCCTTCGAATAGAGAGGGGTCCATCCCATGTCTTGCAATAACTGAGAAAGATCATCGTCAATATCAATAATTCCATAGTACCAGACTCTTTGAATATTTGGGCAATGGTCAACAAGAAGACGCGCACGCTTGACAAGCTGTACTCCTGCATACGTTGATTCTTTATCATCTTTCTTTTTTCTTTTCAGCTCAACAACAACAACGTCTACGCGCTCAGCCTTATCGGGGTCTGCGGAAAAAATCATGGAGATATCAGGCCTGCCATCATCCTCGATCGATTCATCTTCGAGAGTTATTGCGGCTATGACTGCTCGCATGCTTGCTTCACTAAGAATTGTTCTGAATGTCATGAACTTGTCATCCAATATCCAAGCATTATTTCTGTAGATAGTCTGAACTAGGGTTTCCTGATCAAAGGTCTTATATCGGGGTACGATAAGGTTATGAAGTGTGGCTTCAATATCTTCCGGTGTCGTACTTGTCAGACGCTTGATTACCCAATCACGGTATAGGATATATTCCGTTAGTGAGCGAGCCGACATCTCAAGTGACTTTTGGAATGCATCGTCGTCCGTTGGATCTGAATCGATAATCTCTTTCTGTTGTTGAAAAAACTTTTTTTGCGCAGTCTCAAGTACCTCTTCACGAGCTATGAGACCAACTGTTGTCTCATCAAACAAGCCAATAAGATGGGGATAATCTTCTTCAAAGCTGGCCTTAACTTCTGCGTTACGTGTTCTTATCTCAGGTAGCACCTCACCTAGAATTCGGCCAACTTCTAGCTTAAGATATCGAAATAGGTCGATCTCTCGAACCCCTTCGGGAAGAATTAGCTTTTGGCGAGCGAGATCAGACTTCCCAAAAAGATCAGACTTAAAAAGAAAGATTGCTGATGTGCCTGCTGGGATGTTAAATGGCGCAAGAATCTTTATAGGAATAGCACGGCCGTCTATGTTGACTGCGGTAAGAATAAGTGGATATTCCTGATCAGTCAGAACCGCAGAGAAAACCTCTATCTTGCTAAAGAAATGAAGGGTGGGCTCGCTGATTTCAGAGATCTTCAGCTCAGGGAGATCATCTGGGGAGAGATGCAACGTGTCAGAATAAAAATTCCTTTGCGCATTACTTTCATCAGTGCTAAGGGAGATCTTTATGCTAAGTGGCACTTGCGAAATCCTCCGCTCGTGCAAAGCAGGAAGAAACTGCTCAAGCAATTCACGCTTTATTGCAGACGGCCTAATATCATCATATGACTTCAATCGGATATTGCTAAATTCCTTGAACGTGAGCTTGGTTCCTGCTTGGTCCAAGGGATTCGCTTGAACTACCTCTGAATCTCCTTTGAAATTATGCACAAAGCTAAAGGTACGCCTAGACCCTGAGTGAGTGCTTGAAACATCAACACGAGCAAAGTACTGAAGAAATACGATGCGGCCTAAGCCTTTGTGAATTGAATCTTGAGGCTCTTGAACTCGTTTAAAGCGCTCGTATCCTTCTTCCGAAAAGCCCGAGCCGTTATCTTGTATTGTTATCTCAAGAATATTTGGATTATGAATTTTCCCATCTGATTTTATGAGGATGTGAATGTCAGTGGCGCCGGCATCAATTGCATTCGCAACTGCTTCAAAATAAATCTGGACAAATGCTGGGCTTGGGAAGAAGAGCCGGAGAGCATATTTTGTTTCGATTTCCATGGCTTTAGCAGATACTCAAAGGAAATGATTGAGACATGGGAGGGTGACCCACCATGGGGCAAGGAGCCCGTTCCATCTGTATTCAATTTGCATTTGCCATTAGACTTGGCAAGCTTGATTCGCATATGCTACTGGAGCAGCTTCATTAGATGGTATTTAGACGGTCTAATTTCCGACAAAAGTGGACTACCAAAGGCAGGTCCGCTTGATTGAGGTGTTCGCCCTCATTAGGCCTGTAAAGAATTTAGATGTGAAATGCACTGGCCCTCCATGCCGATGCCTCAACGGGGCCATGCAGTGAGCCCATAAAGTTCTTGATGGGGACTTCTCGGGACAGATCAGTGATGAGCCACTTGACGTACACCCGCCACTCTTCCAAATCAGTGTCAGTGACGATGCCTAAGGCGAGCACTTGAATTGTCGAAGAACCTTGCCCAAGCATCTTCTTTACTGCAAGACGATCACCAGCCTTGATTTTTGGAAACAACTCAGCGACGTTCTCAGGGATTTCACGATTGAACTTTGGATCCCAGCAGTACCAGTAGCCTCGATGTACAAACTCTTCAAGCATGTCGTCCCTCCCCCCGAACATTGCGCCGACAACCCAGTACTGCTCTTGCATTGAACTCTCCAATGGTTTTGTTGAGTGAACTTAGGGCTAACAAGTCACTGGACGGTTCCGAGAACCACTCCTCCCACGTGCTCCCTTTCCGAGAACCGCCTGGCCAGCGGCAGGGCGGATGGCCTGAACTCCCGATGCTGCACAGCCTCTCAAGAGCAACTGACGCTTTCTAGCGATGGTTCACAGATCCGATAACCCCCTGTATCCAGAGATACCCAAGTCTTGCCACCCTGCTCACCCTGAGCACTTCAAGTCCCACAAAGAGATCCACCCCGCTCACCCCCGCGCACTACCCAGAGCAAACGGCACCGTGAGCAGCAGGCTCCCCCCGGCGACCAAGAACAGCCCCGGCAAGGAGATGTCGATCAGCACCCCCGAGAGAGCCTGGGACAGGGGATCGAAGGCAACACCGGCCAGCATCGCCAGGGCCATCACCCGGCCCTGCAGGGGTGCCGGGGTCTCCCGCTGCAACCAGGCCGTGGCCAGCACCCCCACCAGGCCGCCGCCGATCCCCATCGCCGCCAGCAGGGCGGCCGCCGTCCACCACTGGCCGGCCACCGCCAGCCCCAGCAGGCCCGCCCCCAGCCCGGCCGACAGCCAGCCCAGCGCGCGCCCCGGATGGGCGATGGCGCCGAACCGGCCGGCCCACCAGACCCCCACCAGGGCACCCACGCCGTAGGCGGCCTGGAGCCAGCCGTAGGTGGCGGCGCCACCGCCGAAGCGCAGCGTCACCAGCTCCACCACGCCGATCACCACCGGGCCCAGCACGGCCAGGTTGATCATGGCGATCAGCACCAGGCCCGTGCGGATCGCCCCGTGGCCCCAGGCGAAGGCGATCCCCTCCCGCAGGCCCTGCCCCAGGCCCCCCGTTGCCGCTGGGCCCGCAGCGGCCAAGGAAGGCCGCACCTGCACGAAGCAGCCCACGGCGAGCACCAGCAAAGCGGTGTCAAAGGCCAGGGCCGCCGTCGCCCCGGCCACGGCCAGGGCCAGCCCCGCCAGGGCCGGGCCGGCCACGTTGCTGATCTGCTCGCTGCCCTGGAGCCAGGCGTGGGCCCGGCCGAGATGGCGGTCCTCCAGCAGGCGGGGCAGCAGGGCGAGGGCTGCCGGGTAGAGGCAGGCCTCCGCCGCCCCGAACACGGCCGCCAGCAGCAGCACCGGGCCCAGGTCGAGGGCGTCGCGGCTGGCCAGCAGGGTGAGCACCCCGGTGGCCGTCGCCAGGATCGTTCCGGCCCGCACGGCCATCGTCCGGGGCGGATGGCGGTCGCTGAGCACGCCGCCCAGCAGCAGCAGCAGCCCCCGGGGCAGGGCCGCCGCCATCAGCACCAGGGCCAGGGGGGTGCCCGAGCCCGTGCGCTGCAGCATCAGCCAGGTGACGGCGACGAACCAGAACTGGACGCCGGCGAACAGCAGCGTCTGGCCCAGCCAGAGCCAGCGGAAGCCCGGCCGCCGCAACAGGGATCCGCCCACGGCCGTCCCGCTCACAGCTGCCCCACCCGCTCAGCGAAGGGCCGCAGCTGCAGCGCCTCGCGCCACTCGTGCAGCGGCCGCTCCCAGCCCTCCTCCCAGCGCTGGGCGAACAGGGGCCTGGCCTCCAGGCCCATCTGCAGCCCGGTGCGGATCGTCTCCACCAGCTCCGGCAGCAGCTCGGGGGCCCCGAGGGTGGCCGACACCAGGGCCTGGGCCGTGAGCACCGCCCCCAGGGGGTAGGGGAACTGGGTGAGATGGAAGGCCTGCAGGCCGATCTCGCCGGTCACCGTGGTGTCGAAGCCGGTGATCACGTGCCAGAGGTCGTGGGTCTGGCTGAGCCGCAGCTCCACATAGGCCGCATCACTTCCGGGCGCCATGCCGGCGTGCAGGTTGGGGTCGTAGCCCAGCCGTGCCAGCGACGCCGCGTAGGCGTGGCCGAGGCTGCCTTCGGGCAGGGCGGCCAGCTGCTGCAGGTCGTGGGCCGGGGGGATCCAGCGCGCCTCGATCAACGCGGCACAGTCCGGATCGCGGCGCAGTTGCTCGGCCATCAGGGCATAGGAGGGCGTCTCCAGCAGGGCGTCGGCCAGGGCCCCCACCAGCTCGAGGTCGGTGTCGCCGCCGCTCATGGCCACGAAGGTGCCGAGGACGCGGAACAGCTGGGGCGGCAGCTCCTGGGCCTCGAACGACGCCGCGGCTGGGGCGGGGAAGGGACGGAAAACGGTGGTGGTCATCGGTGCGAAGGCGAAAGAACGTGAGTAGTCCTCACGTCCAAGAAATTATGAGCATCCCTCGCCTTTGTCAATGGGATGCGAGGATCGCTCAGGTTTTCCCGGTCTGCCGCTTCCCGCCATGGCCGACGCCACAGCCGCCCCCAGGGAGCCCTCGCCCCTGCGCCGCCAGCCCCGCCAGGCCCGCAGCCAGGAGCGGGTGCGGCGGATCCTGGCGGCCGCCGAGGAGCTGTTCGTGGCCGGCGGCGTCGGCAGCACCACCACCAACGCCATCGCCGCCAAAGCCGGGGTGCCGATCGGCTCCCTCTACCAGTTCTTCCCCGACAAGGGGGCGATCCTGCGCAGCCTCGCCCAGCTCTACGCCGAGCAGCTGCACGAGCTGCTCACGGCCTTCTTCGACAAGGGGGACGGCCGCACTCTCTCCCTGGAGGACTCGATCACCGCCGCCGTGGCCCTCACCGATCGCTTCTTCCGCGACCACCCCGGCTACCCCGCCATCTTCCTGGATGTGCAGAGCGCCACCCCCGAGCTGCTGGCCATCGAGGAGGAGGCCGACGTCCGGCTGATCAACGACTGGAGCGGCCTGATCGTCGAAAAGGCCTCAGCCGAAGGCAGCCACCTCAGCGAGGAGGAGGGCCACCTGATCGCCTACGTGCTGGTCAAGACCGTCGGCCATCTCCTCTGGCTGGCGGCCACCCAGGAGCAGGGCCGCCGCGACCGGCTGGTGGCCGAATGCGGCGACCTGGCCATCGCCTACCTGCGGCGGCGGCTTGATCCCCGGATGGCCTAACCAACAGGACATGATCGTGTCATCAAGATCACAGCCCTGGGCTTTCAATCAGGCGATGGTCCTGGAGGTATTCGCCTGGTCATTCTCAACACAGATTCTAGACGGATACTGCCATCCCATCAAAGAGAGCTACGGCCATGCCCCTCGTCTCCACCTTTGAAGTCCTGCTCACGCCCCAGCTGCCTGCGACCCTGCCACCCGGCTTCAATGATGTCAAAAACCTGGGCCGCAACGTCCTTCAGGGCTACTTTCTGACCATCGCCAATATCAATCCGTATGATCTCGTCTTGTCCCTGGTCTTCACGACCCGGCTCCCCGCGGGAGTGACCTTGGATGAAGTCATTACGTTTGTCGATACGTCCGGACTGAACACGGCTGCGCCGTTGGCAGGTGTTGGGAATAAGTATCGGTTTTCCCCCCTGTTCCTTCCTGCGGACGCAACGGCCCTGTTCATCCTGCAGCCCAGCCCCACGGACGCGGCTCTCGCCGCTTTGGACATTGAAGCTCGCGGCTTTGTGGATCTTCAGCTCTCGTCCTTGGGAGGAATGCCACCAGCGGGGACAAAAGTCCTGGTGACAGCGGAGCAGCGGGGCACGTTCTTCGATAACACCACAGCTCCCAATATCGTCGACAGGGGACTTGATCAGATTGCCTATGGGCTGACGGTTCAGAACGGTGGCCTGCTCACCCTGAACTAGGGCTTGAACCTCCAGGGCCAGGGGGATGGAGACACACCATCCCCCCAGACCACATCCATAGCCTCCGCCATTCCTACAGGCATCACTGCCGCCACCACGTCCTTCCCGGGGAACGACCATGGCTCCAGCCTTCAGGTTCAGACCGATCAGCCATAGCTGGATTGCGATTCATCCTGAGCCCAAAGGGGTGATCCAGTTCATGGGTGGCGCCTTCTTCGGCAGCTTCCCAACCGTCTTCTATCGCTATTTCTTGAGACGGCTGTTTGAAGAGGGATACACCATCATTGCCCTGCCCTTCCGATTCAGCTTTCGCCATTGGGACATTGCGATCGGCTTGCTGAAAGAGCAGGATGTCCTTCGCAAGGAACTTGCCAAGATCACGGGCCATGCCTTCTATCAGGAGCAGGCCAACTTCTTCTGGCTGGGACACAGCCTTGGGTGCAAGTACATTGCGTTACTGGAGTGCCTGAGTGGCGACCAGGGCAGGCAGGCGGTGGAACCCTGCACAGAGAAGCAGGTCTCCCAACACATCGCGGCCGTCCTCGACAATGCGGGACTGAATGAGGCCTCGATCCTGTCCCAACCGTCGTTGCTGCTGGCTCCCGACATCAGCGATACGGAAAGCGCCATTCCCATCAAAGCCTTTGCTCGTTTCCTTGATGACGTTGGACTGGGCGTGAAACCCACGAGGGGCCAGACGCAATGTCTCATCCAACGAAGTCAGCTGTTCAACCTCACCGCGGTCATCTCCTTTGACAAAGACACGATCGCCGGCAGTGCTGTGAAGCCGTGCACGGGCGGAAAGGACCAGGAAGAAAGTGATGTGTTCTGGTTACTTCAGGTTTTGAGGGATCGTCACTATCCGCTGCTGACGGTCGAACTGCCTGGCAAGCACCTGGAGCCCCTGGGCGTAAAAATCGGCAACTACCTTGTCGACCTCAATCCCTTTGACAAATTCATCAAATCGCTCACCGGCCGGAAGCTTGAGGAGAATGCCGCAACGTTTCTGATGCAGCTCAGGCGGCGTCAGCACGGCGTGGGGGAGCCAACGGACACCCATCCGTCACCGATCGCCAGTCCTTCCCCAGGGAGCCTGACTCCCTCCTCGAAGCTCGCTGCGGGTCCTGATCAGGCCCAGAGCGACTCCAGGGTGTAGGGGCCGCCCTCCTTCACCCAGAAGGTGCCGTCGATGAAGCGATGGCTCCGGTCGAGCCCGTCGATCGCCTCCATGTCTTCGGGAGCCAGCTCGACCTCGGCGGCGGCGAGGTTCTCGGCCAGGCGCGCCGGTGACACCGACTTGGGAATCACGGCGGTGCCGCGCTGCAGGGCCCAGCCCAGCACCACCTGGGCCGGCGTGAGGTCCCGCTTGGTAGCGATCGCCGTGATGGTGGGGTCCTCCAGCAGCACCGGCTGGCCGGGGGGCCGCATCTGGGGGGGCAGGCCCGGGGTGCCCAGGGGCGAGTAGCCCGTGAGGTGCACACCGTGGGCCTCACAGAAGGCGAACAGCCTCTTCTGCTGCAGGTAGGGGTGGAGCTCCACCTGGTTCATGGCCGGCCGGATGCGCGCCTGCCCCAGCAGGCTGTAGAGGGTGGCCATGCCGAAGTTGCTGACGCCGATGTGGCGGCACAGGCCCTCGTCCACGGCCGCTTCCATCGCCGCCCAGGTGGCCGCGATCGGCAGGGTCTCCAGCGACACCAGGTCGCCGGCGCCCTCGGGCATCAGCACCCCAGGCCGGAAGGCCACGGGCCAGTGGATCAGATACAGATCGAGGTGGTCGAGCTGCAGATCGGCCAGGGTGCGCTCCAGGGCCGGGGCCACGTCCTCGGGGGCATGGGCGTTGTTCCAGAGCTTGGAGGTGATCCAGAGCTCGTCGCGGCTCACCAGGCCCGAGCGGATCGCCGCCGCCAGGGCCTCGCCGATCTCCGCCTCGTTGCCGTAGATGGCGGCACAGTCGATGTGGCGGTAGCCCAGCTGCAAGGCCGCCGTCACCGCCGCACCCACCTCGCCCGGAGGGGCGTTCCAGGTGCCCAGGCCGAGCATCGGCATGGCAGCGCCGTCGTCGAAGGGGAGTGTCTTCAAGGCCTGGAACCCCAGAGGGTCCTCACTCCACCCTGGCCTTGGCACGGAAGTCAACCAACGCGAAGCTGCGGGACTGCGGCTTCGTCGATTCGATCACGAGCTGCAACCGTTCCCCCTGGCGTCCGATTTTGGTCTCGACCACCTTGTCGACCTCCCGGCCCTGGCCATCGAGCGCAGCGAACGTCGCCTGGATCTCGCCGCAGGGACGCTCCAGGCAGGCGACCTCCATCACGTCGATGATGCCGCCGCCATAGAGGCGGGGCTTGCGGCAGATCCCCTGGCAGCGGCGGGTGAACACCCCCTGGTCCGATTCCACCCAGCCATCGGCGAGCAGGTCCTGGCGGGTCTCGCCCCGCCCGCCGCCGGCGGCCGGCTTCTCGGCCAGGGACGCCCGCAGCCCGGCCGCCATCCAGCCGGCGCCGAAGCCCACCAGCACCAGACCCACAGCCAGCAGCCGTTGCAGGATCGGGAACCAGGAGGGTCCGGAGGCCGGGGGAAGGGCCGGTGGTGATGGGGGCCGTCCCCCGGGGGGCACCGGCTCCATCTCGACGATCAGGTCCTCAACGGTCTTCGGGCTCCCCGCGGTCCTGTCGCTCTTGCCGGTCCTTGCCATCGTCGTAGGCCATCAGTGAACGGAACATCAGCCCGCCGCCGCTGCCGATCAGGGCGAACATCGTCAGCAGGTTCCAGAGCGAGGTGGGCTGGAAGCTCATGATCAGGGTCTGGAGCACGCCCACCGCCAGGGCCGCCACCGAGGCCAGCACCAGGAACCAGCCCCAGCGCTGGTTGCGCAGGGCGAACAGCAGGCACACCCCGATCGTCAGCGGGATCAGCAGCAGGCCGAAGCCGCCGCCCAGGCCCTGAGACAGCCCGAAGCCGCCCCCCCAGCCGCCACCCCAGGCCGATCCGGCCCCACCCCAGCCACCCCCGAAGCGCCGGCCGAAGCGGAGCCCCAGGCCCATCGGCACGGAGCTGACCATCACCTGGTTGAAGAACAGGAACGCCCCCATGGTGAAGAGCACCCCACCCAGCAGGAAGCTGAAGAAGTCCCGGATCGGGTCCCTGGCGGCCATGGCCCTCCTGCCGGCCCCGTCATGATGGCCGGCCCCCCTGGGTTTGTCTGCCGAAGCCCACTGTCCTGCGGTTGACAGCGGCCGGTGCTGCCACGAGCATCGGCAGATGGAGGACGCCGGATCGGACGCATGACCCCCGGCGCCACCACCGTCCGCAGCCTGGTGCTCCACGCCACCGAAACCGGCAACGGCGCAGAACCACGGCAGACCAACCAGCGCTACAGGGATCCCCGGGTCGCCCTGGAAGAACGGCATCTCCAGCCCCTCCATCCCGGCTCGTTGCGGTTGCAGATGCTGCGGGTCGGCATCTGCGGCACCGACCTCCACATGACCCAGCGGGATCCGCTGGGGTTCGTGCGCAGTTCCGCCCCCGCCTCGATTCCCCTGCAGGGCCGGGTGCTGGGCCATGAGGGAATCGGCCGGGTGATCGCCACCGGCTCCGACGTCACACGGTTCCGGGTCGGCGACATCGTGGCGCCGGAATCCGTGCTCAGCTGCGGGGCCTGCCGCTCCTGCCGCTCCGGCGCCTTCAACCAGTGCCTGGACGCCCGGCTGCTGGGCATGGAGAAGGACGGGCTGTTCGCCGCGATCGCCGATGTGCCCGCCCGATCGGCCGTGGCCATCGGCCGGCTGGCCGAGAGCGAGCGGGGCCTGCAGATGGCCGCCTGTCTGGAGCCGGCCGGGGTGGCCCTGCTGGCCTGCCGGAAGACCCAGATGGCACCGGGCGAGCGAGTGCTGGTCTTCGGCGCCGGACCGATCGGCCTGCTGGTCGCCATGATGGCGCGCCGGCTCCACGGCGCCGCGTTGGTGGCCGTGGTCGAGCCCTCCACCTACCGCAGGGACTTCGCCGCGGCCTGGGCCGACCAGGTGGCGGAATCGGCGGAGGCGCTGGAGATCCCGGACGGCGGCTGGGACGTGGTGGTGGAAGCCTCCGGCGTGCTGGCCAACGTTGATGCGGTGTTCCGCCAGATCGCCCCGGGAGGACGGGTGGCCCTGCTGGGCAGGGGCGGACAGGCCCTGCGGATCGGGGCGGTCGACCACATGATCACCAACGCCATCAGCGTCATGGGGCTGCGCGGCCACCTCGGCGGGGTCTACGAGCGGCTGATCGACCTGTGCCTTTCCGGGGTCCTGCCGCTGGACCGGATCGTCAGCAGCACCATGGAGGGGCTGGAGCGGCTGCGATCCGTGCTCGAGCACCCGGACGACATCGCCGGCGGCGACTGCAAGATCGTCGTCAAGCTCGCCGATTGACCAGCCCGCCGATAGACCAGCCCGCCGATGGACCGTCCCCCCAAAGCCTTCTCTTCCCCCGCATGGCCAACCCCTTTCCCCTGGACGGCGAAACGTTCCTCAAGATCCGCATCTCCGTGCGGATGCTGAAGTGCAACTTCAGCTGCAACTACTGCGTGGCGGCGGCGGGCCAGAGCCAGGTGAGCGGCATCGACTACAGCCGGGGCACGAAGCGCAACATGTGGGGCACCGAGCAGGGCCGGGGCATGGCGCGCACGGCCATCGAATGGGCCGCCTCCCTGCCCTATCGCATCGGCGTTCGTTACGACGTGCACGGGGAGCCCTTCCTCAACGCCGACGTGATCGCGGATCTGATCTGGCTGACTGCCCAGCCCAACGTGGCCTTCGTGGAGGTGCAGACCAACGCCTCCCTGTTCAGGAAGCGGCTTCCCGAACTGGCCGGCCTGATCGAGCCCTCCAAGCTCAAACTCTTCTGCACCTTCCATCACACCGAGATCGCCCTCGACGACTTCCTCGGCAACGTCACCCTGGCCGCCGATCTGGGCTTCGACGTGGTGGTCAACACCCTGCTCGCCACCGACAACGTGGCGATCATCCGCGACGCCCTGGCGCGCTGCGCCGAGCGGGCGATCCCCACCTCCGCGGATCTGAAGTTCCCCGGCTTCGATGTGCCCCCCACCGAGGCGATGAGCGACGCCGTCGATGTAGACAAGCGGGCCCGCCATTTCCTCAGTGCGGACCCGATCGAGGAGCTGCTGGCGGCCGGTGAACCCGGCCTGGAGGTGTTCCGCACCATGGCCGACAGCGGCCCCCTGGGCCGGGAGATCCGCTTCCTGGCCGCCCTGCTGGTGGGCCTCTACGGCGGCAAGGGGCGTCTCTGTTCCGCCGGCCATGACTACCTGATCGTCGACAACTGGGGCGATGTCTTCCCCTGCACCAGCTACGCCGACACCCGCACGGGCCGGCTTGGCTCCGTGCTGGACCCCGGCTTCGTTCCGGCCCTGCGGGAGGAGGTCTATGCCCCCTGCCAGTACGCCGAGACCTGCCACCAGAAGGAGGAGTACGGCAACCTGCGCCTGCTGCGCGAGCACCGCGATCTCCAGGCGATGAGCCTCAACTGTGTCTGCGGCGAGGGCAAGCAGGTGGACCCCGAAACCCTCTTCGACAGCCGCATGGCCCTGCTGGAGACCGCCCGCCACAACCCCCAGACCAGCCGCGTCGGACGACCCGCCGCCGCCGCCGCCGTCCCGGCCGGCTGAGCGGTGCTACCCAGGGTCTGGATCTTCGCGCTGCTGGCCTCCCTGGGGGGCCTGCTCTTCGGCTTCAACGCCACGACCCTCGGGCTGGTGGCCGCGACGGCCGCCAGCGACTGGTCGTTGACCCTCGGCTCCCAGGTGCTGCTGAGCGGCGCCTTCTTCCTCGGGGCCATCCTCGGGGCCGTGTTCATGGGCCGCTTCGGGGATGGCCTGAGCCGCCGCGATGTGATCACCACCAGTGCGGCCTGCTACGCCTTCTTCGGCTTTGCCTGCGCCATCTCCGAGCGTTTCGAGGAGCTGGTGGTGGCCCGCTTCTTCCTCGGGATCATCGTCGGGGTCACCTCCCTGGCGATCCCGCTCTACATCGCCGAGATCTCCCCAGCCCGGCACCGGGGCGCCCTGGTGTCCCTCAACCAACTCAGCATCACCCTGGGCATCGTGCTCGCCTTCGTCATCGAGACGAGGCTGGTGGACGGCCAGGACATTTCCCAGCTGTACACGATCAGCGGCATCCTTGCCGTGGGCGTCAGCGCCGGCGCGATCATCCTGCCGGATTCCCCCGCCTGGCTGATCAAGCAGGGCGATGGGGATGCCGCCCGCGCCGTGCTGAAGCTGATCCACGGCCCCAACGTGGAGCCGGAGGTGGCCGCGATCGAAGAGAGCCTGGCGGACAGCCATCCCAATGTGTGGGTGGCGCTGCTGGAGCCCTCGAACCGAAAACTTCTGGGGATCGGCATCCTGCTGTTCGCCATCCAGCAGCTGAGCGGCATCAACTTCGTGCTGCAGCTGGCGGGCGACGGCTCCCTGTTCCAGGGCTTCGATCTGGGCTGGGATCCGGTGATCGTGGTCGGCCTGGTGAATCTGTTCAGCACACTCCTGTTTGTGCTGCTCGTCGATCGCATCGGCCGCCGGCCCCTGCTGCTGACGGGCCTGGCGGGCCTGGCCCTCTGCCTGGCCGGGTTGATTCTCGACGCCACCACCACCGCGTTCCCGCCGCTGGCGGTGGCCGTCAGCCCCTTCCTGATCCTCGGGTACGTGTTCTTCTTCGCCATCGGCCTGGGGCCCCTGCCCTGGCTGTTCGTGGCCGAGATGTACCCGCTGCCGGTGCGGGGTCTCTCGATGAGCATTCCGATCACCGTCAACTGGCTGATCAATGCCGTCATGGTGGTCGCCGCCCTTTCGGTCGACTCCCCGGCCGACACCCTGGCGGTCTACGGGGTGTCGCTGGCCACGGCCCTGGTGGCGCTGCCGCTGTGCTTCTTCCTCTACCCGGAGACCCGGCGGCTGCGTTTCTCCCAGATCCGCCGCACCTGGCACCGCTCAGGGACCGCCGATGAGCGCAATGAGATCGCCGCCACCCTGGCCACCACCGTGGTGACCATCGGCGGCATCTTCTTCGGCTACAACCTGACGATCATCGCCGGGGCCCTGCTGCAGATCCGCACGGCGTTCGCCCTCACCCCCTTCAGCAGCGGGCTGGTGGTGAGCTCGGTGCTGGTGGGGGCGATCCTGGGATCGTTCATCAGCGGCCATCTGGCGGGGGCCTTCGGCCGGCGCTACATGCTGATGACGACGACCGTGGTGCTCATCGTCGGCACCGCCGTCTCCGGCCTCGCCGACTCGGTGCAGATCCTGGTGCTCGGTCGCCTCGTCACCGGCCTGGCCACCGGGGTGACCGCCAGCATCGTGCCGCTCTACATCACCGAAATCGCCCCGGCCCCGATCCGGGGCCGGCTGAACAACATTCAGAATCTGGCGGTGGGCATCGGCTCCCTCAGCGCCTACGGCACCAGCACCCTGCTGATGGCCGTGCCGGAGGGATGGAGGGCGATGCTCTACCTGGGTTCCGTGCCGGCGCTGTTGCTGGGGATCGGCGCCCTGTTCCTGCCGGAATCGCCGCGCTGGCTGATCACCCAGTCCCGCTTCAGCACGGCGGAGCGGATGCTGCAGAGGCTCTGCGTCGGCAACCCCAGGGAGGAGGTGGCCCAGCTCAGGGCCAGCGTCGAGCACACCTCGGCGGGCCCGGGGGCGATGCCCCTGTTCTCGAAAACCATCCGGCCTCCCCTGCTGATCGGCCTGGCCCTGGTGTTCTTCCAGGAATGCACGGGCATCATCATCGTCACCTACTACAGCCCGACGATCTTTCAGGCCTGCGGCGTGACCGATCCCACCACCGCCATCCTGCTGACCACCATCGGGGTCGGTGGCTTCGGCCTGGCCATGTCCTCACTCTCCTTCCTGCTGGTCGATCGGCTGGGGCGCCGCACCCAGTTCCTGATGGGCATCCTCGGCATCCTCACCAGCTCAATCGGCTTCGGGCTGATCTTTGCCGTGCTGCCCCAGGGCACCCCTGCCGTTCAATATCTCGTCCTGATCTGTTTCATCCTCTTCGTCTGCTCCTTTTCCCTGAGCCTGGCCTCCGTCTGCGGCATGGTCGTGTCGGAGATCTTTCCCCAGGCGGTGAGGGATCGGGCCATCGGCTTCGTGATCGCCTTCCAGCTCCTCTGCGGCATGGCGGCGTCCTTCCTGTTCCCCATGCTCGCCGATGCCCTGGGACTGGCGGTGGTGTTCTTCGTCAATGCCGGCATCGCCGCCCTGGCGCTGCCCTTCTGGGCCTTCGTGATGCCGGAGACCCGGGGCCGGAGCCTCGAGGCCATCGAGGAGCACTGGCTGGCGGGACAACCTCCCGCCGCCCTGCGCTGACCCTGGTCCCGGCGGGGCCCTGACTCAGGCAGCACCGACGCCGGCGGCCGCGATGGCGTCGGCGCAGACCTTGCCCAGGTAGGCCACCGGGAAGTCCGCGAACGCCTCGGCCCCAGGCACCGCCGCCGCCGGGACCGGGGCGGGGCGGTACGCCTCCAGCACATCGAGCAGCGAGAGCGATCGCTGGGCCGCGGGCAGCCGCCGCAGGGCCGGCTCGATCCGCTCCAGCCACTCCCCGTAGCTGGCCGTTCGCTCCAGGGGGAAGCCCGCCGCCTCGATCCGCTCCACCAGGGCCTCCAGGGGAAAGCCGCCCTCGGCGGGGCCACCGAGGGTGATTTGGTGGAAGCCCTCGGGGGCGCCATCCCCGAGGGCCACGATCGCCTGCGCCAGCTGATCCACCGGCAGGCCGCTGGCCCGGAAGCCCGCCGCCTGGCCGGTTGCATCGGTGACGCTGAAGGCCGGGGGGGCCAGGCCCGTGAGCAGGAGGCTGTGGATCAGCCGCGAGAGAATGTCGTCCGGGTTGCATTCCCCGGCCAGGTGCCGATCGGGCAGCACCAGCCCCGATCGCAGGATGCGGATCGGCAGGCCCGTGGTGGCGTGGGTGGAGCCCAGCAGCTGCTCGCAGGCCCACTTGCTGGCGATGTAGCCGTTGGCATAGGAGCCATCGAGACGGACGCGCTCCTTCAGCGGGGCCACGCCGATGGTGGAGACCATGTCGATCGACTTTCGCCGGTGCGTCAGCGCCAGCCGCACCACCTCGGCGGTGCCGATGACATTGGGTCGGCGGAGGTGGCGGTAGTCCAGCCGGTGATTGACCAGGGCCGCGCAATGGACGATGGCCTCGAGGCTGTGGGCCAACCGCTCGTAGGTGGCAGCGTCCAGCCCCAGCCGCAGCTCGCCGATGTCGCCGGCCACCACCTCCAGGTGCTGCTCCGCAAGGGTGCGCCAGCGCGCCGCGGTGGCCGGCTCGAGGTGGGCGAAGCGGGCGTCGAGGCGCTCCCGGGCCGACTGGGTGCGGCTGGGCCGGACCAGACACACCAGCCGGCCGCCGCTGGTGGCCAGGCGCTCCAGCCAGGCCAGGGCGACGCGGCCGCCCAGAAACCCGTTCGCCCCGGTGAGCAGCAGCGAGCGGGCCGGCCCTGAAGCCGGTGGCAGTTGCGCCGCCGCCCGCAGCGTGGCCGTATCGATGAAGGCCTCCACCCGGAAGTCGTCGGCGACGAGCACGTCGGCGGCCGGCTCCCGGGCCGGGCCGGAGCCGTCGGCCCGGAGAATCCGCGCCCAGGCCGCGATCGTGCCGTCGGGCCCGAGGATCTGGCTGGCCTCGATGGCGACGCCGAACTCCGCCTCGATCCGCACCGACAGCTGAACGGCCGCCAGGGAGTCGCCGCCCAGATCGCGGAAGCAGCGATCCTGCAGGGACGCCTGGTCGTGGACGCCGAGGGTGCTGCCCAGCAGCAGCCGCAGCCGCTCCTCGAGGCCCAGCGCGGCGCCGGGCCGGCGGAGGGAGGCCAGGGCCGCATCACCGAGACGGTCGTGGCTGTCATAGAGGGCGGCCAGGGCCGCCTGATACCGCTGGCGGATGGCGGGCCGGAGCGGTTTGCCCAGGGAGGACAGCAGGCCATTGGCATGGGAGAAGGGTTCGTCCGCCAGCAGGAGATCCCGGGGAATTTCGAAGCTCTTCAGGCCCTTCTCGCCGGCCAGCTGCACCATCTCCTCACGCACCAGGACGATCAGCTCGGCGTCGTCGGCGGGGGGCCGGGGCCGCCGCGCCAGGGCCTCAGGGTCCGGCACCACGACCGCCAGCAGGTAAGAACGGCTGCTCTCGCCATGGACATGGATCTGGGCCACCGAGGCGCAGCCGTCGGCGAACAGCTGCTCCAGCACGCCGACGGCGACGTACTCCCCCTGCGACAGCTTGATGACGTTCCGGCGGCGGTCGATGAGGGCGATCTGGCCGGGGCCGCGCTCCTCGACCACATCCCCGGTGCAGCAGAAGCCGTCGGCATCGAACAGGGCCGCCGTCGCTTCCGGGTTCCTGAAGTACCCCCGGATGCCGAACCGTGTCTTCACGCACAACTCGCCCCTTGGGTAAGGGCGGTCGGTGAGGAAGTAGCCCGACTCCGGCACATCCCGCAGCCGGTAGGCGATGACGTTGGGCCGGTTGAGCCGGCCGTTCATGGCCAGGCCCCCGCTGGCCGTCTCGGTGCTGCTGTAGCCCTCATGCACCGGCACCCCGAAGGTGTCCTCCATCAGGGCCCGGATACGGGGCGCGATCGGCGCCGAGGCCACGACGATCGACTGCAGCCGGTCGCCCAGGAAGAACCGCAGGTCGTCGGACAGGGTCGTTCGCAGGTGCTGATCGATCCACTCACAGAGGCGCGGAAACAGCACCAGCCCCGTCGGGCGGGCCAGACGGATGTCCTCGAAGACGGTGGAGAGATCCGGCTTCAGGGTGAAGCAGGCCAGGCCACCGCAGTTCAGGGCGGTGACCATCGAATCCCTGCCCATCATGTGGTGGAAGGGAGCGAGCACCACCGCCACCTTCGGGTCAGGACCGGAGACCTGGCGCCAGGTGTTGACCAGGGCCGCAGCGGAAATGCAGGCCCCCTTCGGCTGACCGGTGCTTCCCGAGGTGTGGATCAGCAGGGCCATCGCCTCCGGGTCGACGGCGGCCGGGGGAGGGAGGTCAGCAGCGTCGTCCTGGCCGCGGACGATGAGATCCGGCAGGAGCACCATGGGTACCGACGACCCGGCCGCCCGGAGCGTTCGCTCGGCCTCCTCCAGGTGATTCCGCTCGGCCGTGATCCGGGTGTCGGCGTCGAAGACGATCAGCTGCCGGATGCAGCCGTGGCGCCGCAACAGGTCCACCATCGCGGGCAGCTGGGCGATGGAGACGGCCAGCGCCGCTGGGGTGGTCCGCTCCAGGATGGCGTCGAACTCGGCGACTGAATGATGCCCCGACAGGGGCATCGGCACGGCCCCGGTGTAGGCCAGGGCCAGGTCGATGACGGCGTAGTCGATGCTGGCGAACCCGATGATCGCCACCCGCTCCCCGCGCCGGATGACGCCAGCGGGATCGCTGCGCCAGGCCGCGACCAGGCCACGGACCCGATCCCGCAGCGTTCGGTAGGTGATGGGGCGGAACTCCGCCAGGGTCTGGCGATGGGTGGTTCCCGTGGCGGGGTCGGCCGCAACGACATAGGCACGCTCCGCCAGCGCAGGGCGCTCGGGATGGGCCGCCAGAACGGAGTCGATGAGTGCCCCGTAGGCCAGGGACGACGGCAGGGCCACGCTGGAATCACTCACGGCAATGCTGGCCTCACTCCGCTGCCTTGTCGAACGCGAAGGCCGGAATGTTCGCAGGCAGCGTGATGGCGTGGATGCAGGTCTTGCAGAGGTCGGAACCGGGGATGGGACGGGTACACGAAGTCCTCGGTGACGCCTTCATTCTCCAGTTGGCCCGAGCGGGAGTTCATCGTCGGCAGCATCACACTCGAGGGGATCGTCCTGATCTGCGCGACATCCTCCAGTGACAGGCCGACGGCTGTGGTGAAGACACACAGGGGGGGACCCTTGCCGTGGGCATGCAGAGTCATATTGAAGTTAGCACGACATAAAGATGCGAAAGAATCATTCAAGGCTCGTCGATGTCGTCGCCGGCCGTGAAGTCGGCCGTGATGCCTTCAATGAAGGCCACCGCCTGCTGCAGCCCACGCTCCCGTTCGATCTGTTCCTTCATGCGCCTGAGGCCCCGCTTCAGTCCCGGATCAGCCATGGCCTCGCCGATCAGCTGGCGCAGTCGGTCGGCCGTGATCGATCGGGCCTCCGCCGTGAGGGCCAGCTGATGGTGGGCCGCCCGGACGGCATTGCCCGGCTGATCCCTGGCGCAGGGAAGGATCACCATGGGAACGTCGTTCTGTACACATTCCATGATCGAATTGAGGCCGCCATGGTGAACCATCACGGCCGCATGGCGCAGCAGCGTGAGCTGGGAAATCCAGGGCACCACCAGCAGATTGGCGGATGACGCGAACGCGCCGATGAGGGCTGGATCGCTGATGTGGAGCACGAAGAACCACTCCGGTGCCAGGGCGCTGGCTTCGGCCACGGCCGCAAAGAACCGCCGGGCCTGCGGGTAGGCCCCCGCGCTCGTACCCAGCGAGCAGAGGATGGTCGTCCGGCCGGAGGGATCGAACGGCAGCGGCGGCTCCTGGCGCTGGAAATCAATGAAATCACCGCAATGGCGCCGCTCCTTCGCCCGCGGGCCCGGCAGCTGGAAGGCGGCCGGACACAGCACAAGCTCGGGCAGGATCAGGTGCGGGCCGATCTCATCCTGGAGATAGGTGACGTTGCGCCGCAGGCGGATGCCGGACTGCCGGGCCACCCACAGAAAGGTGTCGGTGAGGTGGTGCATCCGCAGCGGGGCCCGGTAGGCACCGAATAGCCGGGAAGCCAGGCGCTTGGTGGCCAGATACCGCAGATGCATCAGCTTCCAGGCCAGGGAGATCCGCAGGGCCGAGAGCACGCCCCGGCCCGGCCTGAGGGAGGTCACCGCCGGGGGGATGCGGGCGTTGTCGAAGAGGAACAGCGAGGTGGAGATCTGGATGGTCGGGAGGCCCAGCCGCAGGGCCCGCAGGGCCACGTACCAGAGGAACGAATCACAGAGCAGCAGGTCCGGCCGGGCCGAGAGCAGGCAGGCATCGAGAGTGCCGTCGACGATGGCGGTGGTGTAGCGGCGAAACAGGGCGTCCGCCGCCGGGGGCTCCTGCCCGTCGCCGGGCGTGGCAAAGAGATCGCCCGCGAATTCGATGAACGCGAAGCCCTGGCCCTCCACCAGTTGCCTCACCCGGGGAAGCCCGAGATAGGTCACCCGGTGGCCCCGGGACACCAGGGCCCTGGCCAGCCGGAACGTCCCCAGGTGATGGCCCGCCTCGCCATGCATGGAGAACAGGATCTTCACGCCGTTGTCACGGCCTCAATCGACCGGCCGGCAGCCCTCGAACCACATGACGTGCCGGGCTGGGTCGTAGTCCTTGTACTGACCCGTCAGCTGGATGCCCTGGCCGGTCCGCAGGGAGAGGGCATAGGCGCCCTGGCCCTTGGCGGCCAGGCAGCTGATCTGGGTGAGGAAGCGGAACTTGCCGAACCTGATGGCCAGATCGTTGGTGGAATTGGGAATCTCGTAGGCGATGCGATAGGCACCGCCATCCTTGGCGACGTGGGCTACCCGACCCTTGATCGTGAAGGTCTTGCCCTGGTAGCGGGAGGGAATCGAGGCGGCGTTGGTGTCGGCTTCCTGGGAGATCTGCTGGGACAGCACCAGGGCATCGATCACCACCGGCGCCGCCGTTGACACCGCCCCGGCGCTCCGCTCCGCCGCCGCGATGCCTTCAGCGCCACCTTTGACGGCGTTCAACATGGCGCAGAGTTCGGTGCGCGCCCCACCGGCGCCCGCCAGCATGCCGGCCGGGAGCTTCGCTTCCAGCTTCACCCGGGCAGCCGCCTGCTCGGCCTGGGCGGTGGCGATGATCGGGAACGGCCGGGCGGCGCCCGATCGCGGCTGCTCCAGCAGCATGCTGCCGTCGTCCGCCTCCTCGCTGAGGATGTCGTAGCCCCTGGTGGCCGCGATGCCGCGCAGCTGGCGAATCGCCACCGGCACGGTCAACGCATCGACGGTGACTTCAGCACTGAAACGCGTCCCGGAAAGGGGGTTCCCCTTCTGCGCGAAGCTCTCTTCACAGCTGCCGGCCCGGGCCGCCGAAGGCAGGGCCAGGGCCAGCGCCAGACCGCCCAGGGGAAGCACGAATCGAAGGGCTGGCAGGAACAAACGCGTCGTGGGCTCACTGGCGGTGACTCTACCGAGGCCCGCCAGTGAGCCCTACATCGCCGCCGCTCCCCCATCCCAGGGTGCGGCCTGCAGCACGATCCGATAGCCGTCGTGATCTTCAAAGGTGCACCCATCCTTGTCCCAGTAGGGATTCAGGGAGGCCACGGTCATGAAACCGGCCGCCTGCATCGCTTCACAGCGCCTCAGCCAGTCCTGCCTGTCCGGAATAAAGAACACCAGCAAGTCTTCCGGTGTGGGTGATGGAGCGACGGGATGGGTACGGCAGTACGTGAATTCAAAGTGATACGTTCCGCCCGGCTCTCCCAGCATCACCCCGTCAAAGCCGTCGTGATTCTCGAAATGGTCGAGACGCGTGAGCCCCAGACCCTCGCAGTACAGCACCTCCGTGCGGTGCAGATCCGTCACGGGACGGGCCAATCGGACGTGGGGGATCATCAGGACCGCTTCAAGTTCAAGAGAGAGTTGATCCCCAATGCAATACAGGCTGCTGCTCAGAGGAAGAACGTCTCTGGCCCTAGGGCGGCCAGGACGGACTCCTGAGCCAGGCGCCCTAGGCGCGCGCGGGGCTTGCCCGTCAGTCCAAGCCAGTCTGGGATCAAAGAGCCTTGGGATGAGAAGTGCTCGACATGAACCACCACGACCTTCCCATCCGTATAGCTCACATCATTCAGTTTCCGCCACTCTCCGGGCCGGGCAAACCCGAAGATCTTCATGGCTGCGTCGACATAGTTGAGGCCAGTGCCCAAGCCGAACATGACGATGAGCTTCGTGGCCTCGGGTAGGGAGCCGAGGAAGCGGCTGGCACAACTGGTGGCCACGTCGTGTCCAAACGGCAGGGCAACAAACTGATCGAGCATGCCACCGCCAGATCCCTTCCAACAGGCCGACTTCCTGTCGTAACGCTCGACCGTGCAGCGCACCAGGGAGCCAAAATGAAAGCGTCCGGATGGGTCTGCGATCAGTTCATCCACGGCCTGGCTGCCCCTCTCCATCGGCACTCCGGGCAGCAGACCCAGATGGGCAAAGATTTTTGCCACGTTTCCACGACCCCTCTTGAAGGCAATCGCGTCGTGCGGTGTGCTGGCCAGGGAACCCGCCTGACGCGGTCCCTTTGAGAAGCCAAGGACCACGATTTCAGGAGTGCTGCTTCCCCAGGCAAGTGGATTGTTGGTGATGCGCCAGTCACCTTCCTTACGTCTGGTCTTGTCGAAAACGACTGGCTTGCCTTCAAAGCACAGGTTGCAATCAACACGACCGTGAGGGGGGAGACACGGCATGGCCTGGATGTCCTGATTGGTCTATTGATCCGCCAACGGCTGTTGGCGACAAATCCATAATGGCCTCCCCCCAGCCACCGGGCAGGCCGCCGAATCAGCCCCCTGCCGTTCCTTCCCAGGCCCCCGGATCCAGATAGGTCGCCGCCGGCAGCGGGCCCGCCAGGAGCCGCTCGTCGCTGGGGTTGAGGGGGCCGGCCAGCAGTTCGGCCGCTGCGATGCGGGCCGACGCCGGCAGGGCCGGCTGGTCGGGGTCGAAGGCGGTGGGGTGGGTGACGCTGCTGGAGAAGCCGCGGAAGATCAGCAGCTCAAAGGGCTCCTCACCCGCACCGGCGGGATCCGGCTCCGGCAGCGGCAGGGTGCCCACCAGGCGCAGCACCCGGTCGGGGCGCTCGCGGCTGATGACTTCCAGCGCCGCCAGCAGGGCCGCAACGGAGGGGGAGGCGTCGGGCGTGGTGTCGGTCATGGGGGACAGCACCGAAGAACAGCTCAGAACTCGCCGGCCACCCGGCCCAGGCGCGGCAGGCGCACCACCAGCCACTGGAGCAGGCCCACCACGTAGGCCACCAGGGCCGCATAGCCGACGAAGGCGGCCACCCCCGTCGTCCACTCGCCGCCGAACACGAAGGCGAACACCCGGGCCACCACGCCGTGGAGCCCCTCGGGGGCCTCCAGCCAGGCCCGGCAGAGGCGAAGACCGGCACCGGCGCCGCCCATGCAGGGCAGGGCGGTGACGGCCAGGCTCGCCCCGCCCAGGGACAGCAGCGTCAGGCTCCAGCGCCAGATGCGCAGGGTGAGGGGCAGGGCCCGCCAGGGGGGCATGTCGGCCAGCTCCTCATTGAGATCCACCCAGAACCACAGACTGGCCACCACCATCAGCGGCGCCACCACCAGCAGCAGGAAGCCGGTGGGGCGGTTGCCCGTGAGCAGCAGCAGGGCGATCAGCTGCAGGCTCGCCACCTTCCAGTAGAGGCCCATCAGCCGCACCAGGGCCTGCTCCTTGCGGAGCGCCGCCCAGACGAGCAGCACCAGCGGCAGCCCAACGGCGAACAGCATTCCCAGCCGCACGTCGAGCCAGACCAGGGAGCGATAGAGCTGTTCCGGCACGTCCGCTCGGTTCGGTAAGGCGCCATTATCCGTGTGCCCCCCAGGCGATAGGGTCCGTCCATGGGTTCCCTCCCCTCCTTTCCCTGGCTGCAGCGTCGCCCCGGCGGCCCCTGGTGCCGCACTGCCCTCGGCCGGGATCCCTCGCTCCAGGAAGCCGTCAACCAGGTGTTCGAGCAGCTCCGGGGTGCCCCGGAGGCCGACCTGGCCCTCGTGTTCGCCTCCGCCAGCTACGCCAGCGACCTGCCCCGCCTGCTGCCCCTGCTGCAGCAGAAGCTCAATGCGGCCCACTGGCTGGGCTGCGTCGGCGGCGGCGTGGTGGGCACCGATCCGGCGGGGGCACCCCATGAGATCGAACAGCAGCCGGCCCTGACGGTCACCCTGCTGCGGCTCCCGGGCGCCAGCCTCCATCCCTTCGCCATCGACACCACCTCCCTGCCCGACCTTGATGGCCCGGCCGAGCCCTGGCGGGAGCGGGTGGGGGGCGAACTCGAGGACGGCCAGTCGATGCTGCTGCTGCTCGATCCCACCGGCACCGCCATCAACGACCTGATCAGCGGCCTGGATTACGCCTACCCCAACACCACCAAGGTGGGCGGCATCGCCGGCCCCCACAGCGCCGCCCACGGCTCCCTGCTCTTCGACAGCGGCGGCGCTGCCCCGAACACTCCCGCCGAAACGGTCCGCAACGGGGCGGTGGGCTGCCTGATCAGCGGCGCCTGGCGGCTCGATCCCCTGGTGGCCCAGGGCTGCCGGCCGATCGGCCCGGTGCTGGAGGTGGAGCAGGCCCAGCGCAACGTGGTGATCGAGGTGAGCTGCGGCAGCACCCGCAACAGCCCCGTGGCCGCCCTGCAGTCGATCCTCGTCGACCTCACCCCGGCCGAGCGGGAGCAGGTGAAGCATTCCCTGTTCCTCGGCGTCGGCCGCAGCGACTTCAGCCTCCCCAGCGCCGACCTCACCCCCGTGGCGGAGGCGCCCGGCTCCTTCCTGGTGCGCAACCTGATCGGCGTCGACCCCCGCAACGGGGCGGTGGCGGTGGGGGAACGGATGCGGGTGGGCCAGAAGGTGCAGTTCCAGCTGCGCGATGCCGATGCCTCCCGGGACGAATCCCGCCAGCTGCTGGCCGGACAGGCCCGGCGCCGCAGCGAGCCCCTGGCCGCCTTCCTGTTCGCCTGCCTGGGCCGGGGCGAAGGCCTCTACGGCGAGGCCGACGGCGATGTGAACCTGTGCCGGGAGGTGTTCGGCACCGTGCCGATCGCCGGCCTGTTCTGCAACGGCGAGATCGGCCCGGTGGGCGGCACCACCCACCTGCACGGCTACACCGCCAGCTGGGGCTTCCTGGTGCCCAACGACCCGCCCGGGGGCACCGCCACACCGCTCTGATGGTGCGTCAGCACGTCAATCCCCTCAGCCGGATCCACCAGCTGGCGCGGCCCCTGCCGCAACTGATCGAGCTGTTCGCCGATCCCTCCCTGCCCCTGCATCTGGATATCGGCTCCGCCCGGGGCCGTTTCCTGCTGGCCATGGCGCCCCTGGCGCCGCAGCGCAACCACCTCGGCCTGGAGATCCGCCGGCCCCTGGTGGAGGCCGCCGAGGACGACCGCCGCCGGGACGGGCTCACCAACCTGCGCTTCCTCTACGGCAACGCCAACGTCAACCTGCCGGAGTGGCTGGCGCAGCTGAGCCCCGGGCAGCTGGAACTGGTGACACTGCAGTTCCCCGACCCCTGGTTCAAGCTGCGCCACCGCAAGCGCCGGGTGCTGCAGCCCGCCCTGCTGCTGGCGATCGCCGCGGCCCTCGCCCCCGGCCGGACCCTGTTCCTGCAGAGCGATGTGGAGGCCCTGATCACCCCGATGCGGCAGCTGGTAGGGGCCAGCGGCGCCTTCGAGCTGGCCGGCCAGGAGGAATGCGGGCCCACGCTGAATCCCCTGCCGGTCGCCACCGAACGGGAAGGCCAGGTGCTGGCCGAGGGCAAGCCGGTCCACCGCAGCCTCTACCGCCGCAACAGCGCCCCCCTGCCGCCACTGGCCGATCTGGAAGCCCACCTGGAACCCACCACCAGTGGCGTCGATAATCGCCTCGACGCTGAAGCGGATTGATGGTGCCTGCCCCAGCTCCCGTGCCCCTGCTGCTGCGCTGGCAGGGGTTGCTGGCCGGCCTGCCCGCCGGCCGCCTCGGCGCCCACCTGCCCCTGGTGGCGGGCTGGATCCTCTGCGCCCTGATGGCCGGCCTGCCCCTGGTGACCCGGGAGGGCCTCAGCCTGCTGATCGCCGCCTCGGCCCTGCTCTGGGTGGTCTGGGCCCTGCGCACCCCGCCGGGCCGCCTCGGCGCCATCAACATCTGGCTGCTGCTGGTGATCGCGATCGCCGTGGTGGCCACCGGCTTTTCGCCCGTGCCGAAGGCCGCCCTGGTGGGCCTGTTCAAGCTGCTCAGCTACCTGAGCGTCTACGCCCTGATGCGCCAGCTGCTGGCCGCCGCCCCGGCCTGGTGGGACCGGCTGGTGGGCGCCCTGCTGGCGGGTGAGCTGATCACCAGCGTGATCGGCATCCGCCAGCTCTACGAGGCCCCCGGGGCCCTGGCCCGCTGGTCGGACAACAACTCGGTGGCGGAAGGCACGGTGCGCATCTACAGCACCCTGGAGAACCCCAACCTGCTGGGGGGCTACCTGCTGCCGATCCTGCCCCTGGCCGTGGTGGCCCTGCTGCGCTGGCAGGGACGGGGCCGGCGGCTGTTCGCCCTGGCCAGCCTGGTGCTGGGCCTGGTGGCGATGGTGCTCACCTACAGCCGCGGCGCCTGGATGGGCATGGTGGCCTCCCTGGGCCTGCTGGCCCTGCTGCTGGTGCTGCGCCAGACCCGCGACTGGCCGCCCCTGTGGCGGCGCCTGTTCCCCCTGCTGCTGCTGGCCGGCGCCACCGTGGTGCTGGTGCTGCTGGTCACCCAGGTGGAGCCCCTGCGGGTGCGGGTGATGAGCCTGGTGGCGGGCCGGGAGGACAGCTCCAACAACTTCCGCATCAACGTCTGGACCTCGGCCCTGGCGATGATCCAGGACCGCCCCTGGATCGGCATCGGCCCCGGCAACAGCGCCTTCAACCTCATCTATCCGCTGTATCAGCAGCCCAAGTTCAACGCCCTCAGCGCCTATTCGATTCCTCTGGAACTGCTGGTGGAAGCGGGCATTCCGGGGCTGCTGGCGGGGCTGGGCCTGCTGCTGAGCGCCGTGAAGGTGGGCCTGGGCCAGTGGCGCAGCAGCGCCCCCCTGGCCCTGCCGTGCCTGGCGGCGGTGGCCGTGTTCGCGGGGCTGGGGATGCAGGGCCTCACGGACACGATCTTCTTCCGGCCGGAGGTGCAGCTGATCGCCCTGTTCAGCCTGGCCACCCTCGCCGCCTCGGCGGCGGATCCAGCGCCATGCGACTGATCGCCGGCTTCGACGCCGGTCAGACCCACACCACCTGCCGCCTGGCCCTTGTAGGCGATGGCATCCCGCCGGGGCTTGGCCCGGTGGTCGGGGAAGGGGACGGCCCCGGCGTGTGCCACCTGGCCGCCCCCGAGGGTCCCGAGCGCTTCGGGGCCGCCCTGCGGGAGAGCCTGGTGCGGGCCCGGGCCCATCTCATCGACGCCGGCGAGTCCGCCGGCACGGCCGTACTGGTGGCGGCCGCGGTGGGGGCCAGCGGCATCGAACAGGGCACGGCGGTGCAGGACCAGGGGCGAGCCCTGGCGGCCGCCGCCCTGGGGCTGGCCCCGGAGAAGGTGCTGGTCACCGGCGACGAGCGCACCGCCCTGCGCGGGGCCTTCCCTGCCGGCCCCGGCATCGTGGTGATCAGCGGCACCGGCACCATCGCCGTCGGCCGCGACGGCCGCGGGCGGGAGCACCGCTGCGCCGGCTGGGGCTGGCTGCTGGACGGGGCCGGTTCGGCCATGGACATCGGCCGGGACGGCCTGGCCCTGAGCCTGCAGATGGCCGATGGCCGCCTCCCCGAAACCCCGCTGCGGCGGGCCCTTTGGGAGGCCCTGGATCTGGACCCGGACGACCCGGGATCTCCCCAGCGGATCAAGGCGCTGGTGGTGGCCGACGGGTTCGGCGCCGCCGGCTTTGCCCGGCTGGCGCCGGTGCTCGACCGGCTGGCCGCCGCCGGCGATCCCCGGGCCCTCGCCGTGATGGACCACAACGCAGGGGCGCTGGCGGCAATGGCGGCAGGAGTGGCCCGGTGCCTGGATCTGGTGGGGCCGTCGATCTGCCCGATGGGAGGAGCGCTGCTCCATCTGGAGCAACTGCGGGACCCCTTCGGCCGCAGCCTGACCCTGGCCCTACCGGGCAGCCGGCTGGTGGGGGCCGCCGGCGATGCCTGCCAGGGGGCCCTGGCGCTGGCGGCGGCCCTGCTTCAGGAGCCTCAGCCGGCCTGAGCCGCCAGGGGAACGAGGGCCAGGGCGCCGCCGAGCACGGCCAGCAGCAGGGCCAGCCGGGTGGTCCAGGCCAGGGGAAGGCGGCGCATCAGCAGGAAGGAGCCACCGCTGACCAGCACCGAGGCCGCCAGGGCACCGGCCCACCAGCCGAAGGCCGAAGCATCGACAGGGGCCTCACCGCCGTGCAGGGCGCCATGCAGGGCCACCGCCGCGGCCACCAGGCCGCCAGCGAAGGCCAGACCAGGGCTGCCGCCCTCGCGGTGGGCGTTCAGGATCAGCAGCGCCACCGCCGAGATGGCCAGGGCGGCGAGCACCTCGGCGAAGGGCATGGTGAAGCCCATGGCCCCGGCCAGGCCCCCCAGGACCGCACCGGCCAGGCCCCAGAGCAGCAGCTGGGCCGACACATAGGAGGCGGCGGCGCCGACCCCGATCAGCAGCAGCAGGTGGTCGACTCCGGTGATCGGGTGGAGGAAGCCGTAGCCGAGGCCGCCGTGGGCCAGGCCATGGGCCTGGGCCGGCTGGCCGACGAGCACGAAACCGAGGGCGGCGGCGCCCCCCAGCAGGGTCCAGGAGCGCAGACGGGAGAAGTGGGTCATCGAGGTTCCCGGTCCGCGCCGGGATGGAAGGAACGGTTCACGGCGAGCGTTCTGGCTGAGGGTGACCCCATCACAGCTGCGGGACAGCGCCGGAATGATGGAAGGGAGAACCCTGCCGTGCACCGGACTTTCCTCGTTTCCTCCCGGAGGTGAACCCCGGGAACCGTCCACCCATTGTGCCCGCAGCCAGTGACGTTGCCGCCCGATGACCGCAGCTTCTGACCGGTAAGGGGGGAGGATGGCCCGCAGGAGGTTCCTTCCCTTCACGGGGAGGACGCAAGGAGGAAAGGCGGTGCGGGGTGACCCAAGTCCGCCGCTGTCCCGCAGCTGTGATGGACACCGTGGCCCCCGCCCCGGCGTCCTCAGTCAGAACGCTCACCCCCCCACGACAACTTTCCTGCCGGCGAGGACCGGAGATCATCCATGAATCTGCCTTCCCTGGCCAAGCGGCGCGGCGTCCTGCCCATCGCCCTGCCCATCGCCCTGCTCGCTGTGTGCGCCCTGCCGCTGCTGCTGGCGGCTCCCGCTTCGGCCCACCACCTGATGGATCTCACCGGCATGAAGCCGGGCGTGGTGTCCGGCCTGCTCAGCGGCCTGGCCCACCCGATCCTGGGCCCCGACCACCTGCTGTTCCTGCTGGCCATCGGCCTGGTGGGCATCGTCCAGCCCTTCCGCTGGGTGCTGGCCCTGCTGGGCTGCGGTCTGGTAGGCAACGCCCTGGGACTGGCCCTGCCGGGCTTCCCCTGGATCGAGCCGCTGGTGGCTCTCTCGGTGGCCCTCACCGGCCTGGTGCTGGCCCGGCGCCTGCCCCCGGCCGTGCTGGTGCCCGCCTTCCTGCTGCACGGCTACGCCCTCAGCGGCGCCGTCCTCGGCTGGGAACCCACCCCGATCGGCTTCTACCTGGTGGGTCTGCTGGTGAGCCAGAGCCTGCTGCTGCTGGTGGCCCTCACGGCCGTCCGGCGCTGGCGCCGCACAGCCTCCAGCGGTGCGGTCAACATCACCGCCGGCCTGCTGATGGGCATCGGCCTGGCCTTCACCTGGTCGACCCTGGTGGCCTGAGGGCTCAGGTGCCCAGCAGAGCCGTGCACTCCAGCCGCTCCTGGCTGGCGGCCCGGTGCGAGGCCCGCAGGCGGATCGCTTCGGCCAGGTACTCGGCGTCGTCGGCGACGCCGCAGAAGCGGGCCGAGCCCCAGGTGTGCAGCCAGGGCAGGCCCAGGACGTAAAACCCCGGCACCCGGGTGAGGCCCCGCTCGTGGACCGGATGGCCGGCGCCATCGAACACGGGCACCTCCACCCAGGAGAAATCCGGGCTGTAGCCCGTGCACCAGATCACCGCCGCCAGCGGCTCGGCCGTCAGCTCGAGTGGCTCGGGAGCACCTGGGGGAGGCGTCCAGCAGGGGACGTAGGGCGCTTCCTCGGGGGCCTCGAGGCCCTCTTTGGCGATGTGGTCGTCGATGCTGCGGCAGATGCGGCTGTGCACGGCATCGGCCCCGTCGAGGTTGGCGGCCAGATCGCCGGCGAACTGGATGCGGTCGTGGCCGAGGTCGGCCAGGCGGCCGTGCAGCACCATCCCCTCGAGGGCGCGGCGGCGCAGGTCGATCTCCCGGCCGCCGTCGCGGCCGGTGAGGTAGTGGTTGGTCTTGCCCCGCACCGCCCTGGGATCGGCGTGCTGGTCGATCGGCATGGCGTAGTAGCCCATGCGATCGAGCCAGTCGACCACGTCGCGGCCGCGGTAGCGGCGGGGGGAGCGGGGGGCGCTGCCGACGCTCAGGTGCACCCGACGGCCGGCCAGGTGCAGGTCTTCGGCGATCTGGCAGCCCGACTGGCCACTGCCCACCACCAGCACCGGTCCGGCGGGGAGGGTGGCGGGGCTGTCGTAGTCGCGGGCATCGATCTGCAGGATCGACTCCGGCAGGCGGGCGGCGAGGGGGTGGCGCTTGGGGCGGTGGTAGCCGCCGGTGGCGATCACCACCTGCTCCGCCTCGATGGGGCCCTCATCGGTGGAGAGCAGGAACCCCGTGCCGCTCGCCTGCAGGCGGTTCACCGCCACGCCCTCGCGCACGGGCACCTGGATGTGGTCGGCGAAGCGCTGCACATAGCGGACGATCTCCTCGCGGCCCATGAAGCCCTCGGGGTCGTCGCCGTCGTAGGGGAAATCGGGCAGGCGGCACTGCCAGTTCGGCGTCACCAGGCAGAAGGACTCCCAGCGCTGGCGGGCCCAGGCATGGCCGATGCGGTGGCGCTCCAGCACCAGGGGCCGCACCCCGCGCTTCTGCAGGCAGTGGGCGATCGACAGTCCCGCCTGGCCGCCCCCCACCACCACCACCGGGTGCCGCTGCACCGACTCCGAACCCCTTGCCACAGCCACCCCGGCGCCTGAACGAAAACCGATGCTGGCCGCCGCTGGCGATACCTCCTGTAACGACCGGCACGGATCGCCCGGGCGCCGTGAGTACCGGTACCCGGCGCCGGCATTCGGTGGCATCGGCGACACAGAACAAAAGTTCATCCGTGGCACGGTCCCCCATGCCGATTCCACCGACCGCACTTCCCCATGCCCCAGGTCAGCCGTCCCGCCAACCAGACGGGTGAGTTCCTCGTCGACTACGAGGAGAAGGTCTTTCCCGACGTCAAGGCCGAACCCGGGGAGAAGGCCCTGGTCACCTTCCACACCGTTGCCTTCGAGGGTTCCATCGGCCTGGTGAACCTGCTGCAGGCCAGCCGCCTGATCAACAAGGGCTTCGAGACCTCGATCCTGCTCTACGGCCCGGGGGTGACCCTGGGTCTGCAGCGGGGTTTCCCCAAGCTCGGTGATGCCGCCTTCGACGGCCACCTCAACTTCGGCGCCCGCATCCAGAAGTTCATGGATCAGGGCGGCAAGGTCTACGCCTGCCGCTTCGCCCTCCAGGCCCTCTACGGCCACGGCGAAGGCGCCCTGATCCCCGGGATCATCCCGGTCAACCCCCTCGATGTGCTCGACATCGTGCTCCTGCACCGCAAGGAAGGCGCCTTCATCCTCGACACCTGGACGCTCTGAATGCCAGCCACGGTCACCGTCGCCGCCGCCCAGATCCGTCCGGTGCTCTACAGCCTGGAGGGATCGGTGGCGCGGGTGGTCGCGGCCATGGAGGAGGCTGCCGCGGCCGGGGTGCAGCTGATCGTCTTCCCCGAGACGTTCCTGCCCTACTACCCCTACTTCTCCTTCGTGGAGCCGCCAGTGCTGATGGGCAAGTCGCACCTGAAGCTCTACGAGCAGGCGGTGACGGTGCCCGGCCCTGCCCTGGGCCGGATCGCCGCCGCCGCCCGCCAACTCGGCCTGCACGTGCTGCTGGGCATCAACGAGCGCGACGGCGGCAGCCTCTACAACGCCCAGCTGCTGATCGATGCGGCCGGTGAGCTGGTGCTCAAGCGCCGCAAGCTCACCCCCACGTATCACGAGCGGATGGTGTGGGGCCAGGGGGATGGGGCCGGCCTGCAGGTGGTGCCCACCGCCCTCGGGCGCATCGGCGCCCTGGCCTGCTGGGAGCACTACAACCCCCTGGCCCGCTTCAGCCTGATGGCCCAGGGCGAGGAGATCCACTGCGCCCAGTTCCCCGGCTCGCTGGTGGGGCCGATCTTCGCCGAGCAGACCGCCGTCACCCTGCGCCACCACGCCCTTGAGGCCGGCTGCTTCGTGGTCTCCTCCACCGCCTGGCTGGAGCCGGAGGACATCGAGCGGATCACGCCCGATCCGGTGCTGCAGAAGGCCTGCCAGGGGGGCTGCCACACGGCGGTGATCAGCCCGGAGGGGCGGTACCTGGCCGGGCCGCTGCCCGATGGCGAGGGGCTGGCCATCGCCGAACTCGACCTGACCCTGATCACCAAACGCAAACGCATGATGGACAGCGTCGGCCACTACAGCCGCCCCGACCTGCTGGGGCTGCTGATCGACCGCAGCCCCGCCCGCCAGCTGCACGAACGCCCGATCGAGCCCGGCACCGCTGCCGATGGCGTTGGCGGCCTGGCCCCCCTGAGCCTGCCCATGCTGGAGGAGCTGCACCATGGCTGAGCACGATCGCCGCGCCCTGGGCCGACGGCTCACCGAACTGCAGGTGCACGGGGTGGTCGACCCGGCGGTGCCCGGCAACCCCGGCCGCCGGGGCGGCGCCGGCCCGTCCGATCACCGCGCCCTCAGCATCGACGGCACCACGGTGATGGTGCCCGTCTACAACGCCCTGGCCGGCAGCTCGCCCTACCGGCTGGACACCGCCGCCGCCGGCGGCCTGGAGGTGAGCGGCACCACCGCGACCCTCGCAGCCGACGACGCCGGGCCCCTGACGGTGGAGACCCCGCCCGAGCCGCGCTTCTACGGCCTGGCCACCGCCGAAGGCATCCCCTACCGCTCCATCGCCCTGCTGCACGGCCGGGACGTGCTGGCCACCACCCTCCTGCAGACCTGCATCCGCTTCCGCGACCGCACCCAGTCGTGCCAGTTCTGTGCCATCGAGCAGTCGCTGGAGGATGGCCGCACCCTCGTGCGAAAGACGCCCGCCCAGGTGGCGGAGGTGGCCGAGGCGGCGGTGCGTCTTGATGGGGTGCGCCAGCTGGTGCTCACCACCGGCACCCCCAACAGCGACGACCGCGGCGCCAGGCTGATGGCCGAGACCGCCGCCGCCGTCAAGGCCCGGGTGGACCTGCCGATCCAGGCCCAGTGCGAGCCCCCCGAAGACCCGGCCTGGTACCGGCGCATGAAGGACGCCGGCGTCGACAGCCTCGGCATGCACCTGGAGGTGGTGGAAGAGGAGGTGCGGCGGCGGATCCTGCCGGGCAAGTCGGAGCTGGGGCTGGAGCGCTACATGGAGGCCTTCGCCGAGGCCGTGGCGGTGTTCGGCCGGGGCCAGGTGTCCACCTACCTGCTGGCCGGCCTGGGGGACAGCGCCGCCTCCCTCATTGCCGTGAGCGAGCGGCTGATCGCCCTGGGGGTCTACCCGTTCGTGGTGCCCTTCGTGCCGATCGCCGGCACCCCCCTGGAAGCCCATCCCGCCCCCTCCACCGACTTCATGGTGGCGGTGTACACGGCCGTGGGCGACCGGTTGCGGGCCTCCGACCTCAGGTCCGAGGCCATGGCGGCCGGCTGCGCCAAGTGCGGCGCCTGCTCGGCCCTGTCCCTGTTCGAAGCCGGCCCGGAGCCGGGCACCCCCTGAGCGCGGCCATGTTCTTCATCGACCCCTCCAGCCACGACATCGGCCGCAGCGCCAGCTCGGCGCCGGCCGCCTTCACCCCCTCGGTGCGGCGGGGGGTGGCGATCGAGGCCGAGGACTTCCGGCTCTCGCCCACGGCCAGCTCCCAGCGCTTCTCCTTCCATCTGCTGCGGCGCGGCACGCCCCTGGAGGAGGGCTACTGGCAGCTGCGCAGCGCCATCTTCTGCCAGGAGCAGCACCTGTTCGAAGACTCCGACCGGGATGAGAAGGATGGCCACGCCTATCCCATCGCCGCCCTCGACCACAGCGCCGGCAGTGGCAGCGGCGTGATTGGGGTGGTGCGGATCCTGGAGGAGCGGCCCCGCCTCTGGTACGGCGGCCGGCTCGGGGTGCACGGCGACCACCGCCGCCACAACCAGATCGGCAAGGGCCTGATCTGGAAGGCGGTGACAACGGCCAACGGCTGGGGCTGCGATCGCTTCCTGGCCACGGTGCAGCTCCAGAACGTGCGCTTCTTCCAGCGCCTGCACTGGACCTCCATCGACACCCTGGAGATCCGCGGCCTGCCCCACCACCTGATGGAGGCCGATCTCTCCTATTACCAGCCCGGCCTGGAGCGGCGCCCCCTGGCGGCGGGCGAGGTGGCGGGGGTGGCGGCGGCGTGAGTCGTCCCGGGCCGCAGGATCCTGACCTGGCGGCCCTGGCCGCCCGGCTGCGCCAGCTCAGCGGCCTCACCGGCAAGACCGACATCCAGCCCCCGGCAGCCACCTTTCCCCACCAGCCCTTTCCCGCCCTGGGGCCCGCCGCCGCCCTCGGCGACGACGCCGCCCTGCTGCCGGCGGTGGCCACGCCGCTGCTCCTGGCCAGTGAGGGCCTGGACCCGGCCCTGGTGGCCAACGACCCCTGGTTCGCGGGCTGGTGCGGGGTGCTGGTGAACCTCAGCGACATCGCGGCCATGGGCGGCACCCCGATCGCGGTGGTGAACAGCCTCTGGTGCCGCAGCGCCGCCCAGGCGGAACCGATCCTGGCCGGCCTGCGCCGGGCCTCGGAGGTGTTCGGGGTGCCGGTGGTGGGCGGCCACACCAACCTGCACAGCCCCTACGACGCCCTGGCGGTGGCGGTGCTGGGCACGGCCGCCGGCCCGGTGCTCTCGGCCCGCGCCGCCCGTCCCGGCGACCACTGCCACCTGCTGATCGACCCGAACGGCGGCTTCCGCGGCGCCTCCCTCTGCTGGGATGCGGCCACCGACGCCGAACCGGCCCGGCTGCGGCGCCAGCTGGCCCTGATGGCGGAACTGGCGGCCGACGCCAGCGTCCATGCCGCCAAGGACATCAGCATGGGCGGCCTGGTGGGCACCGCCGCGATGTTCTGCGAAGCGGCGGACTGCGGCCTGAGCCTGGATCTGGGGGCAATCCAGCCCCCCGAGGGGGTGGCGCTGGAGCCCTGGCTCACCTGCTTCCCCAGCTTCGGCTTCCTGCTGGCCGCCCGGCCCGATCAGGAGAACCGGCTGGCGGAGCGGGTGGCCGCCTGCGGCGGCCTGCTGCTGGCGCGGATCGGCACGTTCATGGCGGAGCGCCGGCTGGTGCTGGAGGCAGGGGGTCAGCTGCAGGAGATCTGGCGCGGTGAGACCCCGCTCACGGGCTTTGGGGCGCTGGCGTGATCAAGCTGCCGTGATCGTGCTGTCGTGATCGTCACCGCAGCCGGGGCGGCCCCGGCCCACAATCCTGCCAATGGGTGGTGGGGGGCGCCATGCCGGAAGTGGAGCTGACGCTGGAATGGCCGGATGGGGGCAGGAGCCGCCTCTATTCCCCGTCCACGGTGATCCTCGAGCACCTCGCCCCGGGCCAGACCGTGACGGTGGCGGAGCTGCGCACCAAGGGGACCTTGGCGCTGCGGCAGGCCTCCGAGCGGGTGCGGGCCCGCTACGGCTTCGCCTGCACCCGGGCCGATGAGGAGGAACGGCGCCTGCTGGAGCAGGCGGCAGCCTTCGCCGCCGAAGAGCTGGTCAGCGTCCAGGCCGCCTGATTGGCCGGAGCGCCTAGTCGGAGAGCACCCGCTCGATGCGCCGATCGGGGACCAGCCACATCAGGGCCACCAGCGCATAGACGGCCTGGCCAACGGCCGGAGAGCGCAGGCTGGCCAGCATCGCCACCAGATAGAGGCTCAGGGAGGTGTGTCCCTTCCAGTCGCGGCCCACGGCCCGGCGCAGCAGGGAGTCGGGGCCCTGGCTGGCGATGATCCGGCCCTGAAGGATGAAATAGGCGAGGGCCGCCATCACCATCACGGCGCCATAGAGGAACGCAGGAGCGATCGCCCGGTGGTTCTGGCCCATCCAGCCGGTGGCGAAGGGCACCAGCGACAACCAGAACAGCAGATGCAGGTTGGCCAGCAGCACCGGGCCGCTGACACGCTGCAGGGTGTGCAGCATGTGGTGGTGGTTGTTCCAGTAGATGCCGATATAGATGAAGCTCAGCAGATAGCTCAGGAAGACGGGGATCAGGGGCACCAGGGCCGCCGGTTGGGTGTCGTGGGGCACCTTGATCTCCAGCACCATGATCGTGATGACGATGGCCAGCACACCGTCGCTGAAGGCCTCCAGGCGGGTGGTGTTCATGGGGGCCCGTGAGTGGATCTGGCTGCTTATGGCAGAAACGACGCAGAGTGCTGCAGAAAGGACATGAATCGCTACATCGTCCAGACAGCCTGGCACCACTCAACAGGTGAGAGATGCCGCCTCCTGCCGCCGCAGATGGGGAGAAAAGAAATCTTCGCGGGGCTCCGCGCTCCGTAGAGAAGGGTTGACCACCTCGAAGCAAGATCCGATGAGATGTCGCATCCGCAGACGCCTGTTGACGCTGGCCTCCATGGCCGCCCTGGTTGTCTCCCTGATGATCCAGTGGCCAGCCACGGCCATGGCCAGCCATGCCCCCTCTCTCACCCCCGTCGCTATCGCCACCATGTCCAACAAGATGAACGCCAAAGCCAAGGAAGCCGAAGGCAAGATGGAATCGGCCTATGGCGAAATCACCGGTGACACGGGTCACCAGGTGAAGGGCAAAGCCAAGCAGGTGCAGGCCTCCGCGATGAACGCGGCCGAAGTTGTCAAGGACGGCACCAAGGCCGCGGCCCGCAAGGCCAGTGATGCCGCCGACAAACTGGCCGACAAGATCAAGTAACCGGCCCATTCACCTACGCGTCCCTGACGCGTCACCAACGCATCACCATTGAAAGGAGGACCCCATGCTGGAATCACTCGCCGTCATTCTGGTGATTCTCTGGCTGCTCGGATTGGTGACGTCTTACACCATGGGCGGCCTGATCCATCTGCTTCTGGTCATTGCCCTGATCGTGATTGCGGCCCGACTGATCAGTGGTCGGACCGTATGACAGGCCCTCGGCGCACGGATCAGGCTTCCTCGGCCAGACATCCCCGCATCTTCAACAGGGCCTTGCGCTCCAGATGCTGCACCTTGTGCTTGGACAGGCCGATGCCCTCGCCGATCTTCGCCAGCGACGGGGAATCGGCGCCGGCATAGCGAAGACGTAGCACCCGGCGCTCCAGAGGGGACAACTGGAGCAGGGCACGGTGCAGCCACAGGTAATCGTCCTGAAGGCCGGGCTCGCTGGGATCGCCGATCAGATCCGTCAGGCTCACCTCCCCGTCGGTGCTGCCCAGGGTCTGGTCGAGGGAGAGGGTCTGCAGGTCGTGGGAGGCCTGAAGCACGGTCTCCAGCCGTCTCGGGCTCTCCCCCAGCTGGACGCCGATCGAGGCCAGCGTCAGGGGCTCCGGGGAGGCTTGGCGCAGGGCATGCACCTTGCGGGCCAGGGCCGCCATCTGGGGCGGGATCCGGATCAGACCGGCCGTTTCCTGGAGATGGCGGTGCACCGCCTGGCGGATCCACCAGGAGCCGTAGGTGGAGAACCTGTAGCCGCGCTCGGGCAGGAAGCGCTCCACCGCATGGATCAGGCCGAGGTTGCCGGCCTGCACCAGATCCATCGGATCCAGATGCATCTGGCGGATGCGGTTGTGCTGCTGCTTGCAGATCGACACCACCAGGCGCAGGTTGCCCGTGACCATGCGGGCGAAGGCGCGGCGGCCTCGCCGTTCCTCGCTGGGGGCAGGGGCCGGCTGGGAGCGCCAGTCCTGCACCAGGGCGCCGAGATGCAATTCCTCGGCGGGCGTCAGCAGGGGGATACGACCAATGCTGCGCAAATAGTCCCCAAAACAATCTGACATGGCGACCAGAAAAGGGGGCACCTACGAGTTTAGGAATGACAGAGACATCGTCATAATCGACATTCGGTTCTGCGGCAGATCTGCAGCATCCAGATGCATAGACCTATGGAGATATAGCCTAATTTTTGTATCCGTTGCAACCCACAGGAGAACGCACCATGACGCTGATTTCGCTCATCATCACCCTGATCGTCGTCGGGGTTCTGCTGTGGCTCGTCAACAACTACATCCCCATGGACGGGAAGATCAAACGCATCCTGAACATTGTCGTGGTGGTCGCCGTTGTGGTGTGGCTCCTCAACATCCTGGGTCTGATGGATTCACTGCGCAGCATCCGCATCGGCCGCTGACGAACGGCCGTCGCCGGCAGCCTCAGCCGTCGACCACGGCGCTGGGCATCGCGTGCAGGGCCTGGGTCTCCTCCGGGCCCAGCACCAGCTCCGTCGATTCCTCTCCCGCCAGGGGCAGGCTGAGCACCAGGGGCAGGGCGTCGCTCGGGCGGGGCAGCAGGTCCGCCATGTCGAACTGGGCCGAGCTCTCCGGCAGGGCCCCGGCCCCGACCGCCACCAGCTCCTCACTGCGGTTGGCCAGGGTCCAGGAGCCGCCGACGCCGTCGCTGAGCAGCAGGGGCCGGCTGTGGTCGACGGCGATGCCCGGGGTGAGGGCGCTGAGGCGCAGGCGCTCGCCGCTGGGGTAGGCGGGATCGGGCTGCTCGAAGATCCTCATCGACCAGCGGTTGTCGCCCCGGTCGCGCAGGCTCCAGCGCTGGCCGTCGTCGGCCCGGGCCAGGCCGGGCGCCAGGGTCAGCAGCAGCACCAGGAGCAGGGCCGCCAACGACGCCAGCCAGGGCCGCACGCCGCTGCCGGGGGAGCCCGAAACAGGTTGAGCAGAAGCACGCATGGGGAGCAGCCCCGATCGGGGATCGTTCAACGTTATCGTTTTATCGTCCGGCAGCGGCAAGCGACATGGCCGCAAGGCGATCTCGCCGCCCTTCGCTCCCGGTCTGTCCATCTTCGGATGTCCTGCCATGACTCTCACCACCCTGTCGCGTTCCGGGGTCCATCCCTGGGATCGCTTCAAGAATTGGGTCACCAGCACCGAGAACCGCCTCTACGTGGGCTGGTTCGGCGTACTGATGATCCCCACCCTGCTCACGGCCACCGTCTGCTTCGTCATCGCCTTCATCGGCGCCCCGCCCGTCGACATCGACGGCATCCGCGAGCCCGTCTCCGGCGGCCTGCTCTACGGCAACAACATCATCACCGCCGCCGTCGTGCCCTCGAGCAACGCCATCGGCCTGCACTTCTACCCCATCTGGGAAGCCGCCAGCCTCGACGAGTGGCTCTACAACGGCGGCCCCTACCAGCTGATCATCTTCCACTTCCTGATCGGCATCTTCTGCTGGATGGGCCGGGAGTGGGAGCTCAGCTACCGCCTGGGCATGCGCCCCTGGATCGCCGTGGCCTACTCCGCCCCGGTGGCCGCCGCCACCGCCGTGCTGCTGATCTACGCCATCGGCCAGGGCTCCTTCTCCGATGCCATGCCCCTGGGCATCTCCGGCACCTTCAACTTCATGCTGGTGCTGCAGGCCGAGCACAACGTGCTCATGCACCCCTTCCACATGCTCGGGGTGGTGGGCATCTTCGGCGGCGCCCTGTTCTCGGCCATGCATGGCTCGCTCGTCACCAGCTCCCTGGTACGGGAGACCACCGAAACCGAGTCCCAGAACCGGGGCTACAAGTTCGGCCAGGAGGAGGAGACCTACAACATCGTGGCCGCCCACGGCTACTTCGGCCGGCTGATCTTCCAGTACGCCTCCTTCAACAACAGCCGCAGCCTCCATTTCCTTCTGGCCGCCTGGCCGGTGGTGGGGATCTGGTTCGCGGCTCTTGCGGTGGTGAGCTTTTCGTTCAACCTCAACGGGCTGAACTTCAACCACTCGATCCTGGATCACCAGGGCCGCGTGGTCGACACCTGGGCCGACATTCTCAACCGCGGCGGCCTGGGCATCGAGGCGATGCACGAGCGCAACGTGCACAACTTCCCCCTCGATCTGGCGGCCGCCGCCAGCACCCCCGTGGCCCTCACGGCGCTGTCGATCGGTTAGTGGGGCTTTGAACCCCGCCCAGCCATCGGCGCCCTGAGCACCTGCCGGGCCCGGAGCGATCCGGGCCCTTTTGCCGTGACACGCTATTGATCTCCGCCGGCTGACGCGATGGCCCGCCCCCCCTACCAACCCTCCCTGCTGCGGCTGACCCACGGGGTCACGGCGTTGCTGGTGCTGGCCGCCTGGCTGAGCGGTCTGTTCGTCTACAGCCGCTACGACGGCCGCTGGGGACGGCTGCCCTTCACCCCCGGCGGCAACTGGATCGACCTGCACGGCCAGGCGGGCTTTCTGCTGCTGCCCCTGGGCCTGGTCTTCGCCGCCTACGCCCTCACCCTGGGGCGGGCACGCCTGCGGCGAGCCACCAACGCCATGGCCCTGGGGGCCCTGGTGCTGGCGGTGGCCACCGGCAAGCTGATGCAGGAGGACTGGCTACGGGACGGCCAGCTGCACCACCTGGCCTACAGCCTGCACCTGGTGGCCTGGCTGCTGATGGGCCTGGCGGTGGTGCTGCACGTGGGCGACAGCCTGCGGCTGGGGGGCACGCCGCTGCTGACCTCGATGGCGAGCACGAGCCTGCGCCAGGGCGACCTGCCGGGGGACTGGCCGGGCCAGGTGCGGCGGTTTCTGAAGCGGGGGGGCTGAAGGGCCGGCCCCGAGGACGTGCCTCAGCTGGCCGGGGGTGTGCGCGGCCGTCCCTTCCACATCCGGTCAAGGCCAACTGAATTACGATGACTCAAGAGCAGTAATTCAGGCGATGCGCAGCACCATCACCGCCCGCGGCCAGACGGTGGTTCCGGCCCCGATCCGCGAACGCTTCCAGCTGGGTCCGTCCACGCGGTTGGAATGGATCGTGGAAGGCGACGGGACCATCCGTGTGGTTCCCGTTGCCCTGGATCCGATCACCGCCTTCCGCGGCTCCGGCGCCGGAGGCGCCAGCAGCCGTCTGCTCGCCGATCGCCGCCACGATCGCCAGCAGGAGGCCTGATGGCCGGCCGCTGGCTGCTCGACACCTCCGCCCTGCTGGCCCTGCGCGACAACGAAACCGGCGCGGAGCGCGTCGCGGAACTGCTGCAGCGCTCCCAGGCCCGCCAGGACAGCTGCCTGGTGTGCTTCATGAGCCGCATGGAGTTGCTCTACCGGGTATGGAAGGACGAAGGCGAACGGGTCGCCCGCCTCGCCGATGCCCAGCTGCGCTCCCTGCCCCTGGATTGGGTGGCGGCCAGTGACGCCCTGCTGGACCGGGCGGCGGCCATCAAGGCCACCCATCCCCTCTCCGTGGCCGATGCCTGGATCGCCGCCGCCGCCGAGCAGGAGGGGGCGGTGCTGGTGCACAAGGATCCTGAATTCCGCTCCCTGGCCCACCTTCCCCAGGACTGGCTGGGCTGATAGGGCCTGCTGGGACTGGCCCCAGCAGGTGCGGCGCTTCTGGACGCGGGGTTAATAGTGATACCGAAGCTGGGCCAGCAGGAGAGCGTCACCGTCGACCTTGTAGACCATGCGGTGCTCGTCGTTGATGCGGCGTGACCAGTAGCCAGCGAGCGCGTGTTTCAGCGCTTCCGGCTTGCCGGTGCCTGAAAACGGCGTCCGAGACGCTTCCTTGATCAGTGCGTTGATGCGCTTGAGCAGGACCTTGTCGGTGGCCTGCCAGTGGAGGTAATCCTCCCAGGCCTGCTCAGCGAAGATCAGCCTCATTCGCTGAGGCTCCGCTCCTGGCCCTGGCCCGCGTCCAGGCTGGCCGTCGCCTGCAGCAGACGCCTGGCATTCTCAGGGATCCGCAGCAGATAGGCGGTTTCCTCGAGGGCTTTGAAGTCCTCCAGGGACATCATCACCACCGATTTCTGCCCGTTGCGGGTAATGATCAGCGGCTCATGGTCGGCGCAGACCCGGTTCATGGTCTGGGCCAGGTTGGCGCGGGCCGCCGTGTAGGTGATGGCGTCCATCGGCAGACCTTTCGTCATGTACGCGTTACTGTACGGCTGGCCGAGGGCGCAAGGGGATCCTCCTGACGCTTGGGGGAGGTTCTAGTGCCACCATTTCGGTTGCAGAATGGTTGCCGCTGCCCCGGCAACGGCGATGGCCAGGAGCCTCACCCTCAAGAATCTCCCCGACGACCTCTACGGCCGCCTGAAGCATGCGGCCAGGCAGCATCGCCGCAGCCTCAACAACGAAGCGATCGTGTGCCTGGAAGCGGCCCTTCCGCCCCAGGCCATCACGGCCGCCGAGCGGCTGGAGCAGATCCGGGCCCTGCGCCACAGCCTGCCGACGGAAGCGGCGTTCGCGCCCGACCAGATCGATGCCTTCAAGCGCGAGGGCCGCCCGTGATCGTGGTGGACACCAACGTGGTGGCCCATCTGTTGCTCCCAGGCCCCCAGACCGAGAAGGCTGAGGCACTGCTGCTTCACGACCCTGAATGGGCCGCTCCGGTGCTCTGGCGCAGCGAGCTGCGTAACGTGCTCAGCGGTTACCTGAGACGCGGGCAGCTGGATCACCAGCAGGTGCTGAGGCTCCAGGGCCAGGCGGAAGCGTTGTTGCAAGGCTCGGAAGTAGCGGTGGATTCCGCCGATGTGTTCCGGCTGGTGGAGGCGAGCGACTGCAGCGCCTACGACTGTGAGTTCGTGGCGGCCGCCCTGGCACTCCAGACCCGCCTGATCACCTCCGATCGCCAACTGCTGCGGGCCTTCCCCACGCTGGCGAGCCCGTTGGAGCACGCCGTGCCCTGACACGGGCTCAACAGCGGCTCACAGCGGATCCCCCGGCAGGAAGCGCCGGATGAACAGCTCCAGGGCCATCGGCCCGCAGCGGGGCTGCCAGGTGGTGCCGCCCGGCAGCCGCCGCCAGCAGGCCACCTGCAGCGCGCCGCCGCCGACCAGCAGCTGCACCCGATAGCGGTACTCGGCATCGGCGGCCTGGGCGGGGGCGGCCAGGGGTTCGGCGCCGGGCTGGCTGGCCAGGAAGGCCGCCGCGAAGGCCTCCGGCTCCGTCCCCTGGCGCAGGGCCGTGGCGAAACGCCAGGCGGCGCCGGTGGGGTAGCCGTCGTGGTGGAGATAGAGGTGGCGCTCCGGAACGCCGGGGAAACCGGTGAACGAGTAGACGGCGCGGGTGGCCAAGGGGCTGGGGCGGCTGCACAGGGAAGTGCCACCGGTGTCTCACACTCAGGCGTCACTGAGCCGTTCCACCTTGGGTTTGGGCGATTAAGGGGCTGGACATGTTCTGCGAGTTCAGCTCGCCGTCGTCGCCCTGCTGCAGGGCCTGCAGGCGTTCACGGCGTTCTGCGGCGCTGAGCTTCTTCTGGGTGGAACCCTTCGCAGCGCTGCCGGTGTTGCTGCGGCTGTCCACGCCAGTCGGCCTCCCGTCCACCTGTGCCAGGATCTGGCACAGGTGGCAGGTGTTCCATGCGGGAAAGCATTTCCATCAGCCTGCCGGCGGATCTCAAGGACGAGCTCGACCAGGCCACGGCCGCCGAGGGGATCTCTCGCAGCGATCTGGTCCGCGACGCCCTGCGGGCCTACCTCCTGGCACTCCGCTTCAGGGCCTTGCGGGCCACCATGCGTCCGTACGCAGAGGCCCAAGGGGTCTTCACCGATGAAGACGTCTTCCGCCTGGTGTCGTGAGGCTGGTGCTCGACACCAATGTGCTGCTGGCCGCCTTCCTGTCCCGTGGCGCTTGCCACGATCTGCTTGAGCATGCCCAGCAGCACCATCAGATCGTGCTGTCCGCCTTCATTCTTGAGGAGTTCAGCTCCAAGCTTGCCGGCAAATTTCGTGTGCCAGGGCCTGTCATTGAGGCCGCAACCCAGCTGCTGACGGCGACGGCGGAACTCGTTGTGCCCGTGCCTCTGGCTGCACCCGTCTGCCGCGATCCGGACGACGACTGGATTCTGGCCACGGCCCTGGCTGGTGCCTGTGGCTGTCTCGTTACCGGTGACAAGGATCTCCTCGCCATCGAGGAGCATGCCGGCTGCAGGATCCTCGCCCCAGCGGCGTTCTGGCGCTTCGAGGCCGATCAGTCAGAAGGTCGATGAGCGTGCCCCCCACCGACCCCGCCCAGCTGCGCCGCGACTACCGGCTCCAGGACCTGCGGCGGGGGGATCTGGCGGCCGATCCGGTGGCGCAGTTCCGCCGCTGGTTCGATCAGGCGGTGGCCGCCGCTCTGGACGAGCCGAACGCCATGGTGCTGGGCACCAGCGATGGCGTGCGCCCCAGCGCCCGCACCGTGCTGCTGAAGGCCTTCGACGAACGGGGATTCGTCTTCTTCACCCACTACGAGAGCCGCAAGGCCAGCGAGATCGCCGCCCACCCGGAGGTGAGCCTGCTGTTTCCCTGGTATGGGCTGGAGCGGCAGGTGGCCATCCTGGGCCGGGCCGAGCGGATCAGCGCCGCCGAGTCGCTGGCCTACTTCCTCTCGCGCCCCGTCGGCAGCCGGCTGGGGGCCTGGGTGTCGCAGCAGAGCACCGTGATCGGCTCCCGCTCGATCCTGGAGATGCAGTGGGACGCCATGAAGCGCCGCTTCGCCGATGGCGAGGTGCCGCTGCCGCCGGCCTGGGGCGGCCTGCGAGTGGTGCCGTTCGAGTTTGAGTTCTGGCAGGGCCGCAGCAACCGCCTGCACGATCGCTTCCGCTACCGGCCCGAGGGCGGGGCCTGGACCATCGAGCGCCTGGCCCCCTGAGGGATTATGCGGCTATGCTCATAGCACTTGATGCCCGAGCACCCATGGCTGTCGCGCCCGCGCCCTCCCTGTCCCTCCTCGCTGCCGCCGGGGGTGAGCCGCTGCTGTTCCGCCAGCTGTTCGATGCCGACACCGGCACCTTCACCTATCTGCTGGCGGAGGTGGCCAGCCGCAGGGCCCTGCTGATCGATTCGGTCTTCGAGCGGCACGACCGCGACCTGGCGCTGATCCGGGAACTGGGCCTCGAGCTGGTGGCCGCGATCGACACCCACGCCCATGCCGACCACGTGACCGGCAGCTGGCTGATGCACGAGGCCACCGGCTGCGCCATCGGCCTGGCGGCCAGCGTCGGCGCCGAGAACGTCACCCGCCCCCTGAAGCACGGCGATCGCGTCCTCTTCGGCGGCCGCCATGTGGAGGTGCGCGCCACCCCCGGCCACACCGACGGCTGCCTCACCTTCGTCCTCGACGACCACACGATGGCCTTCACCGGCGACGCCCTGCTGGTGCGCGGCTGCGGCCGCTGCGACTTTCAGCAGGGCAACGCCCACACCCTCTGGGCCTCGATCACCGGGCAGATCCTCACCCTCCCCGACCACTGCCTGCTCTACCCCGGGCACGACTACACCGGCCGCAGCGTCACCTCCGTCACCGAGGAGAAGGCCTTCAACGCCCGCCTCGGCGGCAACGCCACCGAGCGGGACTTCGTGGGCCACATGGAAAACATGCGCCTGCCCCATCCCCACCGGATCGCCCAGGCCCTGCCGGGCAACATGCGCTCCGGCAAGCCCCGCGACGCCAGCGCCGCGCCCGCCTGGGCGCCGATGGCCCGCAGCTATGCCGGGCTGCCCGAACTCAGCCCGGCCTGGGTGGCCGCCCACCGCGGCGATGTCACGGTGCTGGATGTGCGCTCCGCCGAGGAGTTCGACGGGCCCGACGGGCGCGTGGCCGGCAGCCTGCTGATCCCCCTGCCGGAGCTGGAGAGCCGCTCCGGCGAGATCCCCTCAGGTCGCCCGCTGGTGGTGGTCTGCCATTCGGGCAGCCGCTCGGCGCTGGCCACCCAGCAGCTGCTCAAGGCCGGCCGCCAGCAGGTCGCCAACCTCCACGGCGGCCTGAGCCGCTGGGCCGCCGAGGGCTTCCCCCTGGAGGGGGTCGTCCAAGCCTGAAGCGCTTGCCATGTGAATTCCATCCCATTCCTCCCTCCCTCCATGACCCCCACAACCATGACCAGCACACCTGTGACCACCCCCAGCCGCCTGGGCGCCCACGACCTCGCCGAACGGCTGGCCTCCGGTGAGGTCACCGTGATCGATGTGCGCGAGCCGATGGAGTTCGCCACCGGCCACATCGCCGGCAGCCTCAACGTGCCCCTCTCCCGCCTGGCCCAGGCCGACCTGCCCCGCGGTCCACTGGTGCTGGTCTGCCAGAGCGGCAACCGCAGTGGCAAAGGCCTCGCCCAGCTGCTCCAGCAGGGCCATCCCCACCCCGTCGCCGACCTGCTCGGTGGCGTGCCCGCCTGGCAGCAGGCCGGCTTCCCGGTGCGCAAGCTCAAGGGGGCGCCGCTGCCGCTGATGCGCCAGGTGCAGATCGTCGCCGGCAGCCTGGTGCTGCTGGGGGTGATCCTGTCCCAGGCCGTGGCCCCCGGCTGGATCTGGCTGAGCGGCTTCGTGGGCGCCGGGCTCACCTTTGCGGGCCTCTCCGGCTTCTGCGGCATGGCCCGCCTGCTGGCCGTGATGCCCTGGAACCAGGTGTCGCTCGGCTCAGCCCGGGGCTGAGCTGCGGCGCCACAGGCCGATCCATTCGTCCTGGCGCTGGTCCACCGAACCGGTGGCCGGCTCCCAGAGCTCGGCCACCAGGCCCGCCCGGCCCAGCTGGGCGGCCACCACCTCGGGGTCGCTGCCCCAGGGCGGACCGCCCGGGTTGCCGTGGCACCAGAACAGTCCCAGCAGCCAGCCACCCGGCGCCAGCAGCCGGCAGACGGTGGCGATGTAGTCGTCGCGGCGGCCCGGATCGATGGCGCAGAAGCAGGTGTGCTCCACGATCCCCGTCAGGCTTCCGGGCGCCAGACCCGCCGCCGCCAGGGCCTGCTGGTCGAACAGGTCGGCCTGCAGCCAGCGCAGGCCGGGGCGCTCCGGGCCATGGAGGCCGCGGGCTTCCGCAAGGGCCTCGCTGCTGAAATCCAGGCCGATGGCGCTGAAGCCGAGCTGCTCGAGCAGGGCGGCCTCGTGGCCGCGGCCGCAGCCCGGCACCAGCACCCGGCCGGGGGGCCGGGGGGCCAGCGGATGGCTGCGCAGGAACCGCTCCAGCGGCGGAGCCGGCCGGCCCAGTTCCCAGCCGTCCGTGCCCTGCCGGTAGCGCTGGTCCCAGTGGCCTGGCTCAGCGGTGGAGGCCGGCGTGGAGGGGTTCATCGCTCCAGCATGGCCCCCCGCGCCAGGTGTCTCCCTAGCCTGACCTGATGCGCCTGCTGCACACCTCCGACTGGCACCTGGGCCGCAGTTTTCACGGCGCCTCGCTGCTGGAGGAGCAGGAGGAGGCGATCGAGCGGATCGCCCAACTGGCGCGGGAGCATGCCGTCGATGCGGTGCTGATCGCCGGCGACCTCTACGACCGGGCCATCCCGCCGGCTGAGGCGGTGGACCTGTTCAACCGGGCCCTGGCCCAGCTGAGCCGGGATGGCACCGCCGTGGTGGCCATCGCCGGCAACCACGATTCCCATGTGCGGGTGTCGGTGTACGACTCACTGCTCTCGGCCTTCGGGGTGACGGTGCGGGGCGACGTGGGCCGGGCCAGCGAGCCGGTGCTGGTGACACCCCGGGACGGCGGCACGCCAGTGGCCATCTATCCCCTGCCCTACCTGGAGCCGGCGGTGGTCGGGCCGGCCCTGGCCGGGGCACCGGTGCGCCTGCGCCACGAGGAGGTGACCCGCCTGGCCATCGAGCGGATCCACGCCGACCGCCGCGAACGGCCGCCCCACCGTTCGGTGCTGGTGGCCCACACCTTCGTGGCGGGCGGCGAGACGTCGGAATCAGAGCGGGAGCTCACCATCGGCAACGTCGACCGGGTAAGCGTGGCGGCCTTCGAGGGCTTCGATTACGTGGCCCTGGGCCACCTGCACGCCTCCCAGCAGCTGGACGGCCCCCGGGTCGCCTATTCGGGCACTCCGCTGGCCTATTCCTTCTCCGAGGAGCGGCACGTCAAGTCGGTGCGGATCGTGGAGCTGGCCGCCGACGGCACGCCCAGCGTGGAGGTGGTGCCCCTCGGGGTGGGCCGGCGCCTGTGCACCCTGCGGGGGCCAATCGACGAGCTCTGCTCAGACCCTGCCCACGCCGCCGCCAGCGAAGCGCGGGTGCGGGCGATCCTCACCGACGACACCCTGCCCCTGCAGGCCATGGCCCGGCTGCGGGCACGCTTTCCCCACATCGCCGAGCTGCGCCACGAGCCCCCCGAGGTGGCCCGCGCCGGCGAGGCCGAGCGCCACCGCCAGGTGCGCCAGGCCCGTTCGCCGCTGGAGCTGGCCACCGCCTTCTTCACCGACCAGCAGGGCCAGCCGCCCGGCGAGCCGGAGGCTGAGCTGCTGCGGGCGGCCCTGGCGGCGGCGGAACGGGGAGGGGAGCGGTGAAGCCGCACCGGCTCACGATCGAGGCCTTCGGGCCCTACGCCGATCCGGTGGCGATCGACTTCGACGCCCTCGCCGCCGAGGGGCTGTTCCTGATCCACGGCACCACCGGCGCCGGCAAGACCTTCCTGCTCGATGCCCTCTGCTTCGCCCTCTATGGCGAGGTGTCGGGCGACCGCAGCGTCAAGGGGCTGCGCTCCGACCACGCCGCCCCCGGCGCCGTGCCCCGGGTGAGCCTGGAGTTCTCCTGCGGCACCGCCCGCTATCGGGTCGAGCGCACCCCTGCCCACACCGCCCCGAAGGCCCGGGGCCAGGGCACCACCGAGAAGCCACTCCAGGCGGTCCTGTTCCGGCTGGACGCCGGGGCACCGGAGCAGGCCGTGGCGGCGAAGACCACCGAAGTGACCCGGGAGGTGGAAGGCCTGGTAGGGCTCAGCGCCGCCCAGTTCCGCCAGGTGATCCTGCTGCCCCAGGGGCGCTTCGCCGAGGTGCTGCGGGCCAAGGCCGAGGAGCGCGAAGCCCTGCTCAAGACCCTCTTCGACACGGTGATCTACGAACGGGCCGGCTGGTGGCTGGAGGACCGGGCCCGGGAGGCGAAAAACCTGGCGCTGGAGCAGGCCCGGGAGCAGGAGGTGCTGCGGCGCCGGGCGGCCGACGCCTGGGCCCCCCACGCCCCCGAGCCGCCGGAGGGGGCCGAACCGCCTGAGCCACCCGCCGACCAGGCCGGCCTCGAGACGCTGGTGGAGCGGATCGGAGGGGTGGTGCGGGGCACCGAAGCCACCCTGGAGGAGGCCTCTGCCAGCCTGACGGCGGCCCAGGCGGCCCAGGCGGCCCTGGCGGCGCAGGCGGACCGCTTCGACCGGCGCGCCGCCGCCACCACCCTGCTGGGCGAGCTGGAGGCCAAAAAGGAGACGGTGGAGGCGTACCGCCAGAAGCTCGCCCTGGCGGAGCGGGCCGAACGCCTGCGCTCCAGCCTGGGGGCCGAGCAGGGGGCCCGCCAGTCCCTCGCCCTGGTGGAGCAGGGGCTTCAGGAGCAACTGCGCGCCGCACGCCAGGCCAGGGACGTCGCCCAGGCGCTGCCGCCGTCGGTGCTGGGGCTGGATCTGACGGCCCTGCCCAATGCCGAAACCCTCGCCTCGGCCGGCGCCGACCTGGCCGCCCGGGGGGCCGAGGTCCGGGAGCTGGCGAAGAAGGCCGAGGAGGCCGCCCAGGCCGGGAGGGCCGCGGCCGCCGCCAGCCAGCGGGCCGGCGACGCCGAGGCCGGGCGGGCGACGGCCGTCGGCCAGCAGGAGCAGCTGGCGGCGGAGCAGGAGCGGGAACTGGCCCTGCTCAGCCAGTCCCGCAGCGCCCGCGACCAGCTCGAGGGCCTGCAGCGGGCCGCCCGGGAGGCCGAAGGCCGTGCCGTGGCCTCCGAAGCCATCGCCCCTGCCCGGGAGCGACAGCACGCGGCCGAGGCCGCCAGGAATGGCGCCGATCGCCAGGTCAACACGGCGGCCGCCGACCTCAACGAACTGCGGCGGCGCCAGATCGAGGGCATGGCCGCCCGGCTGGCCGGGGAGCTGGCCGCCGGAGCCCCCTGCCCTGTCTGCGGCTCCGCCGACCATCCGGCGCCGGCCCGGCCCTCGGCCGATGCCGTGGACGACGGGGCGATCGCCGCCGCGGAACGGAGCCTGGCCGCGGCCACCCAGGCGGCGCAGGCGGCGGCGGTGGCCCTGGCCAACGCCCAGGCCGCCCTCGCCGCTGTGCTGGAGAAGGCGGGCGACGGCGCCGATCCGCTCGCCGCCCGCCAGGCCGCAGGCAGCGCCGCTGCGGCCCAGCTGGCAGCCCAGACCCTGGCCGACGGTCTGCCGGCGCTGGAGCAGCGAACGGCGGATCGGGAGCAGCAGCGCCAGCAGCTGGCCAAGGCCATCGAGGCGGCCGCCACGGCCATCGCCCTGGAGCAACGGGCCGCCGCCGAGGCCAGACAGCGGCAGCGGACCCTGGCGGAGCAGGTGGCGCGGGAGCTGGGGGAGGGGCTGGAGCCGGGTGCGGTGCTGCGGGCCTTCGGGCCCCTGGAGGCCGCCCTCAAGGCCCTGGTGGCCGGGGCCGGCGCCCACACCCGCGCCAGCAGCGAGCTGGAGCAGGCGGCCCGGCGGCTGGGTCAGGAGCTGGCCGCCTCACCGTTCGCCACGGCGGCGGACGCCGCGGCGGCCCTGCAGGAGGAGAGCTGGCGCCTGAAGCTGGTGGAGCGGATCGCGGCCTACGAGGCGGCGGTGATCGAGCAGCGCAACCTCCTTGCCGCCCCCGATCTGGCCGATCTGCCCGAAGCCCGGCCCGACACCACCGCCGCCGGCGAGGCCGTGACCCGCGCCGATGCGGCCCGCACCCGGGCCGTGGAGCGCCACAGCGAAGCCCGGGCCGCCCAGCGGGAGATCACCCGCCTCACGGCGGAACACCGGGCCGGCGCCACCGCTCTGGCCCAGAAGCAGGAGCGGGCCGAGCGGCTCAGCGCCGTGGCCAACCGCTGCCAGGGCAAGGCGGCCCCCTACATCTCCCTGCAGCGCTGGGTGCTCTCGGCCTACCTCGCCGACATCTGCGGCTACGCCAACCAGCGGCTCACCCTGATGACCTCGGGCCGCTACCAGCTGCGGCTCACCGACGAGGGCGGCCACGGCGGCCGCAAGGCCGGCCTCGGCCTGCGGGTGCTGGATGCTTACACCGGCGAGGAACGGGAGGTGAGCAGCCTCTCGGGCGGCGAAACCTTCCAGGCCTCCCTGGCCCTGGCCCTGGGGGTGGCCGACACGGTGCAGGCCCACGCCGGCGGCGTGCCCCTGGAGGCCCTGTTCATCGACGAGGGCTTCGGCAGCCTCGACCCCGACAACCTGCAGCTGGCCATGGACGAACTCGACCGGCTGCGGGAGGGGGGCCGCATGATCGGCCTGATCAGCCACGTCGGCGCCCTGCGGGAGCGCATCCGCGGCGGCATCGAGGTGATCGCCGGCGAGCGCGGCTCGAGCCTGCGGGTGGGGGTCACGGCCTGACGCGACCTCCCTAGAGCAACCCCCGATGGCGCACGAACAGCTGCACCATCGCCCAGGAGCCCAGGGTCACCTTGACGGCCACCAGCACGTTCAGGAGCGGGATCCAGCTCCCCGAGGCCAGGGTGCCGAAGGTTCCGGCCGGCAGGGGGACCCCAGCGAGGGCGAAGGCGGAGAGGACCACGAAGGCGATCACGGCGGCCTTCTCCCAGAGGTCGGCGCGCCAGCGGCGGTAGAGGCGGTCGGAGAGCCGGGCCGAGCCGCTGATCAGCACCAGGCCGATGGCCGAGCCACCGGCCACGCCCGCCGCGAAGCCGCCGCCCGGAGACAGGTGGCCGCGCAGGGCCAGCTCCACCCCGATCAGGGCCGCCATGGTGGCGCCCAGCTGGCAGAGCACCACCGAGGGCGCGTCCTCGATGGCCCGGATGCTCGTCTTGGTGGGCTCCCCCGCCAGCAGGAAGCGCACCCCGATCGAGGCCAGGGTGAACACCACCACCTCGGCGATGGTGTCGTAGAGGCGGGTGTGCAGGATCACCCCCGACACCAGATTGGGCACGTCGGTCATGGCGGCCAGGGAGGCGATCACCGGGCCGATGGGGGGCGCCGGCGGCAGGGCCGCCCCCAGCGGAGCCAGGCAGAGGGCGGTGGCGGCCAGCAGGTAGAGCCAGGTCATGGCTCCTCCCGCAGCAGCAGTTCACCGCCGCTGCTCTGCCAGCGGCGGAAACCCTCGAGGGCCTGCAGCCGCTTCGCCAGCCGGGGGTTGGTGAGCTCCAGCCGCAGGCCCGGACCGAGCTGGCCGTGGCTCGCGTCGGCCTCGCCGGCTTCCTCCGGCTCCGGCGGCACCAGTCGCAGCCGCAGCGACAGGGGCTCCAGCCAGTCGCGCAGCAGCGCCTGACTGGCGTCGCTGGGGGGATCGTCGGCCGGATAGGACAACCGCAGCGCCATCGAGGACCGCAGCGCCACCGCGTAGAGAGTGGTGGAGAGCAGGGTGCCCACCAGCGCCTCGGTGATCGCCACGTCCGGAGCGCCCAGCAGGGCGTAGAGCAGGGTGGAGACCGACCCCAGGATGCCCCGCAGCACCAGGGTCTGGTAAGGATTCGACTGGCTCACCAGCAGCACGGCGGTGAGCGGCACCAGAGCGGTGATCGGCAGGAGCAGATCCAGCTCCCCCACCAGGGACACGGTGCCGCTCATGGCTCCGGCTCCCGGCGGGAGGCCAGCGAGCAGTTGGCCAGCACGTAGCCGAAGATCGTGTTCCAGAGGATCAGCGCCACCAGGGCCAGCACCAGCAGGGGCCACTGGCCGGGGATCCGCAGCAGCAGGCCGAGCAGCATCAGCGCCGAGCCGAGGGTGTCGGCCACCGAGAGGGCATGCAGCTTGCTCAGGTAGCTGCGGCTCTCCAGCAGGGGCCAGGTGCCCCAGAACCAGAACACCAGTCCGGCCCCGAGCAGCAGCAGGCTGGCGTGATCGGCCAGGACGGCGAGGGTCATCGCTCCGTCCCCCGCAGCAGGTTGGCCAGCAGCAGCAGCCCGGCGTTGCCGGCGCACAGGACGATCACACCGGCCAGGCCCAGCATCCGGTCGCCCCGCACCGCCGATACCACCAGGATGATCAGGGCCACCTTGCTGGCGACGCTGGAGAACGCCGCCAGGCGGTGCCAGACGTCGCTGGGCCGGCAGGCCACTGCGATCGGGATCAGCAGGGCCAGCACCATCCCCCAGAGCAGCACCGTCATGGCGTTGGCCCTCCGGTGCGGCGGGGCGTCAGGGCGTGGATCCGGTAGCGGCGTCCGCCGTCCTCCAGGCCGAGGACGATCGTGAAGGGGGTGAGGGTGATGCGGAACACGTCCAGGAACACGAGCAGGGGGATGGTGCCGTCGGTGGTGGCCTCGCTGAACTCCCCCTCCACCGGCTCGCGGCCGACGATCAGCCGCAGGGCCTCCAGGTAGGCCTGGGGCACGGCCAGCAGGCTGCGCCCCAGGGCCCGCAGCAGGGCACGCAGTGGCAGGGGCCTGGAGTGGGCGCGGGGCAGCAGCAGGGCCACCACCAGCCCGATCAGCAGGTTGATGCGGCTCAGGTCGGCGGTCAGCAGGCACCAGACCGCCAGGCGGAAGCCGGTGGTGAGCAGCAGGGGCAGCAGGCGTCTCATCGGATCCACACCAGCAGACCGGCCCCCACCACACCCATGCCACCCACCAGATCGGGGAAGCCCTCCAGGTCAGGCAGCCGGAACCAGGGGCGGCGCCGCAGGGGCTGCAGCAGCCGGTGCAGCCCCAGCCCGGCCGCCAGCACCAGGGCCGCCTTGGCGGCCGCCGGCAGCAGCGCCGGGCTCCAGGTGCGGGTGGCCTCGGCGGCACCGAGCAGCACCAGCGCCAGCATCAGCAGGATCACCCCCGGCGACCAGGCCGGCTCCGGCGGGGTCATGGCCGCCGGCGGCGGTGCCGGGGCAGCGGCCTGCAGAGGTGCGCCCCAGAGACGCGCGTAGACCGCCGCGGTGCCCACGGTGAGCAGGCTGAGCAGCAGGCCCGTGGGCTCCGGCAGGGCGCGATCCAGCCCCGACTTGGCGAAGAAGCCCAGCAGCGGCGGCACCCCCACGATCGAGAGGGAGCCGATCCACAGCGGGACCCACACGCCGGCAGCCAGGGGCCGGCCGGCCCAGCCGGCCAGGTCGCGGCCGGGGAAGCGGCGGGCCACCAGGAACAGGGCGGCCTTGGCCAGCCCGTGGCCCAGGGCATAGAGCCCTCCGGCAGCGGGCACCAGCACCACCAGGCCCATCTGGGAGAGGGTGCTCCAGGCCAGCAGCCGCTTGGCATCCGCCTCCACCAGGGCGAACAGCAGACCCAGGCCGGCGCTGGCCACCCCGATCAGGGGCAGCACCGCCGCCAGGGCGGGCACCACGCCGCTCAGCCGCAGCAGGGGAACAACCCCGGCGGCCACCACCACGCCGGAGAGAAGGGCGGAGACCTCCGCCGGCGCCTCAGCATGGGTGCGGGGCAGCCACAGACCCGAGAGGAACAACCCGGCCTTGGTGAGCAGCCCGACCAGCAGCAGGGCCAGGGCGGCGGCACCGGCTCCGGCGACGGCCTCGAGCTGGAAACTGCCCTGGGTCAGATAGACGACGGCGGCACCGACCAGGTAGAGGGTCATCACCGTGTTGCCGATCAGCAGGTAACGCAGGGCCAGCCAGAGGGAGCGCTCCGAGCGGCTGGCCAGGATCAGCAGGAAGGCGCTGATCCCCACCACCTCCAGGGTCACGTAGAGGCTCACCAGATCGACCGCCACGAAGGCGGAGGCCAGGCCGCCGTGGAGCACCATCAGCAGCAGCAGGAAGGGGCCGGGCAGGGTCCGGCGCCAGCCGTCGAGCACCACCGCGCCGCAGACCAGGGCATTGAGGAGCAGGAACGGCGCCGCCAGGCCATCGGGCTGCAGCTCGACGCCGTAGGGGCCGAGCAGGCTGAGGCTCGCTGGCAGGGCGCCGGACTGGATCGCCACCGCCACAGCGCCGGTGGCCAGGCAGCAGACCAGGGCCAGCCAGCGGGCCAGGGGGGGCAGCAGGGCAGCCAGAAACGCCGCCGAGTACGGCAGCAGCAGCCAGCCGATCAGGAGGGTCTGGCCGGAGAGGGGCGCCATCAGCGCCGCCCCCCGGCATCGAGGCGACCGGCATCGAAGCTGGCCAGATCGAGGCTGGGGTCGACGCGGGCCAGGCGGGTGATCACCACCAGCAGCAGGGCCTGGATCGAGAGACCGATCACGATCGCCGTGAGGATCACGGCCTGGGGGATCGGGTCGGCCATGGGCACCGGGGCCGTAACCGCCCCGGGGGCGAGGGGCGCCGCCAGGATCGGGCTCAGCAGGCCGGAGCGGGCGGCGACAAGCACGAACAGGGCCACCACGGCGGACCCCATCACGTCCATGGCCAGCACCTTGAGGAACAGGTTGCGGCGCAGCAGCAGGCCGACGAACCCCACCAGCACCGCCACCAGGATCAGGAGCTCAAGCAGCCGAAATGGATCCATCGGACCTTGTATCCCGGAGGACGGCCGGGACACGGAGCGGGATGGTAGCCGTTGCTTCCGGACGCCGACGGTCGGCGCCAGCCCTCAGGCGGAGGTGTGGAACTGCTCCGCCAGCAGGCGGCGCTGGTACTCCACCGACAGGGCCTCGAGGTGGGAGCGGGCCTGCTCCTGAAGGCCTGGATCCAGCTGGTCGAGCACCAGACCCTTGGGCACCCCCATCCGCATCACCAGCGCCAGGGCATCGAAGATGCGCACCTGGTCGCCCTGCCAGCCCTGGTACTCGGCGGCGAGGGCCATCAGGGACTCCCCCGAGGCCTGGCCTTCGATCACCCGGGGCCGCAGCTCCTGCACCTGGGCCAGCCGGGCGGAGCTGATCAGGGCATGGGCGGCGCCCAGGGCCGCCAGGGAATCGGCGGCTTCCCGCTTGAGCACGGTCATGTCCCGGCTGAGCACGGCGGTCTCCACCGACAGGGGCTCCCGCACCCCGGGGCAGAGGGAGGCGACCCGATCGACCGGTGGAGCCGGTGGAGCCGGTGGAGCGGGCGGGCGGACCGGCGCCGGGGCCAGGGGCGGGCTGCTGACGGCCAGCGGGGGCGGCGATGGCTCCTGCCACAGTGCGGCGGCCGCCGCCCGCAGGCGCCGTGCCAGCCATTGCCTGACGTTGGTTGCGAGGCGTGCCATGGACGTGGGCCGATGAGTGGCTTCAATCTGCCCCTCATTCACCGGCGGGGATGACGGCAAACTCACCAGCAGGGCGACGGATTGCCGGTCCATCCGGGGATCAGCGCGGCAGCACCTGGGCATCGGCATCGGTGATGCGGGCTCTTGCCAAAGTCTGGGGGGATTGCAGCCGACGCCACCGCGATGACCCGAGCCCTGCAACCGTTGCGCTCCCCCCGCCAGGGCCCGCTGGTCCGGCGGGCCCTGGCCCTGCTGATGGCCCTGGGCCTGGCGCTGTCCATCGGCCTGGCGATGCTCCAGCCCCACCCCACGGCCGCAGCGACAGCCGCCGCAGAGGCCCCCGCCCTGGGCGGCCACGGCCCCGCCCCGGCGGACCCGGCCAGCGCCGGCAGCTTCCGCCTCGGCACGGTGCGGATCCTGGGGGTGCCCGTCATCACCGTGGCCTCATCGGCGGTGGGTTCCGGCAGCGACAGCGGGCCGGAGGCCGCCGAGCGGGCCCGGGTGATCGAGGGCAACCTGAGCCAGCTCTACGAACCCAGCAATCCCTGCACGCCGGGGGAACGGCTCGGTGAGGCGCTGCTGGATCACCTCAGCGTCGAGGGGACCAAGGCCGCCTGTGACCCCAACCATCTGGGGCTGCAGGGGCCTCCGGAGGCCCTGCGGGTGGTGGTGCTGCGGGAGCCCGATGGAGGGCAGCGGCTGGCGGCCAAGGTGCCCGGCCGCGCCAGCCCCTTCCCCCTGCTCACGGTCACCGAGCAGGACGCCGCATTCAACGGGCTGCCGGCCGATGCCCTGGCCGAACGGTGGCGCGGTCTGCTGGAACGGCGCCTGCGCAGCGCCCGTGGGGTGTTCGGCGAGGAGCAGCTCGACGGGCGCCTGCGGACCGCCCTGGTGTCCCTGGCCGGACTGGCCCTGCTGATGGCCCTGGCGGTGGCGTTGTGGCGCTTCAGCCAGCGCTCCCTGCCCCGCCTGCAACGGCGCTTCGCCGAGGGGTCGGGGCGCTTCGATCGCCTGCTGCTCCAGCTCACCCACACCGTCAGCCGGCTGCTGACGGCATTGGTGCTGCTGCTGGGGGTGGCGATGGGCGCCGTGCTGCTGCTGGCCTGGCCCGGCCAGATCCCGGCCGCCATCGATGTGCTGCTGCAGCCCGTGGTGGTGCTGATGAAAGCGCTGGCGCTGGCGGCCGTGGCCGTGGTGGGGCGGGGCCTGGTGGGGCTGCTGCTGACCCAGTGGGCCAGCCATCTGGCTGTGAACGCCGACCACCGGGCCCGACGCCGGCAGCGCTACCTGAGCCTGCTGCGGGTGCTGCGCCGGTTGGTGAACCTGGTCTGCCTGCTGCTGTTCGCGATCTGGACGGTGCTCGGAATCCCCGTGTTGCGGGACCTCTCCAGCAATGCCGTCCTGGCCAGTGGGGCCGTGCTCGGCGCCCTGGCGCTGGTGTTCCAGGGGTTGCTGCGGGATTTCGTCGCCGGGCTGGTGCTACTGCTCGACGACCGCTACGCCATCGGCGATGTGGTCGAGATCGGTGGCCGCTCCGGGGAAGTGGTGGATGTGGGGGTGCTGAGCACGGAACTGCGCTGCGCCGATCAGCGGGTGGTGGTGGTACCCAACAGCCACTGCGAGCAGGTGGTGAACCACACCAAGCTGCGTTCAGGGGCGGAGGTGACCGTGCTGCTGTCGCGCAGCCTCACCGATCTGGCGGGCGCCATGGCCCTGATCGCCGAGGAACTGGCCGCCTTCGGCGCCGATCCGCGCTGGGCCCCGAAGCTGCTGGAGCCACCCCGCCTGCTGGGCATCGACGCGATGACGGAGGACGACCTGCAGGTGAAGGCCCTGCTGATCACCGAGGCGGGCCAGCAGGGTCCAGCCCGGCGGGAACTGCTGGGGCGCCTGGTGCAGCGGCTGCAGGGCTGGCCGCAGCAACAGGGCAAGCCCTGAAGGATCCCGTTTCTAGGATCGCCTTTACGTACCAGCCCGATCGGGCCCTCTGCCATGGCCCCGTCCTCTTCTCTTCCCGGCACGGATCTCCGCCTCGGACGCCGGCAGCTGTTGCTGGGAGGCGCGGCCGCCGGCTTCGCCCTGGCGGTGCGGCCGGTGGCGGCGTCCACCGTCACCACCTCCGCCCAGGGGCTGACGGCCGGCTGGGTGTCGGTGCCGGGGGCGGATGGCGCCATCAAGGCCTACCGGGCCCGCCCCGCCAAGGGTTCGGGCTTCCCGGTGGTGCTGGTGGTGCAGGAGATCTTCGGCATCCATGCCTACATCCAGGACGTCTGCAAGCGCCTGGCCCAGCTGGGCTACCTGGCCATCGCCCCGAGCCTGTTCGATCGCCAGGGCGATGTGACCGTGCTGCCCGACATCCCCTCGATCCTGCCGCTGGTGGCGACGGTGCCCGATGCCCAGGTGATGGCTGATCTGGATGCCACCGCCGCCTGGGTGGCCGCCAGCGGCGAAGGGGACGTGGCACGGCTCGGCATCACCGGCTTCTGCTGGGGCGGGCGGATCACCTGGCTCTATGCCGCCCACAACCCGAAGCTGAAGGCCGGGGTGGCCTGGTACGGCCGGCTGGTGGGCACCGCCAACAATCTCCAGCCCCTCTATCCGATCGATGTGATTCCCAAGCTCAAAGCCCCGGTGCTGGGGCTCTATGCCGGCGAGGACGACGGCATTCCGAATGAGTCGGTGGAGCGGATGCAGGCGGCCCTGAAGGCGGCCGGCAGCCCCAGCCGCATCGAGGTGTTCCCGGGCGTCCCCCACGGCTTCCACGCCGACTACCGCCCCACCTACCGCGCCGCCGCCGCGGCCGCCGGCTGGACGCAGATGCGGGCCTGGTTCCGCGCCAACGGCGTGGTGTGAAGGCAGGCGGCCGGGGGCTCAGGCCCGGTTGAGGTGCTCCTCGGCGGCGGCCGCCAGGCTCTCACTCCAGTGGTCGACCTGGCTCTGCTCGGCCGCCTCCACCATCACCCGCAGCAGCGGTTCGGTGCCGCTGGCCCGCACCAGCACCCGGCCGTGGCCCTCCATGGCCGCCTCCGCCTCGGCCACCGCCAGCCGCAGCGGTTCGCACTCCTGCCACTGCTGGCGCCGCTGCCGGTCGGGCACGGTGACGTTGACCAGCCGCTGGGGGTAGGGCTGGAAGCTGCCATCCATCCACTCGGCCAGCTTCAGGCCGCCACCGTGGATCAGGGTGGCCACCTGCAGGGCGGTGAGCAGGCCGTCGCCGCTCATGCCGTGCCGCGCCGAGAGAATGTGCCCCGACTGCTCGCCCCCCAGGCCGGCCCCCAGGGCCTCCATGGCGGCGTGCACGTGCTGATCGCCCACGTCGGTGCGCTCCAGCACCCCGCCGCTGGCCTGCCAGGCCCGCTCGAAGCCCAGGTTCGACATCACCGTCGCCACCAGGCGGTCGTCGGGCAGCTGGCCCTCGCGGCGCAGGGCCGAACCCCACAGATAGAGGGTGTGGTCGCCGTCCACCACCCGGCCGCGGCCGTCCACCGCCAGCATCCGGTCGGCGTCGCCGTCGAAGGCGAAGCCCATGTCGGCGCCGCTCTCCAGCACCGCCCGCTTCAGGGGCTCCAGGTGGGTGCTGCCACAGCCCTGGTTGATGCGTTCGCCATCCGGCTCGCCGTGCAGCACCAGCACCTCCGCCCCCAGGGAGCGGAACAGCTCCTCGCCGCAGGCGGTGGCCGACCCCCAGCAGAGGTCGAGCACGACGCGGCAGCCGTCGAGGCGCTGGCCGCCGGTGCTGGCCCGCAGCGAATCGACGTAGGCCGCCAGCAGGTCGGGCCGCATCACCTCCCGTCCGCCGCCGTGCAGCGGCGGCAGGGCGGTGCGGCCCTGGAGTCCGGCCTCGATCGCCTGCTGGCGGGCGGCCACAAGCTTGGCGCCGCTGGCGCCGAACACCTTGATGCCGTTGTCGTGGGGGGGGTTGTGGCTGGCCGACACCATCAGGCCGCCGGCGGCCCCCTGGCGGCGGATCGTGCCCGGCACGGCGGGCGTGGGGCACAGCCCCAGCTGCCACACCTCGCGGCCGGCGGCCATCAGGCCGGCGCTGAGGGCCGCCACCAGCATCGGCCCGCTGCGGCGCGAGTCGGTGCCGATCACCACCGGCCCATCGGCCTGGAGCACCACGCCGGTCCAGTAGCCCACCTGCAGGGCCAGGGCGGGGGTGACGCTGGTGCCGACGCGGCCGCGGATACCGTCGGTGCCGAAGCGGGCCATGCCATCGGCCAGGGGGGCCCCGAGGGGGAACCCCGCCGGATGCGAAGCCGCTTCTCCCATGCCGCTGCCATCACTGGGGAGCAGGCTACGTGCCGTCCCCGGCGGGGCTCAGCGCCAGCGGGGCGGCCACCAGCGCCAGCGCAGCAGTTCGGCGGTGGCCCAGAGCAGCAGCAGGCCCAGGCACCAGCCCGGCAGCAGCCGGACGGGCCAGAGCGGCCGCAGCAGCAGGGCGAGCAGGGCCACGGCGCTCACCACCACGGCGCGGCGGCGCTGGCCCGCCCCGGGCAGGCGGTCGAACAGCGGTGGCAGGGCGGGGAGGGAGGGCAGTCGCACCGGGGACGGCGCAGGCGGATGCCCAGAATGCCCCGGACGCCGTCCCCCGGCCATTGGCCCGACTCCCGCTGCTGCTGTCGCTCTCCTGCCTGGGCACCGGCCTGGCACTGGTGGGGGGCCGGGCCCTGCTGGCGCGCCAGCCGGCGCCCACCCCCGCCACCGCCACCGACCGGCTGGAGTGGCTGCAGCACTGGGATGCCGATCCCTGGCGGCGCCGGGAGGCCAGCCTGCTGCTGGCGGCCCGCAGCAAGGATCCCCAGGCGCAGCGCCAGTGGCTGCGGGGCCAGGGCTGGGGTCCCGATCCCCTGGCCGCCCTGGTGCTGAAGCAGGACGCCCTCGCCGCCGCGGCCCTCGGACGCCCCGAAACGGCCCTGGCCCTGTGGCGCCAGCTGCAGCGGCGCTTCCCCGGTGATCCGGCCAGCGCCGATGCCCTCTACGCCCTCGGCGGCGACGATCCGGACAAGCGCCGGCAACTGCTGCAGCGCTTCCCGGCCCACCCCGCGGCCCTGGCCGCCGCCCTGGCCGCCGGCCCGGAGGCGGCCGAACGCCGCCGCGGCGCCCTGCACCTGGCCCGCTGGGGCGCCCGCTGGCCCGGCGCCGAGGCCCGCCTGCGGCAGGTCTGCAAGGAGGACCGCCCGGACCTGAGCGCCCGGCAGCGGGGTCAGCTGGCGGAAGGCCTGGCCGAGCTGGGCGATGCCGAAGGCGCCCTGGGCTGCCTGGGCTCCAGCCTCAACGGCCTGGGGGCCAGCGGCCGGCTCAGCCTGGGCCGGGCCCTGCTGGCGGGGAACGAGCAGCAGCAGGGCCAGGCGGAGCGGCTGCTGCTGGATCTGGTCCGCAGCGCCCCCACCACGCCAGAGGCCGAGGCGGCCGTGCGTCTGCTGGCCCAACAGGGCAGCCCCGCCGCCGCCGCATCCCTGGCCCGGCTGCCGCCCCGCTGGCGCGACAGCGCCCCGGTGCTGGCCCGGCGGATCCAGGAGGCCGAACCCAAGGGAGACGGCCCCCATCCCGCCACCGACGCCGCCGCCCTCAAGCTGCTGCGCCGCTGGCCCCTCGACCCCGCCAGCCGCACGCTGCAGTGGGATCTCGTGCGGGAGCGGCTGCTGGCCGGCCGCTGGCGGGCAGCCAAGGCCCTGCTGGAGGCCATCCCGACAGACCAACTGCCGCCGCCCCTGGCCGCCCGCCAGAGCTTCTGGATCGGCTTCGTGCAGCAGCAGCTCGGCGACGGCGCCGCCGCCCGGGCCACCTGGGAGGCGCTGCTGCGGCGCCATCCCGGCGGTTACTACGGCTGGCGTGCCGCGGTGCGCCTGGGTCAGGGGGATCTGCAGTTGAGCGCCGGGCCCCACCTGCCGGCCGGTGCCGAAGACCCGGGAGGGGGCAGCGGCTGGCGGCCCCTGGCCAGCGGCGACGCGACCCTCGATCGGCTCTGGCGGCTGGACCAGCGCACCGAGGCCTGGGAGACCTGGCGCCACCGCCGCGGGCGCCGCGCCCCGGAGGGCAGCCGCGAGCTGCTGCTGGAGGGGCGGCTGCGCCAGGGGGTCGGCGACGACTGGACCGGCTTCGGCCTGCTGGAGCAGGCCAGCCTGAAGCTGGACGGCAATCAGTGCGCCCTGGAGCGGGAACTGGAGCGCAGCCTGCATCCGCTGCGCTTCGAGGCGGCCTTCCGGGCGGCCGCCAACCAGGGCGGGCTGCCGATGGAGCTGCTGCTGGGGGTGGCCAAGCAGGAGTCACGCTTCACCCCGGCGGTGCGCTCGCCGGTGGGGGCCACGGGCCTGATGCAGCTGATGCCGGAGACCGCCGCCGAGCTGGCCGGTGGGCCGGTGCCGGAGTCGGTGCTGGAGGACCCGGCCGGCAACGCCAGCCTCGGCAGCCGCTACCTGGCCAAGATGCTGCGCCAGTGGAACGGCGACCCCCTGCTGGCGGTGGCCAGCTACAACGCCGGGCCAGGCGCCGTGGCCGGCTGGGTGAACCCCCAGCTGCGCAGCGACCCGGAACTGTGGGTGGAGGCGATCCCCTACCCCGAAACCCGTCTGTACGTGAAGAAGGTGCTGGGCAACGTCTGGAGCTACCAGCAGGGCAGCGAACCGGGCTGCTGATTCAGCGCACCAGCAGGCGGCCGAAGTTGGCGCCGCCCAGCACCAGCAGGGTGAGCACCCCGGCCAGCACCAGCGGCGGCGGCACCACCCGCACCCGCAGCAGGTCGAGCCGGGCCAGCAGCACCGCCGAGCCCATGATCAGCACGTTGGCCAGCACGTTGAGGTGCAGCAGGTAGAGGCCGCCGACGGTGACCAGCAGCAGGGTGACCACCAGGCTCACCACCCGGCTGGCAGCCATCACGATCGACAGCTGCCGGATCACCAGGTCGGGCATGGTGCAGACGAACACGATCAACATCGCCTGCAGGCACTCCGCCGACCAGATCAGGGTGGTGAGTTCCTGCATCTGGGTGCCGCCGGTCTCGAGGGCATGGCTCCAGTGCATGCCCTGGTAGGTGCTGACCCCCATCAGCACCAGCAGCATCGGTGCCTGGAGCGGCAGCAGCATCAGCCGGAAGATCTCCTTCATGGCTGCAGCACCAGGGTGATGGCCTCCAGCGGGCAGCTGGGGATGCACTGCTCGCACACCAGGCAGCGGGAGGCCTCGAAATGGAGCCGCTGGCTGGCCGGGGTGTAGTGGAGGGCGCCGCTGGGGCAGACGCTGGAACAGATGCCGCAGTCGACGCAGCGCTCCGGATCGATCCGGATCTCACCGGGGGCGCGGTTGAGCCCCAGCCCCTGGCTCTCCAGCCAGTCCTCCGCCGCATCAAGCTCGTCGATGTCGCCGGAGAGCTCCACCACCATGGTGCCGCTCTGGTTGGGGGCGATCTGGGCCCGCAGGATCTTGGCGGCGATGTCGAAATCGACCGCGAGGCGGTAGGTGATCGGCTGGTGCACCGCCTCGGAGGGGAAGTGGAGAGTGAGGCGCCGTTTCACCGCTCCAGGCCGGGAAAGCTGACGCTAGCAACGATGTCCGGAGCCAGCCCCCGCCCGCAGGCGCCCGGCCGGTGGGTCGACGCTGCCAGAGTGGGCGCCGTTCCGTGTCGCCGCCGCCCATGGCCCCGTCGGGCAGTTCCCCCCCCTCCGCCCTCGGCCGCACCGAGCGCATGGTGCTGGCGGCCGTGGCGGCCGTGCTGGTGGTGCTGATGGTGTGGCTGCGGGGCGGCCTGCACCCGGAAGCGCCCCTGGAGCGCCTTGCCCGCCAGTCGCCCGAGTTCAACGCGGCCCTGGCCGATGGCCGGCCCACCCTGGTGGAGTTCTACGCCGACTGGTGCGAGGCCTGCCGTTCGATGGCGCCGGCGATGGAGCGGATCGAGCGCCAGCAGCACGGCCGGATGGATGTGGTGCTGCTCAATGTCGACAATCCCCGCTGGCAGCCGGAGCTGGAGCGCTACGACGTCAACGGCATTCCCCAGCTGGAGTTCTTCGACGCCGCCGGCGGCTCCGTGGGGCGCTCGATCGGCGCCCGCAGCGGCCCCGAGCTCGAGGCCCTCACCACCGCCCTGGTCGACGGCACGCCCCTGCCCCTCCTGGCGGGGGTGGGGGCGGTGAGCAGCCTGCCGGAGGCGGCTGGGACCGAGGGTGCCGCTCCCCCGGCGGCCGCCCTGCCCAGCCCCCAGGCCGGCCCCCGCAGCCACGGCTGATCCCGCCATCTCCCTTCCCCCCGCACCCCGCCCATGGATCCCCGCTTCCGGGTCGAGCTGATCGCCGCCACGCCGAACCCGCAGCAGTGCGTCTATGCCGGGATGCACCAGGACTACAGCGAGGGCTTCGTGGCCGCCGACCGGGCCGACTGGCCCGATGAGCGCAAGGCCGGTGAGATCTGCGTCAAGCGGCTGCTGGCCGGCGAGCGCGGCCACTACGGACCCCTGGAGCACGCCCAGATCGTGCTCAACGTGGGCTGGTTCCCCCATTCGGTGATGCAGCAGGCCCGCACCCACCGGGTGGGGGTGAGTTTCGACGTGCAGTCGATGCGCTACACGGGCGACCGCATCCGCCGGGCCGCCAACGGCGAGCTCGACCTGGAGGAGGTGTTCTACCTGCGGCCGGTGGGGCCCTACAGCGACCGCCAGGGCAAGAAGTACCTCTACGACGAAGAGCAGCGGGCCATTGATCTGGAGCTGTGCCGCGCGGCGGCGGAGCGCTACCGCGACCTGCTCGATGCCGGCTATGCCGAGGAGCACGCCCGCGGCATCCTGCCGTTCGACTACCGCCAGCACTTCGTGGTCAGCTTCACCCTGCGGGCCTTCCTGCACTTCCTCGACCTGCGGGCCAAACTCGATGCCCAGCAGGAGATCCGCGAGCTCTGCGACCTGATGTGGCCCCACCTGCAGCAGTGGGTGCCGGAATTCGCCGACTGGTACGAAAAGAGTCGGCTGCACAAGGCCAGGCTGGCGCCCTGAGCGACGGCATCCCTTGGCCTGGAATCACCGGCGCGCGCCTGCAACCGGTCTAACGGTCGGGGACGGGCGCACCCCAAGGCGCCAGGTGCCGAGCGCCTCATCCCACCAGAATCCGTTGGGTGCTCCGCCCATCTCGTGCACGGGGTAGCCGGTCAGGGCCCTACGACAGAACAGCTGCACCAACTGGTTCTCGACATCCAGGAACAGATTGTGCTCGGATCCGACCCGAGATCCCCCCGTGAAGTCGAAGTAGGTGGCGCGCGCCTGGAAGCCGCTCCGGGCGATGCCGAGCCGTTCGGGATTGATGGCGTCCGAGAGGCGAAGGATACTGTCGAAGGCATTGAGGGTGATCAGAACATCACTGCCGAAGGTCATCCTGTCGACCCAGTCCAGATGGTCGTGGGCATCGACATCCGCTTGGTGCAGGATGATCGTGTCGAACCTGATCGGGGAGCCAACGAGCGCCTTGGTGCGCGTCACCATTTCCAGCAGCAGATTGCCCTGGCTGTGCGCGTAGAGGCCAAGCGTGAACTTGCGTATCGGGGTGCCGCTCAGCGCGGGCACAGCCAGAAAGTCCCACACTCGCTGCATGACGATGGCCAGCGCCGCCGCTGAAGGCACGGCCGCCGCCTGGGCCCGGCGATAGGCGTTGACGGGATCCAAGACGATCCCTCCAGGTTTCGAAGGCCAGCTGAACAGGATCACATTGACCTGTTGGTCCAGCCCTGATCCGTGGTAGCGCTGCTGCAATCCATAGGCCTCCTCGAGGCTGTCGAGGAAGGATTGTCCGTACCCATGCACGGCCACGACCCACCGCGGGCCCATGGATCCCGCACGTATTCTCTCCAACACGGAGCGAAACAGGAGCTGGCTGGGTAGCTGACTGGGCAGCTCGGTGCGATCCAGCGGCTCCTCCTGCAGATCGAGCCTCCATGCGCCGGTGGCTTCCACCTTCTGAGCGACTGCGATTCTGAGTTCGCTGCTGCCCTCTGTGTTTTGCGAGTCACCGAAGAGATCGGCCCCTCCGGATCCGGTGGCAGAGCGCCTGAGGGAGCGGTTGGTGAAGACGATGATCATGGAACGACCCAAAAGAAAGGAACGGAAGCGAATGCCCTGTATCTCCTCAACCCTGGTTCAGCGCAATCGCTCGATGGAGACACGCATCGGCCCTCCCCGGGACGATGAGAGGGCGCGATTGTTGTCGTATTTGCTTTCCCAGTCATTCGGGAACAGCATCAGCTGTTCGGCACTTCCGGTAGGGAGGTCCTGAGGCGCCGTCCAGGTCGTTAGCCTGCCGATTACAAAGGTGTGCTTGAGGCTTGACCCCACACTTCCCGAGAGTACGAACATGCGCCGCCAGGGAAGGCGATTGAAAGGATGCAAAGGCGGAAACCACCATCCCTCCGGACCAACAGTGATCCAGAGGTCTCGCCAGCGGCCAGCGGCCGAGATTCTGTAGGTAGCCCCAGGTGTGACCAGCACAGAGGTGGGGAAGAACGTCTCACGGGGGCAAACCTCCGGGAGAATCCGCCATTCTCCCACCCCCAGCTCCCTTGGCACAGGCGATGCTGCCCCAGCCAGCGGCGCAATCCTGCCGGCCTCCTCACCCTTCAGGAGGCAGAGGCCTCCAGCTGGAATGGACATGGGCAGATCAGTAGCGGCGACGGAAGCAGGAAGCATCACCATTGACGTCAGGATTAGCAACAGGCACAGCAAGCGCGCAGGAGGTAAAGGGCTGCGGCAGAAAGGATCTGTCATTGGCAATCCTTGAATTGATTGAATTGGACAGGGCGGAAGAGGCTTCCACGAGGAGTCATTCCCGCGGAAGAGTTTCGTGGGCATCAACCTCATCGGCCGCCTTGGCTAATCAGTAGAGAGGAATGAACTCGCCACCATGTTCAGCACAGCACTTCTTTGGGTGAGTCTCATACAGGAATCAACTGCTCCCCAGTAGCCTCTTCCAGAGCCTCGATGGTCTGGGGATCGGCGACGCCATCCACTGAGAGGCCCTTCACCTGCTGAAACTCCGAGACTCTTCTTTCGGTGTTGGGACCGAACTGGGAGTCGGCAGGCAGCTGATCGGGCGAGAGGTTGAGTGCCTTGCGCAGCAGCAACTGGAGGCGACCCACCTCTTTGTTGATCATGCCCCGCTGCAACGCGATGGCAACCCCGAATCCCATGGCGGGCGAGCGGTCGACGCAGGCGGCGGTAGCGGGACCCCAGAGGCCATCGACGGTAATGGACTCTTCCGGATTGTGGTCATTCCAGAGTTCCTGGAAGGCCCGCACCTGAAGGGGTCCGAGATCCACTCCGCCAGGCTGATAATCAAAGTGGACAGGGTCGAAGCCACCGAGCCAACGCCAGCCCTTGGGCTCAAGGAACGGCTTCCAGCCCTGATCATCTTCCACATCTATAGCCAGACCGCTGTTGTGGTTGCTATTGGGAGGGGGCGCCGCTGCCCTGATGCCGCAGATTCCACGCTGATGCTGCTCGAAGAGCATGTATTGCTGCATTGGGGTTCGCAGACAGCTGTTGATAAGGAGCTTCGTTCCCCGGTCTTCCACTGCGCGGATCAGGTCCTCGAGGGCCTTCGTCTGCAGGAAGGGATTGTTCTGATCCCCCTTGCAGTCGATCAGGGGATGGTCGACTTTGGCGAGCACACCGGGCTTGTCCTGCATGAGTCTGTCCAGCACCTGGAGCGAAAGTCCCCGGATCAGACCTGTGCTGCAGGCAGGAATTTGAGCGCCGACCTGGAGGTCCCTGGGAACCGGGCGAGCCCTGGGCGCCACCCCGGCTTCCCCTGCCTCGGCCGCAGACGCCGGTGCCTCCATGGCTGTCCCCCTCTCGGCACGGGGAAGCGGCGGCGCCGTGGTGGGCATGGCCGCCAGCGGTGGGGGGACGAGCGCACCAGTAAGGCGATCACCCGTGGTGAAAGCGGCGGTGAAGGAAGCCAGCCCATGGGTCCCGCCATTGACAGCGCGTCGCGCTTCAATCAGATCGCCGATCAGCAGGGCGCCGCGGACCCGGCGCTCCCTGTTCTTCAGGAACGTCGCCAGGATGAGGGCGGCCGTCGGCGGATCGTTGGCCTTGGTGGGATCGGCGATAAGGTCCACCCCGATCTGCTGGCCGATCCGCTGATAATTGCTGCGCCCGGTGAGCTGCACAAAGCCACGGCCTTTGAAGTCGGCCCCGTCGGTGGGGCCCCGGTTTCCCAGATCCGAACGGTTGTCATAGAGGCCAAAGGGAACGCCACCCGGCGCCGTATTGAACCGGGACCTGAATTCATCGATCGGTTCAAACCCTTCCGTCTCGGCACGGATGGTGGCAAGGGCCATCAAGAGCATGTCCCGGTCTCCAAGACTGACCCTCCGCATCGCCTCCAACACCTCGGGCAGATGGCTGTTGATGTTGCGTCGGGGTGTCGCAGAGGAAAACATCCTGGCCACAAGATCCACGCTGAACAGTGCGGTGGCATCCGGCCGGGTGTCATCCGGGAGGATCTCCTCCTGAAGGGCACCAAGGGTCTCCACTCCTGCGATGCCATCGGCCAGCAGGCCTGCGCTGTTCTGGAAGGCAATCACCGCAGCTTCCGTTCCAGACCCGAAAGCCCCATCGACCGTGCCTGGATCGAAGCCGGCTTTCTTGAGGCTGACCTGGAGTGATTCCACTCGGTCACCACGATCGCCACGTCGAAGAGCCATCGCCGCCTGACAGGGAATGAATAATGATTCTGAACGCGGGCCAGGAGAGATGCTGGGACAGCGTGCAACTGCAAGCTTTCTTTGCATCGAATGCCCCGATGCCATCTAGCCCAAGGCGCGCCGGGACTTAACATAGTCACATGAAGTTCCGCGCCCGCGGCGCTTCTCACCAGGCGCAGGCTTTTACCGGAATGAGGCTGAAACCGGAGTCCGACCAGTTGTAGCAAGCGACTGCCAGGTCAGATATCACCGAAAACTCGGTTAGTTTTTCTGGGTTAGAAGGATGTTCAGGGACAAGGCCTGTGAGACCACAACGGGTTGAGGTCCTATCCACCATCCCAAGCCAAACGTTCCCAGGCATAGGCACCCCAATGCCCGCTTGAGCTTGCGGGGCCTTCAGGGGCTTGTGCTCCAGCATCTAAAGCAAGGCCGCTGCCTAACCAAGCTCGCCTCAAAGGATTGGATCAGCTTCCGCAGCGTTTAACGCTGGCTGGCCAGTTACCGCTCAGGCGGTGCAGCCTCACTGACGGATTGAAGCAGCAGGTGCAGCAGGTCGTGGATCTCCGGCACCAGCGGCTCGACCACCGGCACTTCGCCGGGCTGCTGGGGGGGTACCTGATCCATCGTGGCCCAGGCCCAGAGCCAGCTCGCTCTAGGACGATTGCGGAACCTGGAGCCAAACCACCTGAGGAGCGGTATGGGTGGAAGCGGCCTGGCAACCTGATCCGCATGGACGTCAAGTCTCAACCCAGCTTCCGATAGGTGAGCCACCGGATCACCGGCGATCGCCAATGGGAGCGCCCCTACGGCAGGGGCTTCGAAAAGGTCGCTGTTGCCGTTGATGCCACCAAGCTTGCGTACGCCGAGGTGCTGGCGGAAAAGCAGGAGCAAACTTTGATCGGCATTCTCAGCCGTGGCGTCGCCTGGGTCAACGGCCAAGGCAACCATTACGCGGATATAAAAGGCTATGAATGCCGCCGAGGAATGAGCGAGATCGGCCCAAGCTAGGCCTCCAGCACATTCTGCAAAGACTGCAACGCCCTGTGACCTTGAAGCAAGCGAACAAGACACTACACACTCAGGCCCAACGGCAAGCCGGAGCGGTTGATTCGGAACCTTCGCCTGTAGTGGGCCTATGCCATGGCCTTCAATAACACCGAGGGGAGGAATCGTTGGCTGCATCGGCACGCGGCGTTCTACATCCGCCTAAGGAAGCACTTGACCCTGGTCTGGAGCTGAACTCTGCAGCGGCTCGCCGAGCTGCTCCGCTGAACAAGGCGGCGGGACACACCAGACAAGTCAATATGCGCCCACAAACTCCCAATCGTACCCAAGCACATCTACCTAGAGCTGTACCGACAACCGACTGTTTCATTAAATCATCACATTCAATATTCGCGCGAAATACATTCGATAGAGAATACCTAGTTCGGAGTTTGCGGCAATCGCCAAGCTAGCCTTAGATTCTCGCTCAGAATCACTCAATGGGAGCCTCGGTAGCTAACGACACATGAGCGACTCTCTATCAATTACTTGAGCTTTCTGAATTTGATCTACAGTCAAAGGGCGGCATGACTTCGATTTTTTGGGCAGGTCAAGATCAGCACCTAACTGAATAAGCAAGGGCCTTTTCGAGTTGGGCGATGTTGGCTTAAAGCTTCTTATGGAAATGAGCTGAATACCATCAAGGATTAAGCTATTGGCAAATAGCTTAACGTCATTGATGTCGACTCCAGAGCCAACCCACATTGCATTGACAGCTGGTGCAGCTGACTGAGAAAGCAATCTTGAAGACATATACTTGCTGCGCCCAAAGCCGAGCCTTCGGGTAATAGCCTCAACCAGGCCTTTGGTATTGGACCTACTTTCAAAATATTCGATTTCGTAGCGCGATCTGCGCTGAAGATCTTCAGTTGATTGATTCGCGGAAGGAGGCGAGGGCTCCTTTGGTCCCACTATTTGGCTTGATAATCCCTTATCACTAGAAATGCTGGCCACCGAGAAAACCATTTCGCCAGGCGGCTCTGCTTGTGTAAAAAATGGAGAAACTCTCGCATATTGAGGAGATTGCTTTAGATTCGGCAGCTGCTTGCGAGGCATCAGACTAGTGACATGGCTTGCAACTTCAGAAACTGTTACAAGTCCATCATTATTGATGTCCGCGGACCCACTAATAGCATCAATAAATAAGGGTGTAAAGACGCTAACGCCGGGAACCTCCTCGTCAGCGGAACCTGCTGTTAGAAACTGGCGAGAGGGGTTGCTTATAGCCGCGGGAAGGGCTTGCCCGAGATTCCCACTAGAGCCAGGTTTTGCCGAAAAGACAGCGCCAGAACTACAGGAGTCAAGAACAATTAAGACATGTTTGTTTAGCGATGAATTAATCGCAAATCCATTAAAGACCTCCATTGGCACGGAATGTTCATAAAATCTCGGATCATCACCTGTGCTATTAAAGTTTACGCTAGGCGCGTCTGCTCCAATAAGAAATCCTATATTTCTCCGAGATAGCCCATGGCCTGTAAAAAAAACAATCATTCTATCTACATCGTTGCGAGTTCCATAAGTTGACATGAAGTTAAGCAGCACAGGAGCTAATTCCTTACTGCTTCTAGGGTTTGGGACAACCTTAACCTCAAAGCCTTGGGCTTCGAGAGCTGATTTCACTTTATCTGCTTCGGACTTGGTATTCCGGAGTGGGGGCCAAGACTTGTAATCATCTACGTAGACTACCAAGGCCTTACTGTTCCTGTAAGTTACAATAGGCAGCCCATGTGAATCCTTGACAGTCACTGATCGCTGATCTTCCTCGGCCCAAGACAGAGGCGCCATCCAGAAAACGGAAATCAACGCAAAGATAGATATAGCGAAAGGTCGATTACTCATGATGTCACCTTGGAGAGTTCAACAGCAGCTTCGAAAGCACCTTATCCGTTTGCTCTTTAGAATTTCCAGGAGTAATAAGGCAGTCGGAGAACTTGGTGCCTTGGTCAAGGACTACACACCCACTAGGTATAGCCTTCGTCTGCACAATAGCAACCGTACCATCTGGTTTCTTGGTAATGATTGCTCCAGGCCGTGTCTCACGAGCAATCTCTCGGATTGTGGCGCTGAGTTCTTGAAAAGCAACTATTCCAGTCAAGACTAGGACAACTGGAAAGGCTTTAGTGTCAGTGTTGTCACTTTGCACCGCTGATATCGAACCCTTGAAGCCAAGGGAATCAATTACAATTTCAGCCTGACTCGGCGGTGCCGTCCACTCTACCGAAATGTTCTTTGGCTGAGCATCTGCAGAGCCTGCAGGTGCAGCGAAAACAGCAGGTAGTGGATACAACATAGAACCAAGCAGAAAGGAGCTGCTTACAGCTAGGCATTGTGTAGGAAGCATGAATGTCACGATGTTGAATTAAGGTCTGTAGCACAATGATCTGCGAATATCAATTCAACGCTTTTCTGTCGTTGATACGAGCTGAAGCTGCCAATATTAGCGATCGTGAGGCCGGCGGAAATCGCTTTGAGGCTACACTATGCATACATCACTCCTAGGTATTGTCCAAAACCTTCCAAGTCGCCGGCCCAACGATCCCGTCAGGCACGAGTGGAGGATTGTTTCGTTGGAACTGCCTTACGGCAGCTTCGGTAATCGCACCAAAAATACCATCAACTTTCATTTTGTCAAAGCCTAATTTCTTCTGCACTTCTTCGACCAGAAAACGAGGATTATCGGACTTAGATCGACTTAAAGTGGGCCGATCGTTCGGATCCGATACAGGAATACGCTGGACTTGACCAGGATTGGCCATGAATTTCGCAACATCCTCGCGAAATTGTGACATATCGATTGTATGGGGATCAATTTTTCCGGATGTCCACTCTTTGTGTCCACAACACCAACCAGAATCTCGTCCTAGTTTGGTTAAGATCGCTGCGACACCACGCTTGTATGCGTCAAGCTGGACTGCTGGCCAAGGATCAGAAGGGAAGCCTGTGTTCTCCGCCTCGATACCGATAAAGTTGCTATTTCCACTTTCCCCTTTCCAGCTCCCTGGCCCTGCATGGTTGGCCCGACCGGCTGCAATTACATAATATGTGCCATCTCGCCCTAAACCAAGCTGAGACAAGGGGCCACGCAGATCAGAGCGGCCATCGGTAAGCACTCTTAAACTTGGCATGTTGCCTGATGCTGGACCTACTGTGTGGTGACAGATGACTCCTTTGACTGAGCTGGACATGTCTCCACGTCCTCGATTCAACCATCCGTCAACTTCTGCGACTTTGAGGCCAGCATCGCGAAGAACCGTCACCAACCAAGACAGTTGGAATGCCATTACCCAATACCTCCAACTGCCGCAGGCAGGTCTTCGTCTTGGGTTGCGTCTTTATCAAAGAACTCACAAGAGCAGCCATCGACTTCGTCGTCTTCTGCTGTGCCAAGCTCTACTTCTTCAGGATTATGCTGATGCATGAGCAGCTTCACTTCAACTCCAACAACTACCATAACCTGTCCCTCCAATGTTGAAAACTCTGTTGCCGCAAGCCTTCACATTACTTTAAGGGTGGCCGACAAGTGGCAGCTCCAAATGAGGAAGATGAGATATTCTTCCACCCTAGGAGAAAATCTCATCGGCACCTATCGGATTCACTCCAAGCAGGAGCAAACCGATCCCTCTCCCTCGTCACTCCGAAGATCGTATCCCCAAAAACTACCCAAGTCGACAGGTTAGCCAGCCATCTAATCATGCGCTGGGTCGGCGGAACACCACTCTCTGCAGGCTTTACCTCGAGAGTTGAAGTCCCACGATCCCTCTAGAGGGACTCCAGCTGATCCTTGTGTTGCGGCGTACCTAAGGGATGAGATCGGAGCGGGGCTGTGGCCAAAGATTTTTGCGAGGAAGTGCGCCCAACTTGAATGAATGGTGAGGCGTGCCTGATCTGAAAGTTACGGTGGCGAAGGATCGAATCTCAGCTTCTAGGCAACTGTCTTGTGGTGAAGCTCCACGGCCTTGTGGTAGTCAGTGAAGTGCCCCTCAGGTGACTACGAGATGCGGGAGGCTGACACTCCCAAGCCGACTAAAGAAGGGATTACGATTGACCTAACTCTGCAAAGAGTATCTATGTTAAGAGATGAACCTAGGATCAATGAGCTACCCCATTTTCGCCCATAGGACCGCTTAACAACCATCCTTGAATATGGCCGAAGGCGTTGAAAGTAAATAAAGTGTATCTCCACAAGAAAGCAAGGGAGTACATAGCATTTCCTGAATATTTAAGACTTCACCCCAAAGAAAAAGTACGGAATAGTCCCAGAATCAGAACAATTTCGGATTGAGGATATTCCTCTTCAGGAAGGGACGAACCACAAAGAGATAAACTAGGATCTTTGTCATTGGCTTGCCGATCCAGTACCTCATGCACAATAGCAATCCGCCGCCTTTTCTCCTGCGGTCTGCACCGTCAAGATAATCGGCATTTACATAGTCAATCAGCGAGTTAACCCTGCTTCGAATCTGCTTGCTGATCAACTTACGCCGAGAAACGGACACATTCACCATTAGAAGACGCAACTGCTGCAAGGAGCCTTGGGTGTTTTGCCCTGAGCTCCCCGACGGCTTGCCGCCCTCTGCAAGTGACTTGAACTGAACACACTTCGCCAACCACCGTTCCGTCTCGCCCAATTCATTTGTCGCGGCCGCTTGCTGGGTAAGGCCTTCGTTGCCTCCGTCCATGCCTACCCAGTCAATAGGTTTCATCATTGCCCTGATGGGCTCGAAATCTCCGATCAGTTCACGAAAACGACCTTCCACAAGTTTCTCTCTTGCAGTTCGCCTGCCGACATTGTAATCATAGGCGCGGAAGTCAAACTCCAGAAATCCACCAAAAGCGGAAAAACCATCACCGATCAACGCGACATCGGAAGTCGTCACGGTCAGCAGCTCTCCCTCTAGCCCCTTCGTGATCCAGTCCTGATAGCGAGACTGCCCAAAGATGGCAGCCATCAGTGCAGTCACCAATGCCAGAAGATCATCGTCGCGATTCAGAAGGGGGTCCTGATTGAAGGTGCGCTTGCCAGGTGCCACGAACAAATACTTTCGTTGTTGCCCTGCTCTTTGAGCATCGATCTGTGAGCTGAGCTCAGCCGCCATCCCTACAGGCTCATTCTCGAATACGCCCCCATCAGTATAGAGATAGTCGCCATTGCGAAGAGAATCACCTCGATCCTTCTTGGTCTGGCTATCCCGTGTATGCATGATGCCCTCAGGCGAGCCACCGACCCTTTTGATCCTCCTGCTACGAAAGGCGAAGGGGAAAGCTCCAGAAGAGAGGGCCATTATCCGCAATTGATTCCAACCTTCCCTTGCTTCATTTTCGTCGTTGGGCCTGTTGCTGCCACTTGGGCCGGTGATCGGCCTCCAGGAAATTCCGGCTCCTTGTTGAAATGGCTCCAGCTCGTGCAATCGCACTACCTCATTCCCATCGGGGGAGGCTTCGCGAGAAATTAAACAAACAAACTGATCTTTGTAGCGAGAATAGGAAAACGTTTCTGACTGACCCTTGATGTTCAACGGAAAACCGTTGAGATTGGCCATGGCGATGCCCACACTGAGAGTTCCATCCAAAGCTGGATGCGGATCCAATTCCGGACCCGGGCACTCACGCAGGTATTCTGCGGCTATATCATCAATCACTCCTGTGGACAACAAGGAGTACTTATGCAGTTCCGGCTCAACACTTAGCAGTTCATCAATGTTGACCTTCTTAACCCACGCCTCGTACAGAGGATTGGCATAGGGCTTACGTAGCTCCTGGCCATGGAACATCAGCTGTTGAGCCAGGATCCCGGCTGTCATGGCTCCCGCCGACGCACCAGTGATCACATCAATCACCACGCGATCCTGTTCATATCGTTGCGGAGCGAGTTTCTTGAGACGTTCATTACTCAAGGCGATCGCTTCAAGCAACTCATACATCACGCCTGCCTCATAGCTCCCCAAGGACACCGCGCCGCTGATCACAACCGCGAGCCTTTTGGTCATGGCCAATAATCACAAAGATAAATCGGAAATCATTTTTCTCCGATTTGATTCTTCTCCTCTGATTGCTTAACATAACGTTGATTTGTCAACTGCATCACGTATTCACACCATGCCGATCCCGTTGACATGGGGTGGGCCGAAGACGCTCTGCAGACTCCCCTGAATCCACCGTCGACTCTCCGGAGGGGCTCAGTCCGTCCCTCCGCTGGCCCACGATGGCCGCGTGCCTGGCCGATCGTCCGTTTCGGAGATCGCCTGGCGGAGGTCTCACCCATGCCGATGTCAGCCCCAGCCCGTAGGAACGAAGACAGGAGAGGGGCTGGACGCCTCCCATGGGGTCTGACCCTTGCCCTCGCCCTTCCCCTGTCCATCGCCCTCCTCCTGGCGGTTGGCCTCCCAGGGTCGGCAGCGACCGAACCGGTGCTGCGGGTGGGCCTGGTGGATGGCTCGCCGCCCTGCAGCTACCGGGAGGCGGGGGTGTGGCGGGGGCTGGGCGTCGATCTGTGGAACCGGGTGGCCACGCTCGAGGAGATCCCCTACGTCGTCTCCCAGTGGCCCTCGGTGCGGCAGATGCTGGAGGCCAGCCGCGAGGGCAAGGTGGATGTGGCGGTGGGCTGCATCAACGTTTCACCCGACCGCCTGAAGCGCTATCGCTTCAGCCTCCCCTTCCAGGAGGACGGCCTGGCAGTGATGGTGGTGAAGAGCCGTCTGGATCTGGGGCGCTCCTTTCTGACGGCCCTGCTGACGCCGACCCTGCTGCAGCTACTGGGCGGCTACCTGCTGGCGATCGCGGCGCTCACCTGGCTCACCCTGCGCCTGGAGGTCCGGCACCATCCCGCGACGAACGGCCGGCGAAACTCCCTGCGCCACTGCAGCAAGGTGTTCCAGGTGCTGGCCACCGGGCCGGGCAGCAACACGATCGTGACCACCACCCGCGGCAACGGGATCGTGATCCTGGCCTACCTGGTGCGGATCGTCTCGGCGTCGCTGCTGGTGGGCTATCTCACCGTCAATGTGGCCGGGGAGATCCAGGACACGGCCAGCGGCGCGATCCGCTCTCCGGCCGATCTGCGCGGCCTGCGGGTGGGGGTGCGCAGTGGCACCGTCAGCGAGTCGCTGCTGAAGGAGCTCAACGCCTCCAGCCCAGGCCCCAAGGCCACGATCGTGCCGCTGAAGAGCATCAGCGAGGGGGGCGCACTGCTGGCCGAGCGCAGGGTCGACGCCCTGCTGGGTGACAACCTGCAGCTCAGCTACCTGCTGCTCCAGGAGGAGGCCAAGGGCTTCCTGCCCAGCCTGGCGCTGGAGGGGATCCGGCCCGAATCCCAGGCGTTCGCCTACGCGCCGACGCTGCCGGTGGCCACCGCCGACCGCATCGACCAGGCCATCAGCGCCCTCAAGCGCAGCGGCGTGGTCAGTGAGCTGCGCCAGCAGGCGACGACCCGGGGGAACCCCCGGGCGCGCTGAAGCCGGCGCTCCACCAGCGCTCCACCACGTCGGGGCTGCCGTACCAGGAGGGGCCGAAGGCGCCGCCATGGGCCACCCCCGGCAGCACCAGGGGGGTGGAGCCTTCCAGGAGGGCCGATGCCACCGGCACCAGGCCGTCGCCCCGGCCTGTGGGATCACCGGTGCTGTTGCGGTAGGCGGTGGGAGCCAGGCGCTGGGCCATGGGGGAGGCCGCCTGCAGATCCAGGTCGCCGGCCACCGAGACGTAGCGCACCCGATCGGCGAAGGGGCAACCGGGCAGGCGCTCCGCCACCATCAGGCGCAGCACCGTGGCCTTGAGGGCGGTGTGGGGGCTGCCCAGCATCACCAGGGTGTCGGCCAGAGCCTTGCCGTCGTAGCGGCGCCCCTGGAACGGGGCGTCATCCAGGAACAGCCGCAGCATGATGCCGCCGGAGCTGTGGCCGATCAGCGTCACCTTGCCGGTGGGGGACTGGCGGGCCAGTTCAGCCGCGGTGGCCTGCACCCGATCGAGGATCCCGGCCCAGGCGAAGGCGAACACGGTGAGCAGCCACTCGGGCTTGCCCACCGGCACCAGCCGCACCGGCTGGCCGCTGAGCTGCTCCAGCCGCGCCACCATCGGGGCATAGGCCTCGGGGCTGATCAGGAAACCCCCGAGGATCACGATCGGCTGGCGGGTCATGGGTGAGGACTGGCGGCGCCGCCGGGGACCCTACCCGCGGCGGGCCGCCTCGATCGCCGCGATGTCGATCCGGGTCATCTGCATCATGGCCTCGAAGGCACGCCGGGCCGCGGCCCGGTCGGGATCGGCGATGGCGGCGGTGAGGGCGCGCGGGGTGATCTGCCACGACAGTCCCCATTTGTCTTTGCACCAGCCACAGGCACTTTCTTCGCCGCCATTGCCAACAATCGCGTTCCATAGCCGATCGGTTTCGGCCTGGTCGTCGGTGGCGATCTGGAACGAGAACGCTTCGCTGTGTTTGAACGCCGGGCCGCCATTGAGGCCCAGGCAGGGGAGGCCGGCCACGGTGAACAACACGGTCAGGACATCACCCTCCTGGCCCGACGGATAATCGGCCGGCGCCCGAACGATCTCTCCCACCGCACTGTCCGGGAAGGTTTCGGCGTAGAACGTGGCCGCCTCCAGGGCGGTGCCGTCGAACCAGAGGCAGATCGTGTTCCGGGGCACCATCCTCCCGCTCCGATCAAGGCCCTCAGGAGCCTAGGGGCAGCGGGCTTTCGCGCCTGGGGGCCCCATCCATTCCGTAGCCGACGTGGGCGTTGTGGGATTCGTCGAGAAGGATCTCGTGCCCTTCGGCGCTGACGATGGCTCGGGCGGCCTCACTGTGGCCGTGCCGTTCCAGCTGGCCACCTGGGCCGAGGCCTGGTCGATTTCGGGGTACTCCGCCCGGCCCCTGCCGCGCCCCATCCCGGTGCAGATCAACCAGCAGGTCGAGGGGGGCCCAACGGCTAACGGTTGTGGAAGAAAGCGAGGCTGGCCTCCTCCACCCGGATGGCCGGCAGGAACAGCCAGTACTCCCAGCTGTCCCCGGGGGGACTGTCGCGCCGGGTGATGAAGTCCTGCCGCGGGGGCCCCTTCCCTTCCGGGCCGCCGTAATGCTCCACGGCGTGGAAGATGGACCACCGGGCAATGCCATAGCCCAGCACATAGGCGCCCAGGAGGCCAGCCAGGAGGGGACGGAGATGCCTGGCCACGTGGCCCAGCTCCCTGCGCAGAACTGGGGCCCATCCAACACCAAAACCAAGGCTTGGGGCGAACAACCTTCCGGGACTTCCGGGACTTCCTGGATTTGCGGGGCTTCCGGGGGGCGGCAGGGACTCAACAGGGCGGTGCACAAAGCTGTACAGCCTGTACAGGTCTGCTCCGAGCTCCGAGAGAGACATCAAGGTCGCCGATCAAGCGCCAGAGCCCTTCAGCGCAGCGGCCCCTCGGCAACGGCCCTTCGGCGAGGGGCCCCCATCAACGGGCTGGGCCTGTCGCCGGCGCCGGCACGGTGATCGGCTGGCCCTTCACCCCCGCGTAGACCACCACGATCTCGGCGGGTTCGGTGCCGTTGTTGGTGCCGTAGTGGGGCTGGTTCACCATCTCGATCAAGCCCTGGCCCGCCCGGAGCTGCACGCTGGCGCCGGCCGCACTGGTCACCAGCAGCTGGCCGCGGATCAGCATGCCGGCGTTGATCACCGGGTGCTGGTGCATGGGCAGCGCCACCCCCGGCGGGATGGTGATGTGCAGCACGGTGACTTCCGGCTGGCCGCTGGGGTAGGCGGGCAGGGGGGTGCCGTTCCACGACCTCGTGGAATGCACCAGCGTCCGCACCGTGACGCCGGCCGGTTCCCCTTCCGCCAGACCCGGCCGCACGGCCAGCAGCAGGCCTCCGGCGAGCAGCAGGGGCGCCAGGGCGCGCCGCCGGCTCCGAACTGTCGCCCCGAATTGCTCCATCCCCATAGCCTGCCCCACAGCACCCGCCGGTCCCCGTGGATTTCACCGCCGATCTGCCCGTCGTCCAGGTCCGGCGGGCGGTGATGCGCCGGGCCCTGATCGCCACCGATGTGCCGCCGCGGGTGGCGTTGGCGATGGGCGACGAGCCGCTGCTGCTGCGCTACACGGTGGGGCTGTTCGGCTACGGCCTGATCGGCTGCGCCGTCACCGACGCTGAGAGTTGCCTGCGGCGCCTGGCGGAGCAGCCCCACGGGCTGCTGGTGTGCTCCGACAGCCTCGAGGGCGACGACGTGCTCAGCCTCACCGCCACGGTGAAGGAGCGCCATCCCCAGCTGAAGGTGATCGTGATCGGCACCGCCCCGGTGCAGGACCCGGCGCTGGTGCGGGCGGCCTGGGTGGATGGGCTGGTGGCGGAGCGCGACATGACCTTCCGCAGCGGCGCCCTGCAGGCGGCGGTGCTGGCGGCGCTGGGCGGGCACCACTTCCGCAGCGCCTCGATGCGCGGCCTCCCGGTGCCGGCACCGATCAGCGAACTCAGCCCGCGCGACTACGAAATCCTCGAGGGCCTGGCCGACGGCCTCACCGACCGGGAGATCGCCGAGCGGCTGATGATCAGCCCGAGCACCGCCAAGTCGTACACCAAGCGGCTGCTGCAGAACATGGGCGCCCGGAACCGGCTGCAGGCGCTGGTGATGGCGCTGCGGCAGGGCCTGATCCGGCTCCGCTGAGGATCACCCTCCGGCGCGCCGCCAACCACCCTCCGAAGGGGGTCGCCCCCGCGAGGCGGAGCGCCGTAAACCGTTGGGGGTGATCTGTTCTGAGCGATGGCGTCCGTCGATCCGCTGACCGGGGTGGGGTTCAACTACGCCGAGGCCCTGCAGAAAAGCTTCCTCTTCTATGAGGCCCAGCGCTCCGGCGACCTCGACGAGGCCCGCAAGCGGATCGACTGGCGCGGCGATTCCGGTCTGCGGGACGGGGCCGACGGGGTGTACTTCGGCGGCCGCACGGCGGCCAACCTGCAGAGCGGCCTGACGCTCAACCTCAGCGGCGGCTACCACGATGCCGGCGACCACGTGAAGTTCGGGCTGCCGCTGGCCTCCACCCTCGCCACCCTCGCCTGGGGCGGCATCGAGTTCTCCGATGGCTATGCCGTCACGGGGCAGACCGATGAGCTGCTCGATGCGGTGCGCTGGGGCACCGACTACCTGCTCAAGGCCCACGGCGTCGACGCCGCCGGCACCACGCTCTATTTCGTGGCCCAGGTGGGCGATGCCGGGGCCGACCACGCCCTCTGGAGCGCACCCGAAAGCCAGACGACCGCCCGGCCGGCGCTGGCTGTGACGCCGAGCAAACCCGGCTCCGATGTGGCGGCGGGCTCGGCGGCGGCGCTGGCCTCGGCGTCGGTGCTGTTCCGCCAGAACGGCGACGCCGCCTACGCCGACGTGCTGCTCAACCGCGCCCGCTCCCTCTACGACTTCGCCGACCGCTACCGGGGCCGCTACGCCGATGCGATCCCCGAGGTGCGCTCCTTCTACAACTCCTGGAGCGGCTACAACGACGAGCTGGCCTACGGCGCCGCCTGGCTGTCGCGGGCGGTGGGCGCGGCGGGGGGCAACGGCACGGCCTACCGGGACAAGGCCCTCTCCATCTACACCGGCAGCATCGGCGGCCTCTCGCGCGGCTGGACGGGCAACTGGGACGACGCCTCCTACGCCACGGCGGTGATCCTGGCGGAGGACACCGGCTCGGCCCGCATCCAGCAGGACGTGGAGGGCTGGCTGAACAACTGGGTGAGCGGCGGCAACGGCGTGACGATCAGCGCCGGCGGCCTGCGCCACATCAGCCAGTGGGGTTCGCTGCGCTATGCGGCCAACACGGCGTTCCTGGCCGATGTCTACGCCGACAACGTGCGCGATCCCGGCGGCGCCTACGGCCGTCTTTCGCAGGGAACGGTGGACTACATCCTCGGGGCCAATCCGCGCCAGTCGAGCTACCTGGTGGGCTTCGGGGCCAACGCGCCCCGCCAGCCCCACCACCGGGCGGCCTCGGGAGTGGGCTGGGACGGGTTCCGCAACGGCCAACCCAACACCCACACCCTCTACGGCGCCCTGGTGGGCGGCCCCACCAGCGCCAACGACTTCGCCTACCAGGACCGCCGCGACGACTACGTCGCCAACGAGGTGGCCCTCGACTACAACGCCGCCCTCACCGGCGCCTTCGCCCGCAGCGTCGAACGCCGCGGCGGCGTGCCGCTCACCGACGCCCAGCTCGACGCCCTGCCGGGCATCACGGTGCGGCCGGGCAGCGGCGGAACTCCGGTGACACCAACCCCGACGCCGACTCCAACTCCAATACCGACTCCCACCCCGACACCGACACCAACCCCAACGCCCACGCCAACCCCCACTCCCACACCGCCGCCACCGATTCCCACGCCCATTCCCACTCCCGGCGCCCCGCTGCCGGCGACCCTCAACGGCATTCCGCTCACCTCCAGCCCGGATCTGGCGGTGGTGGTGGGCGGCTCGATCTGGACCGGCGGGATGACGGTGCAGCTCACCCTCAGCAACACCGGGGCGGCGCCGCTGAACGGCTGGAACTTCAGCTTCGAGAGCCCGCACCGTCCCAGCGGCACGCCCTGGGGGGTGCGGATCAGCAGCACGGCGCTGGCGGGCGGCCTGTTCCGCCACACCGTCAGCGGCGACGCCTGGGCCAGCGCGATCCAGCCCGGCCGCAGCGTGACCGTGGGCTTCAACGCCAGCCAGGGCCGGGCCCTGGGCCACAGCGGCGCCCTCACGGCGGCGGCCCTGTTCGGCGGCGCCGGCCGGCTGGCCTTCAGCGCCGCCAACCCCCGCTTCCTCACGGGCAACGCCGCCGCCAATAGCCTCAGCAGCGGCCCCGGCGCCGATGTGCTCACCGGCCTGGGGGGCGCCGACACGTTCCGCCTCGCCAGCCTGCGCGATTCCCTGCTGGGCGCCCCCGACCAGATCACCGATCTGGTGATCGGCAGCGACCGCATCGATGGCCCCCAGGCGGTGTCGGCCGCCGCCCTGCGCGAACTGGGGGCCGTGGCCGACCTCACCCCCACCGCCCTGGCCGCCATGCTCACCCCCTCCACCTTCGCCGCCAACGGCGGGGCCACCTTCACCCTGGCCGCCGCGGGCGGCAGCCGCACCTTCCTGGCCCTCAACGACGGAACCGCCGGTTTCCAGGCCGGCAGCGACGCCCTCGTAGAGATCACCGGCTACAGCGGCTCACTCACGGCGCTGGCGGTGGTGTGAGAGGAAGAGCAGGAATCACCACCGTGTCCCTGTCGCTGCGGAAGAGGCCCACGTAGACGAGCAGGCCGAGCACCACGAACACCCCCTGCGCAACCACGGAGGCCATCGAGAGCCACGGGTAGGCATAGCCACCGGCCAGGAAGGTCGAGATGTCCCACAGGCCATGGGCCACCATCGCCGGCCAGATGAGGCCCGTGTAGCGGCGGAAGACATACAGGAGGATGCCGCTCAGGGCCGCCAGCACCACCTGGATCGCCCCGATCCAGCCCATGCCCATGAACATGTTGGGGAGGTGGAACAGCCCGAAGCAGATGCCCGTCCAGATCGCGGCGCTGGCTTCCGAGCGGCCCCCCTGGCGCAGGCAGCGCAGGAACAGGCCGCGGAACAGCAACTCCTCGGCGAAGCCCACGCCGACGCCGGCGGCGAGGATGGCCAGGAGCAGGTCCGGCGGCACCGCGCTCCACTGGATGCCCACCAGGCGGAAGGCGATCATCGCCATCCAGGCCAGCATCGACAGCTTCATCAGGCCGGTGCAGCGCAGTCGCACGGGATCCCGCCAGACATGGTCCCAGCGGCACCAGCGGCTGAAGGCCAGCAGCGACAGGCCGCCGAGGCTCAGGGGGACCACCGCCGTGGCGAAGGCATTGCCGGCCGTCTTGAACCAGTCCGTGTAAGGAATGCCGGTGCGGAATTGCAGCACTCCGGCCAGGGCGCTGTAGGCGAGCCAGAGCGCGATCCCCAGGCGGATCGTCGGACGGACGCGCGGGCCCCAGACGCCCTCCGCTGCGCCCTCCGTTGCGATCGTCTGCATCAATGCGCGGCGCCTTTCAGGGCACTGCTAGCGAGACCAGGGGGCCCTGTCACCCCGACCCGGCCTGCACGGACGCCGACCGCCGCGATGAGTACGTTCAGAGCAGTAGCCACCCTGCCGATGCGCCGACTCCCGATCCTTGCCGCCTCCCTGCTGGGCCTGGCGTCCGTGGTGGCGGCGGCGCCGGCGCTGGCCGACACCGTGCAGGCCCGCTGCGATGTCTTCCCCGCCGGGGACGACAAGGCCACCTCCTCCGGGCTGTGCACCTTCTCCCAGCGGCAGGGATTCGTCAGCATCGAGCTCAAGGGCGGCCAGAGGATCGAGCTCAAGCCCAACGAGAGCACCCCCAACGCCTACTTCGATCAGCAAGGGGAACCGGCCAGGCGCGAGATCCTGGAGGCCAACCGCGGCCAGGTGTACCGACTGGCCAACCAGTCGATCTTCGTCTTCTGGGATCCCGCCCCCTACGGCAAGGAAGCCAGCAGCACCACACCCACCGCGCCCGCGGCGAAACCGCCGGAAATCGTGCAGCTGCTGCTGGGCATCCGCCAGGTGAAGTTCGAGGGCGCCTGCCGGGTCAACTTCAACAAGGCCGGGAAACAGTTCAGCAAGACCTCCGCCTGCACCCCGGCCCAGGTGACCCAGGCCGAGGACGCCATGCAGCGCTTCTTCCGGGAACAGGGCCTCTGAGGCCCTGCCCGGAGGGCGGATCACTGACGACGGATCGGGCCGGTGGTCTTGGCGTCGGTATCGAACCAGCTGCTCTCGTTGGTGATCCGCGGGTCGCCCTGGATCGTGTAGGTGATGAAGCCGGACTTGAACACCAGGGCGCCATCGGAGAGCTTGCTGGCCACGGGCTTGCCGTTCACCAGCACCTTGTTCTTGCCGTCGATCCGGATGGAGGAGACGGTGCGGCCGTCCCCATTCCTGGCGACCCACTGGCCGGCATAGGGGGACACGGTTGTGCCCGCCGTGCCGAATCCGGCCTTGGCGTTCTGCTCTTTGGTCTTGTTGATGTCGCAGCCCTGCAGTTCGGTGACCTGGGTGCAGCCGGACTTCTCAAGCTTTTTGGCATAGGCCGGATCGATCGCATGGGCGGCGAGCGGCAAGGAGAGGCCGATCGCGGCGGCCGCGGCAGCCGTAGCGAGGATGGTGTTGCCTGATGTCATGCGGAAAACCTCTGCGAGCGACTCTGCACAGCTACCACGGCAGTTCCCCGGCGATCTGCTGCGGCGCTGATCAGCCAAGGGCTCGCTGATAGACGCAGAACACCGCATCACTCTCCCAACCAGCCGAGGTATACAGGGCCTGGGCGGCGGTGTTGGTGAGGGCGGTGGAGAGGGAGAGGCGGATGGCGCCAGCCTCGCGGCCGTGGCGTACGGCGGCATCAAGAAGGAGGCGGGCCACCCCCGAGCGCCTGGCCTCGGGCACCACGAACAGGTCGTTGAGGATGAAGATCGGCGCCATCGACACCGAGGAGAACGACGGATAGAGCTGGGTGAAACCAAGCGCCAGCCCATCGGCTTCGGCCATCAGCAGCACCGAGTCGCCCTGGGCCAGCCGCTCCTTCAGGAACGCGCGGACACGATCCAGTTCGGACGGCTGGCCATAGAACTGGCGATAACCGTCGAACAGCGGAACGATCACATCCAGATCGGTGAGGCCGGCTCGACGGACAACAACGGGGGGCAAGCAACAACGCGTGGCTCTGAGCCATCATCACGCTGAATGCGCAGCATCTCCACCTGTCCGGAGACATGGGGTGACACCGTCCTGCCCAACTCCAGCAAAGGAAACACCCTGACCTCTCGGGCCACGCGACAGAGCCCCAGAAGCGAGGCCTGGTGAAACGCCGCGTCCAACCGGCGGCAGTTCGGCGTTCACATACCGGCCCCTATCAGCAGAGCCGGCCATCCTCCAACGAGAGGGTGCGGTCGGCGATGTCGAGGATGCGGCTGTCGTGGGTCACCAGCAGGATCGTGCAGCCCTGCTCCCGCGCCAGCCGCTGCATCAGCAGCACCACCTCGCGGCCGGAGTGGCTGTCGAGGGCGGCGGTGGGTTCATCGGCCAGCAGCAGCGGCGGCTCCCCCACCAGGGCCCGCGCCACTGCCACCCGCTGCTTCTGCCCGCCCGAGAGCTGGGCCGGCTTGACATCCAGGTGATCCCCCAGCCCCACACTCTCGAGGATCCGCCGGGCGCGCCGGTCCATCTCCGCGTCGCTGAGGGTGCCGCGCATCTCCAGCGCCATACGCACGTTCTGGGCGGCGCTGAGGCTGCGGTGCAGGTTGTGGGCCTGGAAGATGTAGCCGTGCTCCCGGCGGGCCAGGGTGAGCTGCAGCGGCGAGGCCCCCACCAGCTCCCGCCCCAGCACCCGCAGCCGGCCCCCCTGGGCCGCCCGCAGGCCGCCGATCAGGGTCAGCAGGGTGGTCTTGCCGGAGCCGGAGGGGCCGGTGAGCAGCACGATCTCGCCGGCGGCCACCTCCAGGGCCACATCGAACAGCACCTGACGCCGCACCGCGCCCCGGCCGAAGTGGTGGTTGAGCCCCTCGATCACGATCGCGCTGGCCATGGCGGCGGTCCCCATCAGAAGAGCTCGGCCGGATCGGCCGCCTGCAGCCGCCGGGTGGCGATCGCCCCGGATGCCAGGCACATCACCAGCGTCAGCACGAACACCGTGGTCGCCCGCCCCAGGGTCATGGCGATGGGCAGGCTGGTGGCCTTCGCCGCCACCGCGTACAGCCACAGCGGCATCAGCACGCCGGGGATGAAGCCCAGGGCCGCCAGGATCAGGGCCTGCTCCACCACCACCAGCAGCAGGTAGCGCTGGCGGAAGCCCATCGCCTTGAAGGTGGCGTACTCCTGCAGGTGGGCATTCACATCGGTGGAGAGCACCTGGTAGACGATCACCACCCCCACCACGAAGGCCATGGCCGTGCCCAGCCCGAAGATGAAGCCCACGGGACTGGCCGTCCGCCAGTAGTTCTCCTCGAACCGCACGAAGTCGGCGTGGCTGAGCACCTGCACGTCATCCGGCAGGTGGCGCCGCAGCTCCTGCACCACCGGCGCCACCGGTTCCCCCGGCGCCAGGGTGAGCAGCCCGACGCTGATGCTGCCGGCCTTCGCCCGCGGGAACATCCGCAGGAACGTCTGGTCGCTGGCCATCAGGGTGGCATCGGCCCCGAAGGAGGCCCCCAGCCGGAACAGGCCGCCCACGGCGATGGTGCGCCGCTCGATCTCACTGGTCACCGGCTCGCCGCGATCGAGCCGGGCGATCACCTCGCCATAGCGGCCCCGGGCGCCCCGGTCGAACAGCACCGTGTCGGGCAGCTTGAGGCGATCGGCCTGGGCCCGCACCTCCGGCAATCGCAGCACATCGGCATCCGGATCGAACCCCAGCACCTGCACCGTGGCGCTCTGCAGGGTCTGGGGATTGCGCCAGTTCACCGTGCGGATGTAGAGCCCCTGGGCCTCCACCACACCGGGCACATCCAGGGCCTGCAGCAGCCGGCGGCGCGGGAAGGTGGAGAGGTTCTGCAGGTTCAGCGCCTTCGGGCTGATCAGCACCACATCGCCCCGGAAGGCGCGATCCAGGCGGGTGTTGCTGTCGTAGAGGGCCGCCTGGAAGCCCAGCTGCATGAACATCAGCAGATCGGCGAAGGCGATGCCGGCGAGGGCCACCAGGAAGCGGCCGCGGTCGTGGCGGAGCTGCAGCCAGCCGAGCGGGGTTCTCATGGCCCGATCACCACCCGCACCTGCAGGTTGGTGAACCCCGCCGCCCGCCGGCTGCTCTCCGGCGTCAGCGGGGCGCGCACCTCCACCACCCGGTTGTCGGTGTTGGCGCTCGGATCGGTGTTGATCAGGTTCTGGCGCAGCACGATCGCGCCGATCTGCTCCACCCGACCCTGCAGCGGCTGGGTCAGGGCCGGGCTGGTGATCCGCACCGGCTGCCCGCGCCGCACCCGCGGCAGATCGCTCTCGTACACCTCCGCCACCGCCTGCATCCGGCCGGTCTGGCCCAGCTGCAGGATTCCCGCCGCCCCGGGGGCCTCGCCAGCCCGGGCGACCACCTGCAGCACGGTGCCGGCGATCGGCGCCCGGATCAGGTTGTCGTCGCGGGCGGCGATGGCGCGCTGCAGGTTGGCCTGGGCCTGCTCCAGCACGCGCCGGGAGGCCTCCACATCCAGATCCACGCCACCGGTGCCGGCGCTGCTGCGCGCCTGCTGCCGCGCCAGCAGCACCCGGGCCTCCTGCAGCGAGGCTGTGATGGTGTCGAGGCTGAGGCGGCGGTTGTCGCGCTCTTCGGCCGAGACGGCACCGCTGGTGAACAGGCTCTGGTAACGGGCGGCCTCGGTGGCGGCCGTGCGCCGCTGGGCCTCCAGGGAGCGCACCTTGGCCTGCTGGCCGTCCTCGCCGCTGCCGGCATCGGCGCGGGCGATCGCCAGCCGGGAACGGGCCAGGTTCACCTCGGCCCGGGCCGCCGCCACGGCAGCCTCCAGCTGGGGCTGGTTGTCGAGCAGGGCCAGCAGCTGGCCGGCCTGCACCGCATCGCCGCGGTCGACCAGCAGGGCCTGCAGGGTGGGCTGGCCGGCGCCCGAGAGCGGCGCCGCGATCGTGCGCAGGGCGCTGACCGGCTCCAGCCGGCCCAGGGCGGTGACGGTGCGGATCGGCCGCTCGACCACCGGCGGCGGCGGCGGCGTGGCGCGGCGCAGCAGGCCGACGCCCAGGGCCAGCACCACGGCCCCGCCCGCCGCCACCAGCCCCAGCTGCGTCCGCCGCCCCACCATCGCGCCCCTCCCATCTGCAGTTACTATACGGTTCAGTTCAGTTTTCTTTTGAGCAGGACGCGCCATGCCCCCAGCCGATGCCGGTGGTGACGCTGCCGTCCCCAGGAACACCTCCGGCCCCAGCGCCCGCGAGCGGCGCAGCCAGCACAAGCGTCAGGCCGTTCTCGACGGCGCCCGGCGCGAATTTCTGCAGCACGGCTACGCCGCCAGCTCAATGGACCGCGTCGCCGCGGCGGCGGGCGTCTCGAAGGCCACCGTGTACGGCCACTTCGCCGACAAGCAGGCCCTGTTCCGCGCCCTCACCGAGGCGATGGTGGGCGAGCGCCTCAGCGAACTGTTCGGCGCCTCAGCCCAGCAGGCCCTGCCGGCCGAGCCCGCCGCGGCCCTGCGGGAACTGGCGGCCCGCTGCCTGGAGTGCCGCCACAGCCAGCCCCAGTTCCTGGACTTCCTGCGCCTGGTGATCGCCGAGTCGGAGCGGTTCCCCGAACTGGCCAAGACCTTCCTGGCCCAGCTGGAGCGCACCGGCGTGGGCCGGGTGACGGCGCTGTTCGAGGCCATCGCCGGCGCAGCGGAGGCGGAGCTGCGGGCGCGGCTGTTCATGGGCGCCCTGGTGCACCTGATCCTGATGCAGGACCTGCTGCACGGCCGCGAGGTGGCCCCGGTGGACCGGGAGGCCTACGCCGAGCTGCTGGTGCGATTGGTGAGCGCGCCGCCGGGGACTCCGGGCTGATCCGGGTGCTCTGGCGGAGGCGGCTTCAGGCGCGGGCGTCCTGCAGCGGGCAGCCATAGGCGGCGAACGCCGCGTCGGCACTGAGCAGGGTGAAGGGGCCGCTGATGGCCTGGGCGACGAGCAGGCGATCGAACGGATCGCGGTGGTGCAGGGGCAGCTGTTCCAGTGCCAGCAGATGGGGAAGGTCGATGGGGAGGAACGCGAAGCCGGATGGCTCCGCCCAGGCGATGGCCTCGCCGGCCGACAGGGGCATGTCGCCGCGGGCCAGGGTGTGCTTGATGGCGATCTCCCAGAGCGACACATGGCTGAGAACCACCGCGCTGGCCCGGTTGGTGATCAGCTCACGGCTGAGGGGCCCCAGCTTCGGGTCATCGGTGATGGCCCAGAGAAAGGTGTGGGTGTCGAGCAGCAGCCGCATCAGCCCTGCTCGAACAGATCGGCGATCAGGGGATTGGCCGCATCGATCGACTCGGGCACCACGAACTGGCCGCGGGCGATGCCGAGCCGGCGGGGTCGTTCGGGCGGCTGCAGGCTGGTGAGCCGTGCCACGGGCCGGCCGTTGCGAGCGATCACCACCTCGGCCTCGGCGCCGGTTTCGATCGCTTCCACCAGGCGTGAGAGGTGGGTCTTCGCTTCGAGCATGTTCACCACCCGGCTGGGACGGGACACCATGGCGACGGGCACCTCAACCAGACCAGACTAGACCAGAAGTAGCCACCCGGACGGTCAGGCAGGGAAGGCTGGCGGATCCGAGCGTCGGTACAGCAGCACGCCGGCCCGTTGGATGTGGTCCAGAAGGGCGGGATGGCTGATGGCGGCGAGTGCGGAGAGATCGATCAGCCAGGGCAGGAGCAGATCATCGAGATCGGCATCGATGCTGGCCAAGGTGGCGTTGCTGATGGCGTGACCCGTCAGGGTGAGATCGATATCGGAGGCGGGGCGGTGGCGGCCAAGGGCTCTGGAGCCGTAGAGGATTGCAGCCTCCACCTCGGGGTAGCCGGCGAGCACCCTCTGGATGGCCGCCACGGCCGAATCCGGTAGGCCGATGGCTTGGCCTGACGCCAGCGGGGCCGTGCTGATCATGGCCGGGATTCGCTGAGTGCTGCGAAGCGCACACGCAGGGCGTCGAACAACGGCGCAAAGCGGACGATCACGTCGTGGGCGATCGCCTTGGCCTGTTCGAGGTTGTAGGTGTGCGAAGACTGGTTGCGGGCCTTGATCATCGCCATCCAGCCCTCACCATCGTCGACAAGACCACTTTGAAAGGCCAGGCGCGTGGCATCGCGTGATCCAATGATGCCCTCAATTCCCTGATACTGCAGATAGTCCTTGAGCAGATTCCAGGCGAGTTCATGGGTGAACTCGAATCCCTGAATCAGCCCCTGCTGCTCCAACTCGCTCAGCGGGCGCTGCTGCGCCAGCGCAACACCGCGTGCCAGCACCTGCAAGGCCCGTTCGAAGTTGTCAAACCGCTGGCGCCAGCGGATATCTGCATCTGCCATGGGCTTAGGGTAGGGAATGGGCCCGTTCATAACCCTCACCACAGAGGCAGCCACCTTCAAAGATCCTGGGTTTCATCGACCGGTGCGCAGGGGCGCCGCCTCTGCGGCTCTCATCCGCCGCAGGAACTCCCGGCCACAGGCCAGCTTGCCCGCCAGATCGCTGTCGGGGTCAAGCGCGCGCCAGAACGGCGTGACCGGGTCCATACCGGCCTGCAGGCGGAGGTAGGAGCGCTCGGCCACGACCCGCAGGGCGATCCCGGTCGTGACCGGACAGGAATACTCAGCCCCATGCCGCACGGCCAGTCGCTGACGCAGGGTCGCCGCTGCCATCACGGCCCCAGGCGCGATCTCGCGCACCTCCGCATCGACGATCCGAGGGGTGACGACCAGCATCCGGGCACCGGCGGGGATGCCCGCGAACGCTTTCTCCAGCACCTTCACCTGGGGCTCCCGGCTGGCCTGGAACCTGGCCTCCCAATCGGTGGCAGGTCTATCGCCCATGGCTGGATGTCCCCGCCTGCGCTGCCTTCCAGTCGTCCGTGAGCATCCCGGAGAATCCCCAGTTCTCGTCGTCGATCTCCTGGATGACGACATGGGTGTGCTCGGGCTTCTTGCCGAGCACACGAACGAGTGAGTCGGTGATGTCCTTGACGATCTCGGCCTTCTGCTGCCGCGATGCACCTTTGGTGATCTGAACGTTCACGTAGGGCAATGTCTTGCTCCTGGAATGGGCGGTGCTTTGGCCTGCTGCCTATTCAAGGCGCCAGCGGCCCGGAGCGATCTGCTGGCGAAAGCCCAGCAAGCCTGCGGCAGCGGCCAATGCCGGAAAAACCGGGCTACGTCCTGGCCCCCCTCCAGATCGGGATCACTCCGCTGTTGCGGATGGCCTGGTCATGGGTGGCGAGCACCAACCCATGGGCCAAGCCCGTGGCCACGATCAGCCTGTCGGCAGGATCACCATGGAACCCATCCGGCATCTGATGGAGGGCGATGACCACCTCCACGTCAAGGGGCATGATCTGAACTACCGCAGGGGAAGCGGCCTCCTGCAACCAGGTCTGAAACGGCCGATCCAGCGTCAGCCGTCCTTTTGTGGAGAGCATCTGCGCCTCCCAGAGGCTCATGGCCGAGAGGTGGGTGCTGCCGGCGGCAGCCATTCGATCCAGCGAACGCCGTTCCCCGGCCACGAGGCGCTCGGAACCCAGCAGCCACCACAGCCAGACATGGGTGTCAAGCAGAATCTTCACCGCAGGGCATCGAAGGCCTGGGCCTCCAGCACGGATTCCTCTGGCTCAGCGTGGAGCACACCGGAACCGCGCAGGGTCGTCCATGGCGGGGGTCCCTGAGCGGAGCGCGCGGTCGGCGGCATGAGGCGTGCCACCAACTTGCCGTGGCGGGTGATCTCCACCACCTCGCCACCACACTCCACCTGCCGGATCAACTCCAGGCACTGGGCACGGAACTCGGTCACGGAAATGTCCATTAGGGCATCTTAATGGACATTTCGATTGAGGTCCTTCTGCCTGCTCACAGCCGAAACCCACGTCGGTAGAACAGCACCGCTGCCAGTATCTGCAGACCATCTGGAGATCAGGGCAACGCCGGCCATGGAACAAGCCAACGCCGCCGTCCAGCGTCCGGGGGAAGCGCCGCCGGCCAATCCCGACCGCTGGTGGACCCTGGCCGCCGTGGAATGCGGCAACTTCGTTGTCTACATGGACGGGTTCATCGTCACCCTCGCCCTGCCGGCGATGGCGCGTCAGTTCGGCGTCGGGCTGCCGGTTCTCAAGTGGGTGATCGTCGCCTACCTGCTCACCGTGACGGTCACCCTGCTGCCGGCCGGACGCCTGGCCGATATCTGGGGACGCCGGCGCATCGTCGTCATCGGCATGGGCGTCCTGGTCGTCACGTCGGTGCTGTGCGCGCTGGCGCCGACGGTGGAGATCCTGATCGGCTTCCGCGTTCTCCAGGGCGTGGGCGGCGGCCTGGTGCTGGCCAACGTGATGGCCGAGATCACCGCCGTCTTCCCGAAGCAGGAGCGACGCAAGGCCATGGCCGTCAATGCCTCGATCCTGGCGCTGGCCCAGGTCACGGGGCTGGTGCTCGGCGGCCTGCTGATCGGCCAGTTCGGCTGGCGCTCCCTTTTTCTGGTGATCCTGGCGGTGAGCCTGGCCGGACTGATCCTCAGCCTCCGGATCCTCAAGGCCCGCCCCCGCAGCCAGGACCGCAGCGCCATGGACTGGACGGGGGCCGTGCTGGCGGTGGTGGCCACCAGCGCTCCCTTCCTGGTGATCGAGCAGCTCTCCCAGGAGGGTCTGAGCCCGGCCAGCCTGGCGATCCTGATGGGCGGCGCGGCGGCTCTGGCCCTGTTCGTGGCGGTGGAGCAGCGCCTGCCGAAACCGCTGCTGACGCTCAGCCTGTTCCGCTCGCGGGCCTTCACCTTCGGCTCGGTGGCCGCCGCCTTCTATTTCGTGGCCGCGGTGGCCTGCTACTTCCTGCTGCCGTTGTACGCGCAACTGGTGCTGGGCCGCACGCCGGTGATGTCGGGCCTGCTGATCGTGCCGCTCTCGCTGGTGCTCACCGCCACGAGCCTGACGGTGAGCAGCCTGGGGGACCGGGCCGGGGCGCGGACCCTGAGCACGGCCGGCATGCTCTGCGTGAGTGCGGGCCTGGTGGGCCTGTCGTGGCTGGGTACGGACGCTGCCGACGCCAGCATCATCGGGCCGCTGGTGCTGCTTGGCATGGGCGGCGGCCTGTTCCATCCCCCCAACAACAGCGCCACGCTCAACACGGTGCCGCCGCAGCACCTCAGCGTGGCCAACGGCTTCCTGTCGACGGCACGCAACTTCGGCCAGGCGATCGGGACGGCGCTGGCGGCCTCCCTGCTCGCCCACGGCCTCGGCGCCGCCGGTGCCGACGCCGCCCTGGCCGGGGAGGTGGGAGCGCGGCTGGGCGGGTCCCAGCTGGAGGCCTTTCTTGGCGCCCAGCAGTTTGCCTTCCGTCTGGCGGCCGCCCTCGGGCTGGTGGGGGCGCTGATCTCCGTTAGCCGCGGGGCCGAGGCCCCGGCGGCTCAGTGAGGCACCACGATCCAGCCGGTCCCCGGTTCGCCGTAGGCCATGCACGGGCCACCGGCCGCGGCGTGCTGGGCTGTTAGCGCGCAGAGGGCGGCATCGATCCAGTCGATGCTGTTGAGCGCTGCCAGGTCGATGCCCTCTCGCTGCAGCAGCTCCCGGCGCTGGGTGCGCTTCTGGGAGGCCTGGGCCTCGCCACCGCGCAGGTGCCAGGTGATGGCGTGGGGGAAGGTTTCGAAGCAGCACGGCCCGTTGATGGGGAGGCGAGCGACCAGGGGATGGGACACCTCAAGGGCCTGATACAGCGCCTCCCCCTGCAGCATCCAGTCGTAGTAGCCGGTGGAGTGGCAGGTGGCGGCCTGGCGGGTGGGCGAGGCGAAGCAGATGATCCCCTGCTGCCTCAGCTCCCGTTCGCAGGATCGGGCGCGGCCATCGCTGCTCCAGCGGCAGGGGGCATCGATGGCGATCACGCTCGCCTGCACCACGGAGCGGCACCAGTGGGCAAGGGCCTCGGCATCGCTGGTGGCCATCTGGGCGGCGTAGGCGCCGCCGGTGAGGGCAACGGCATGGAAGCCCTTGCGGGGACCACCCACGTCGATGCCCACGACAGTGGGGCCGGGGGCATTGGAGGAGTGGGGGGCAGCTGGGGCTTGGAACCTGGTCACATGGTTGAAGATCAACGGCGGGCTGCACTCACCGACATTGACAAAAATCCGATTCCCACCCGCTTTATCTTGACGCTGAAGAGTGGACGGTCAATGCAGAAAGTCCCAGCCACGCCTCTATGCCATAGACAGAGAGGCGCCTTGCAGTGTTCTGAACAACGACAAGGGTTGATGGATCAAGGCATCCTATAGCCTTATACGAAGCGAAATGATTAGCAGGCCGAAGCCCCCGCCCACGAGAAAGCCCAGGAGCCCGCCAAACAAAAGCCCAATCAAACAAATCACTATCGCGAATCCTGCTTGAACTCGCCGTATGTCCCGATTGAGTCGACTGGTCTGCTCTTCAAGCATTCTACGTCTCGAATTCCGCTTCAGCCGGTATTGCACATAATCCTCAGAGCTTGGTCTTTTGGGCTTCAGCAACGTTGATGGCTGCCTCTGAGAGTTAGACCAGTTCTTCTGAAGATTTAACAGTCGCTGTCGAAAGAGCTGGACATTGTCGCCCTTGAAGAGGTCATCACCTCTGGCTTCGCTGGGCTGGTCGACCTTGGATGTGATTGAATCATTCTCTTTGGACTCACCTCGATGAGTCATGTTGAAATCAGATATCCACCAACGGGGAACATTCTGACCCCACTTCATGCGGCGATTACGATCTTCGGATGTCATGCTGATACGTCAACTCGGAAGCGAAGCTTGGCTTCGCCTGGAACGCCTGGATAAGTTGTTAGCCTAACAGACGCTACAGCGCTCGTGCTTAGCCGAAGCTGACCTATTGAGCGAAGCTCCTGAGTCAACGTCAGGCCACTGAGGCTGGGCATCAGAGCCATCTGGGCATCGCAGTTCAGCCTTTGCAGAAGTGATCCAATAACTGAATAGCCCAAGGAGGATTTGCACCTACCGAATAAGCCTCCAACTCAATCGCCTTACTGGACGGTTCACCCTTGTACAAGGGTGAACCAAGTTGATGCTTGAACACCTCTGCAGCGTTGACCTGGATTCCCATCGGCTCGCTATTCTTTCCAAGGCCACCAGCCCGACAAGACTGAGCCACATGGGCTGTTTCGTGAGCCAGAGCTTCAGCCAGAACTCTGCTACCCATCGATACAGTGGAAGGCCGGATTCTGATTTCCGCCGTACCAGGATCCCATTCACCAGCGGCGTGCTCCATCACCTTGTCGCTGATCAGAAGACGTACTCCTTTCCGCTGTAGCCGTGTAACCAACTCGCGAACCGTTCCATGAACCGACAGATTAACTGCTTCCCTATCAGCTCTGCGGGCTTGATCGATGAGTAGCTCTATGTCAGCAGGCGTCTTGATCCACCAAGCGTTTGCAGTAGAGGGGCTGTACTGAGCGAGCCAGTGGGAGACGGCCCTTGGATTTGCCATCAGATAGAGATAGCATCCGACCAGGCCAACGGGAAGTAGCCAAGCAATCAAGATCTTGGCAGGAAGCTGTTGCTTCCTTCTCCTCGGAATTACTGGCTTGTAATGATTTTGCCGCCTTGCCGGCTTGGTTACTGGCCTACCACCTGCTGCAGAATGAGTTTGGCGACGAATCGGATTCCATTTTGAGACACTCATAGGCGCTCCACAGACTGCGCAAACAGCCCGGCCGCCAAGACTTCGGTCGTAGACGACCGATTTGCTATTGCATTGGCGGCACTGGAGGTTCATAGCGAAAGAAAAAACTGCCGTGCGTCAGGCATTTTCCACTGTTAAGGAAGTCTAACTTATTTCATTCATCTAGGGGTGGGACATACAGGCCATGTGGTCATTCCATGGATTTCCATACTAGCTATTCCTATGAAGACGCCGCCAAGCCGAACGGATCCCGCTTCGTATGGCAGACCACACGCCTCAGCCCTCTGGCCCGCCCTGCGCGTGAGAAAGCCGAAGTCCTCGGTGATGATGCAGACCGTGTTGGGTCGTCTTTGCGCGACCGCCGGAGATCGTCTCGATGGGACTCTTCTTTGCAGACCCGCTCTTTGAGCGGTTTGCCGTCCGCGCCCTGTCGCACGCGCTCTATGGGGGTGCTGATTTCGGCGAGTGCTTCGTCACGGCTGCGCAGATCACGCCCGCGGATCCGGACAGCTGGTATCGGGCCTGGACCGCCACCGCTGACCGTGTGTTTCACATCGCCGAATCCTGTGCTGCGGCCGGCCACGCGTTGAGCGCCCGCGAGGCCTACCTGCGGGCCAGCAACTACTACCGCACGTCCTACCTGCCGCTCTTCGGTGCGCCTGTGGACGTCCGGCTGGTGGAGGCCTTCGACCGGGAGGCCAAGGCGTTCGCCAGAGCAGCCGCCCGCATGACGCCAACCGTGGAGGCCGTGGAAATCCCCTACGAGGGCACGAGCCTGCCCGGCTACTTCCACCGTGCCGATGACTCGGGCCAGCCGCGCCCCACGGTGATCGCCACTAACGGCTACGACGCCACCGTGCATGAGGCGCACTTTGCCCATGCCGTGGCCGCCGTGCGCCGCGGCTACCACTGCCTCACCTTCGACGGCCCCGGCCAGGGCCGACCCCTCATCCACCAGGGCCTGGTGTTCCGCCCCGACTGGGAGAACGTGGTGCGCCCGGTTGTCGACTACGCGCTCTCCCGCCCGGAGGTGGACCCGCAGCGGATGGCGCTGATCGGCTGGAGTTTCGGCGGCTATCTGGCGCCCCGTGCAGCCAGCGGGGAGCACCGCCTGGCTGCCTGCATCGCCGACCCCGGCCAGTGGGATCTCCTCGAGGCGTTGCGGGCGAACCTGCCGCTCCCGCCTGCCGTGCGCGAACGCCTACCTGAGATCGCCCCCGCCGATCTCGACGCCCTGCAGAGCCAGATCCGCTCCAATCCATCCCTGCACTGGACCTTCCAGCGGGCCCTCTGGGTGCATGGCCTCGATTCCCTCGCCGATTACTTCCGGATCGCCGGCGACTACAGCCTCAGGGGGCGCGCGGAACAGATCCGCTGCCCCACGCTGGTGGCCTGGGCGGAAGGCGATCCGATCGCGCGCTTCGCGGAGCAGCTGCATGCCGCGCTGCAGTGTCCCCGGACCCTCGTGCGCTTCACCACAGCCGAAGGCGCCGGCGGGCATTGCGAGGAGATGGCGCGTTCACTGTTCCATCAGCGGGCTTACGACTGGCTGGAGGAAGTGTTCACCAGCCCTGCGCCCCGGTGAACGAACATGCCCATTGCCGCGAATCCGCCATGCGTCTTGCTTTCAGGCCTAATCCGCGCATGGCTCTCGGGATTCCAGGATGTTTGGCTTTGATTTGAGCCTTTTTGCGGCACACTTATCAAGTTCTTATTTACACCCGAGACACTACTAGCTAGATGCGTATACATCTCGGGGCCTGTCTATGGAATCTCGCCTGAATATCTGACAATAACATTCAATCAGCTCGACAGCAGAGCAACGCTCCTCTACAGCGATGGGGCGCAGCGGACCGGCCGCTGCAACCGGTTGTTATGCCGGCTTTCCACAACACTGCATCCACTCACCGACGGCTGCGGATCGCGCCGACCCAAGCCTCCAGCCCCTCGATGTCGGCCTTCAGTTCCACCGGCTCGGGCACTGGCGCACGCGCGGCCGGTGCCTGATCGTGGCCAGGCAGCCATTTCGAGCACTTTCCCATCGCAGCATCTAGCGTTCGGCAATCCTCGGCGGTAATATCCGCAATCTTGCCAATCTGCTGCGTCTGAACACCGAAGCGGAACCGCTCGACAGTTCCCGCGAGAAGAACTTCTTCAAGTGCGCGCTCCCAAGCCTCACGCAGTAGGCCGTAAAGATATTTTGCCTCCTTCTCATACGTGGCCTGTTCGCCATCCCGAAAGAGCTTGTCTGCAGCTTGCCATTCCTTCTTCAGGTGTCCAATCTTCTTCTTGATGGGCATCGCCACCCAAGGGAGCTCTTCAGCACAAACACCGGCGCCCTTTGAAAGTTGGCGGACGTGCTGGTCAAGCTGCGTCACGCCCTCTTCCTCGGCGATCTGCTTGAGTAACAGGAGAAAGACGACATCGTGGGTGAACACGATGACCTGCCGACTCTTTGATTCATGCACCAACCGCCGCGCCACTCCCTCGCGCCACCTGTAGTCGAGCGATGACATAGGATCGTCGAACACAATGCCGGAGGGTTCATCGGCGGTGCTGAGTTCCGCGAAAAATGCTGCAATGGACAGGCAGCGTTGCTCGCCCTCACTGACCACTCTAGGTAGATCAACACCGGGCGCACGAGTCAGAAGCAGCTTGTGATAGAGAATGCCCTCGGAGCCGCCGGCTTCCTTCAGTTCGACCTCGATATGACGGAAGCCGAGACTATCAAGCTCGTTCCTAAAGCTATCTTTCAACTTCTGAGTCACGGATGTCTTCGTCACGGAAGTGCTCTTCTGCGTTATCCCTTTTGTGGCCGTGTCATTCACACACAGTCCGTAGGCCGCGAGTCGCTTCTTGCGATCGATCTCGCTCATGATTAATGGCACCTGCTGAGCGAGCAGCTTGCGAGCACGGAGTTCTTGGACCTTGGCGGTCATAGCAAGCGTGTCAGCGCTTCCGCTGGCTCGGAGGGACTCGACTCGAGCCTCGGTCTGGCGTACAAGTGCTTCGACTTCAAGAGCAGCTGGCGCAACCGATGGACAATCAGGGGCCAGATCCTTGTCTTCGGTCAGTGCGAACGCGACGGCCTCGCGGCGCTTCTCATTTGCCACAAGCGCGGCACTTATCGCATCCGCGAGTGCTTCGTTCTCGAATCGGATTTCCTTGAGCATCTCGGCGACTGCCTCGGTCGTGATATCAACAGTGAGCAAGTGGCTTCGCATCCCCGCGAAGGTTCCCGTGGCCTGCCGTAGTTCGCGCTCCACCGTGGAGACCACGAACGCCTCAAACTGGAGGAACCTTTGCACGGAAGCATCGTCGAGGGCCCTCTGGCACAGCACACAATGCGCGCTGCCGTCCACGACGGGAAAAGCTTGGCTCGGATACGCTTGCTCCTGCGAGAAGCGCCTAGCCGCCTCCCAAAGCTCCTTCCACGGTTCGGAACCCGTACCAGCGAGTACGGAGACTGGGAACGTCGCGTCGCGGATCCTTTTGGCTTCTGCGGCCTTACGCCGGACCTCGGTTCGCGCGTCGAAGGCGGCCTTGACAGCCTCCGCGGAAAGCGCCGCCTCCACTTCCGTGAGGTGCCGAGCCAGTGCCTTCACACGTACTGCGCGAAGGCTCAATGCGCGGATTAGCATTTCGGGATCGTTGGCCTGCAGGTCCAGCAGTGACTTCTCGAGTAGGACCAGTTGTTCCTGCTCCTCGCCAGACAGGTTTGCGATCTCGTGGACGGCTTCAGGAGACGTGAGTGAGTTGATGCTCGCAAGGAACTTGGCCACCGCAGTACCATTCGGAACCTGCGGCAGCAGAGCTGCAAGTGGACTGACCGCCAAGGCGCGTTGGTCGCTCTCAAGATTTACGCGAACGGCCCTGCACGCCTGGACAAGCTTGTCGAACAGGTCCAGTCCGAAGGGCCGGAACGCAACGTCCGTCTTCTCGGTTAGGTAGACGGCTGCGCACTGTGTGTCGAACACACTGACCCGAGCAATGAACGCATCCTCGCCACCCCCTGCCCACTCCCGGGGTTCCGGATCTGCCCCCACCGTGTACTTGATCGACACTTCGACGGACGGTGGTGCCGTGCCGGTGACGACGTTCCCCAGGATCTGCTCCTGACCCCTGGCGCGACAAGCACTCTTGAGAATCCGGATATACCCCGTCTTTCCAGCGGCATTATCGCCGTAGACAACCGTGAGAGCGGGCGCGAGATTGAGCTTCTGATCTTCCGCGAGGGCGTTCACACCACGGCGATGGAAGATGGAGACCAGCGAGACTGCTGGACTATTCGCGACGGTCTTGGGCAGGTGCTCCCTACCTAGCGGCAGAGCGTCTTGGGGTTCGGAGAGGCCATGCGTGCTCTTGCAGACGTCCGTCAAAATCCGGATGTCATCCTCCGAGAGCTCGCCATGTAGAACGAGGCGGCGCAGCGCATTCCGTTGCCAAGCCGGTCGGTCCTGGGACCACTCAAGGAGTTCGTCGAGAACAGTCACCTTCGCATCACCGAGTTGATCTGGAACTGAAGTAGCGGCTTAGAGGAATAACTCTCGTGATCAGTGGCGAGCAGAAATCATGGCGTTTGTCCGGACATGATCGCCTCCACCTTCGGAATCGCGATGTTAACCACCGACCCCAAAGGGCGCGCTTGATGCTATCAATACTGACCTGGCTACAAACTCCATCAATTCAATATCATGCACTAGGTCATCAGCTTCTTTTGAGAAAGGCAAAAGCTGGAGGATATCTTCCGAAGAGTTACTTTTGGTGTGAACAATGCCACAGCGAATATCATAGATCCGCACTGCAGCATCCGCTCTTAAGTCGAGACTCAAATCAGGATTTGCAATTGGAATCCTATGATACTGCGACTTTGAACTATAGAACCCCTTCCGGTCTTCGTCAGACGAGAGAAAGTTTCTCAGCTCTTGCGGATCAACACACTCATTGACTGTGGCCTTGAGCTGTTGCACCTCTGAGCCAAGGCTGCCTGTTCTGCTGCCTTGGATAGTTATCAGCAGTCGCCCAATATCGGCTTCGCGATCACCACGAAAAGTGGGGTCTTTTAAGATAGTTCTGAGTTTCCTTCTAGCTTCTGCCTCTGCATATACTGGGAAATAGAACTCGACAACTTGATAAAAGGCGAGGAACTGTAGAAGTGGCATTCCAGAAGCGCTACGGCCATACCAATACAGTGATGCTGGTGCTTCATCGTACTCATTTTTCGGATACTCAAGTGCTGTAGAGAGGTCAGTGCGATACCTGCTCCTACGCTGGCGCTTTCGTCGGCGCTCCCTCTCTAGATGAACTGGTATGCCCGTCATCATATCGATCTGAAAGAACAAAGCGTCAGCTATTTTTAGGAGCAGCTTGAGTGATTCGTCATGATTGCTAATGTTGCATCCAGAAAGTGTGATAGTGAGTCGACTATATCTTCCTGCCAGTGCCATAAATGAATCACTTGCAGGTCCAATGCGAATGTTCGGAAGACCAATCGCTGAAGCTGGCAGACTTATCTCGACATCTGAAATATCAAAAGACTCACGCCCCCCAGCACTGCCGAAGAGACGGCGAAAAGCAAAGGAAGTAGGAGTAAGGCCCACCCCAACTGGACGGAGCGCGGCCTCAATAGTGCGATTGGCATACGATGCAATCGCTTCATACTGTCGCAGAAAGACATAGTTCTCGAAGTCGAAAGCAAGAAGCTTATTGATATCATCCGCACTCAAGAGTATGACCGGGCGAGTGCTGCGCGACGACTTGATATCCAACCTTAGCCAAGACGACCCACCCTCAATCGGAGCCTCCTTGACACTCAGACCAGCCTGTAAAGCACGCTCTTTTAGGACAGCTCCAGCAGCGACGAATTCTGCCTCTTGTCGTTCATCAGGCGTTAGTTCCTCAAGTTCCAGTTCAAGATCGACATCATCGCTGCGTGTCATTACAAAGCTCCTGTTGTGTGGCTAATGCTTTGTTCAAAGGTTCCGATATCCACCCTCATCCAAGTTCCGCAGCCGTAAAAAACGTCGATCTTGAGCAGGCCATTTCGCCGGAACCGTTGTGCCGGAGACAATGAGCGCCATGGACTCGCCCCGGCCACACGATCTAGACGGACCCGACAACCACTTGTCCGATACGCTACAGAAGTCCCTTCCATCCCCTCGCAGATCCATCCCTCCATTCCCCACCTAAACCTTCGCCAGCGTCACCCGCTCGGGCTGGTGCTGGTACTTGCCCTGGCGGTCGTTGTAGGTGGTGGCGCAGGGGTCGCCCTCGAAGAACAGCAGCTGGCAGATGCCTTCGCCAGCGTAGATGCGGCAGTCGGCACCGGAGGAATTGCTGAACTCCAGGGTGAGGTGGCCCTCCCAGCCGGCTTCGGCGGGGGTGGTGTTCACGATGATGCCCAGCCGCGCGTAGGTGCTCTTGCCCAGACAGATCACCGTGATGTTCGACGGCACCTTCATCTTCTCCAGCGCCACCCCCAGCCCGTAGGAATGGGCCGGCAGGATGAAGTAATCGCCGTCCTCGTCGCTGTGCATCGGCGCCGGCTCCAGGTTCGCCGGGTTGAACCGCTTCGGGTTCATCACCGTGCCGGGCACATGGCGGAAGATCAGGAACTCCTTCGGCGACAGCCGCAGGTCGTACCCATACGACGAGCACCCGAAGCTCAGCACCGGCCCGGTGCGGCCCTCCGGATCCAGGTGGCGCACCAGCGTCGGCTGGAACGGCTCCAGCATCCCGGCCGCGGCCTGTTCGTTGATCCAGTGGTCGTTCTTGAGCATGGCGTCAGCCGCCGCGGCGCAACTGGGTGACCTGATCGGCCATCGCCATCAGGCTGGCCGGCATCGAGGGGCCCGTCAGGATGACATCCAGATGGGCCGGCCGCTGTTCAAGCGCCTCGATCACCGCCTCGGCGCTCAGATACCCCAGGGCGATCGCCAGGCCCAGCTCATCGAGCACCAGCAGATCCAGATCCCCCTTCAGCAGCCGCTCGCGGCTCACCTCCCACACCTCCGCCACCGCTTCGAGCGCCTCCTCGGCCGTGGCCCCCTCCTCCCCTTGGGACCCCGGCGGCCCATCGAGGCAGTGGGGCGTGCCCGGCCGCAGCCACTCCAGCCGGCCGCACAGCGTCAGGCTGCCCGCCGGCCCCTGCTCCACGCCCCCCTTGAGGAACTGGCTCACCAGAACCCGGCTGCCCAGCCCGGCGCTGCGCAGGGCCTGGCTGAACACCGCCGCGAAGCTGCCCCGGAACGGCGCCGTGTGGATCTGCAGCAGCCCCTCCGGCTGGCTCACCAGCCTCAGCGGCGGCACCAGGGCCAGCGGCTCGGTGCGCGCCGGGGTGGCCGTGCGCCGGGGGTGACCGGGGTCGATGAGGCTGGCGGTCATGGACACCCCACGGAAGCGTTGGTGTGAAAGGTCCGGACGGATCGCCCCGGCCGCTCACCTCCCGAATGTAGCGGCCCTCGCCAGCCCGGCACACCATCGGTAGTGGCTGGGAACAGACGTACCACCGGCGCCACCTACGCTGGCCCGGCTCCGCCAAAGGCCGCGTGACCACTCCCGCCGACGCCCCCCGCAACGACGGCCGCGCCGCCGATGCCCTGCGCCCGGTGGCCGTCGACTGGGACCCGATGGGCTTCGCCCTCAGCTCGGTGCTCTTCGCCGCCGGCCGCACCCGCGTGCTCTGCAGCGTCTGCCTCGACCCCGAGGTGCCCCGTTGGCGCAAGGGCTCCGGCAGCGGCTGGCTCAGCGCCGAATACCGCCTGCTGCCCGCCTCCACCCCCAGCCGCCAGGGGCGCGAGCTGATGAAGCTCTCCGGCCGCACCCAGGAGATCCAGCGCCTCATCGGCCGCAGCCTGCGGGCCGCCCTTGATCTGGAGGCCCTCGGCGAGCGCACCCTGCTGGTCGACTGCGACGTGCTCCAGGCCGACGCCGGCACCCGCACCGCCTCGATCACCGGCGCCTGGATCGCCCTGGCCGCCGCCCTGGAGCGCCTCCAGCACCAGGGTGTGCTGGCCGCCTCGCCCCTGCGCCAGCAGGTGTCGGCCGTGTCGGTGGGCCTGGTGGATGGCCGGGCCCTGCTGGATCTGGACTACTCCGAGGATTCCAGCGCCGAGGTCGACCTCAACGTGGTGATGGACGAGCAGGGCCGGCTGCTGGAGATCCAGGGCACCGCCGAGGGCGCCCCCTTTTCACGCTCCCGCCTCGACGCCCTGCTGGATCTGGCCGAACCGGGCCTGCGTGACCTGCAGGAGGCCCAGCGCCAGGCCCTGGCTGTGGCGCCAGGCACCACGACCGGCTAAAGAGTGTCATTGGCTACATGGATCGGCCAGACCGATCCATAGGTTCATCACCAATCGCCACGCCTTGATGGTCGGCGCTACGCGTGGCTTCAGCCGCTACCCCAGCAGCCCTTCCAGCGGATCCCCCGGCTCCGTGACCCCCATGGGCGCCCCCGGCGCCCTGGCCACCACCCTGCTGGACGTGATCCGCGGCCTGGCCGGCAGCAGCGTCGAGACCATCGAGCGCGGCAAGACGATCTTCTTCCCCGGCGACCCGGCCGAGCGGGTCTACCTGCTGCGGCGCGGCGCCGTGCGCCTCTCGCGCGTCTACGAGTCGGGCGAGGAGATCACCGTGGCCCTGCTGCGCGAGAACAGCCTCTTCGGGGTGCTCTCCCTGCTCACCGGCCAGCGCTCCGACCGCTTCTATCACGCCATCGCCTTCACCCGGGTGGAGATGGTCACGGCCCCGGCCACCTCGGTGCGGCGCGCCATCGAGCAGGACGCCAGCGTCGGCCTGCTGCTGCTGCAGGGCCTCTCCTCCCGCATCCTCCAGACCGAGACCATGATCGAGACCCTCACCCACCGGGACATGTCCTCCCGGCTGGTGAGCTTCCTGCTCGTGCTCTGCCGCGACTTCGGCGTTCCCGGCGCCGAGGGGATCACCATCGACCTGCGCCTCTCCCACCAGGCCATCGCCGAGGCGATCGGCTCCACCCGCGTCACCATCACCCGCCTCCTTGGCGACCTGCGCAACGACGGCCTGGTCCAGATCGACCGCAAGAAGATCACCGTCTTCGATCCCATCGCCCTGGCCAAGCGGTTCAGCTGAGATTCAGCGGATCGGCTGGCCCCGGCCGGGTGCCGTGAGGCCACCGGCATGGATACTTGGTGGATCGCGGAACCGGGGCTCGGAAGGTGTCGGGTTGGCTGCTGATCCTCGCGCTCCTGGTGCTCGGCGGAGTGCTCTCCACCCTGGGCGACCGGCTGGGCAGCCGTGTGGGCAAGGCGCGCCTCAGCCTGTTCAACCTGCGGCCCCGCAAGACCGCCGTGGTGATCACGGTGCTCACCGGCAGCCTGATCAGTGCCGTGTCGCTGGGGCTGATGCTGCTGGTGAGCGAGCGCCTGCGGGTGGGGCTCTTCGAGCTCGACCAGATCCAGGACCGCCTGCGGGACAGCCGCGCCGCCCTGGAGCGCAACAAGGGGGAACTGACCCGCACCCGCGGCGAGCTGGAGCGCAGTCGCCTCGATCTGATCACCGCCGAACGCCGCCGGGACCAGGCCCTGGCCAGCCAGCGCCGCGCCCGCGACCAGCTGGTGGCCGCCGAGCGCCGCGTCGACACCCTGCGCCGCGAGCTCCAGCCCCTGCAGGCCCAGCGCGCCCGGCTGGAGGCCGAGCGGGCCCGGCTCAGCCGGGAGGTGCAGGGCCGGGACGCCGAGATCCGCCGCACCGAGGCCGAACTGGCCAATGTGCGCCGCCGCATCGCCGCCGGTGCCAAGGAGCTCAAGGACCTGGAGACCAACGTCATCGCCCTGCGCCGCGGCGACGTGGTGATCGCCAGCGGCCAGCCCCTGGCCACCGCCAAGGTGCAGCTGCAGCGCCCCGACCAGGCCAAGCAGGTGATCGATGCCCTGCTGCAGGAGTCGAACCGGGCCGCTTTCCAGCTACTCCTGCCCGGCCAGCCCCCCAACCGTCAGATCCTGCTGGTGCCCCGCAGCGACATCACCCGGCTGGAATCGCTGCTCGCCACCCCCGGCACCTGGGTGGTCAGCATCCGCTCGGCCGCCAACGTGCTGCGGGGCGAGGCCCAGGTGCTCGCCTTCCCCGACCTGCGCCCCAACCGTCAGGTGGTGGAGCAGGGGGAGGTCCTCTCCCGCACCTCCCTGGAGCCCGACGTGCGCGACCCCGAAGCCGTCCGCAGCCGCCTCAACCTGCTGCTGGCCGCCGCCTTCGCCAAGGTCCAGCGCCAGGGCACCCTGGCCAACGGCCTCCAGTTCGATGCCGCCAGCATCAACGCCCTGGCCCGCGACCTCAGCGAGCGCCCCGCCGGCGTCACCGCCAACCTCGAGGCCGTGGCCACCCAGAACGCCGACACCCCCGACCCGATCACCGTGGAGCTGCGCTGGCCCCGCAAGGACGGAGCCGGAGCCACCCGGCCGGGGCGGCCATGACGGTGGCGGTGCGGCCATGACCACCGGCCCTTTGGCGGGGCTCGATCCCGGCCGCAGCAAGTGCGGCCTGGTGCTCACCGATCCCGCCTGCCGCGAGATCCGTGAAGCCCTGGTGCTGCCCCCGGAGGCGGCCTGGGAGCGGCTGGAGCAGTGGCACCGCCAGCAGGCCCTGGCGGCCGTGGTGATCGGCGACGGCACTGGCAGCGGCCCCTGGCGGCGGCGGCTGGAGCCCCTGCTGCCGGTGGAGCTGGTGGATGAGCGGGGCACCACCCTGGCGGCCCGGCGCCGCTACTGGGAGCTGTTCCCCGCCCGGGGCTGGCGGCGGCTCCTCCCCCTGGGCCTGCGCCAGCCCCCCCGCGACTACGACGATGTGGTGGCCCAGCTGCTGCTGGAGCGGCGCCTGGGGCGGGAGCTGATCAGAACGACGCCCGCACCGTGAACACGTAGTCGCCGCCCGGTTCGAGCTGGTAGTCGGCCTTGAGCAGGAAGCGCAGCAGGGCGTCCTGGATCAGGGCGCGCCCCAGGGACGGCTCCACCTGCAGCTCGCCCCGGTCGAAGGCCCAGCGGAAGCGCCACTGGAAGCCGCCGGCGCTGATCTCCCCCTCCAGCAGGCAGGGGCTGAAGCTCTGGCGCAGCACCCGCAGCTGTGCGGTGGTGGCGGGAAGGCGGCTCACGGGATGGTGTCGATGCTCTCAGGATGGCGGCGGATCGGCGCGAAAACTGTTCAAACGGTTGGCCGCCTTCTCCAGCCCCAGCCGCCGGATCAGGTCGATGCCTGCCTCCACCTCCTCCAGCACCGTCTCCAGCACCGGCCGGTCGGCGGCGGAGAACTTGCCCAGCACGTGCGACACGGTGCGGGCCCGGCGCTCCTCGGGGGTCTCGCCCGGCGCGCCGATGCCGATCCGCAGCCGGGCGAAAGACTCACTCCCCAGGTGGGCGATCGTGCTGCGCAGGCCGTTGTGGCCGCCGGCGCCGCCCGCCGCCCGCACCCGCAGGCGCCCCAGGGGCAGGTCCATGTCGTCCACCAGCACCAGCATCTGGGCCGGTTCGAGCCGGAACCAGTCGAGGGCGGCGCGGATCGAGCGGCCGCTGTCGTTCATGAAGGTCTGGGGCATCAGCAGCCGCAGCCGCCTGTTCCCCTGGCCGACTTCGGCCAGCAGCCCGTGCAGGCGGCCCTGGTTGCGGAAACTGGCGCCACCGGCGCGGGCCAGCCGCTCCAGCACCATGAAGCCGACGTTGTGGCGGGTGTCGGCGTAGCGGGGGCCGGGATTGCCCAGGCCCACCAGCAGTTGCAGATCCAACGGATGGCCGTCCTCAGCTGGCGGGGCCGTTGGAGGGTGCGGCGCTCTCCTCGACCACCACCGCCGGCGTTGCCGGATCGGCAGCGGGCGTGATCGCAGCAGGTTCGGCAGCAGGCGGCACGGCGGCAGGGGGACCGGAGATGTCGATCGGCTGCTCGGTGCCCACGGCCGTGCGGAACTCCTTCTCGAACTCCTGCGAGGCCGATTGGAAGCCGCGCAAGGTGCGCCCCAGGGTCTTGCCGAGCTCGGGCAGGCGCTTGGGTCCGAAGACCAGCAGCCCGATGGCGGCGATCACCGCCATCTCGGGCAGACCGATGCCGAAGATGTTCATGGACAGGGGGCGAGAGGAATCAGCCGACGCCGTTCCAGTTGACGTTGATGCCCTCGAGCAGCAGGGACTTGTTGTACAGCTGCAGGATCACCAGCAGGAACACCAGGAAGAGCAGCATGAACACGCCCATCACGGGGGTGGTACCCCAGCCGGGCACCACCTTTCCGTACTCGGAATTCAGGGGGCGCAGCAGGTTTCCCAGACGGGTGCGTTGGGCCATGGCAGCTCGGACCTCTCGGGCACGGGATCGCGGTGCTTACTGTAAGGGTCTTGCCGGCCGCACCGAGATGGGCTGTCGAGAGTTGTGACGGAAGCGCGAGGCCCGAAGCCTCGCCACCCCGCGCCCCCTGCCCCGCCTGAGAGCCCTCCATGGATCCCGCCGCCACCAGCTCCCCCGCCCTCTCCGTGGCCCTCGCGGTGCTCGCCGTGCTGCTGGCCCTCACCGGTTTCGGGGTCTACACCGCCTTTGGCCCGCCCTCCAAGGGCCTCACCGATCCCTTCGACGATCACGACGACTGAGCCGTCGCGCTCCCCGCCGGCACGCGCCCCAGCCGCCAGTGGCCCAGCTGCCACGGGCCCAGTGCCAGCGGCTCGGTCCCCTGGGGCTGTCCCAGGGCATCGCAGCTCCCCAGCACGTTCCAGTCCGGGCCGGCTGAGAAGCACCGCCGGCAGGGCCCCAGGTTCTGGACGCTGAGCAGCACGGAGCCGCCGGCTTCCGCGCCGTCGTCCGCCCCCAGGGGGCGCAGCGCCACCAATTGGAGATCCTCGCCAAGGGACGGGAACAGCGTTTCGGCCTGATTCCCAGCTTCAGCGCCCGCGCCGGCACCCGGTGCCATCGGCCGGCACCAGAGCGGCTCCCGCAGCCGGGTGGCCTGCTGGGGCGCGGCGGCCGCCCGCCAGCCGCCGGGGCAGGGCAGCAGGGCCAGCCGCTGCCGCTGCCAGCCGTTGTCGGCGCCGGGATCGGGCCAGGTGGGCGCCCGCAGCAACGACACCCCCAGGCGCTCCTCCGTCGCCGACACCCCCTGGGGGCCATCCAGCAGCACCGCCAGCCCATCGCCGCGGCCCGGGCCCACCGCGGCCATCCAGCTGACGGCGCTGATCTCCCAGCGGGCCCGCTCCCGGGCGGTGCGGGCCGTGGCCGGCCGCTCGATCACCCCGCCGGCGGTGTCGGCCGCCCAGCGGCAGGCCGGATCGGCCAGGGGAATCTCCAGCCGCAGCAGTTCGTGGCGCTGCCGCCACTGGGTGCCCAGCACCAGCTCCAGCCAGGGACTGCCCGCCAGCAGGCGGCCGTCAAGGCGCACCGGGCTCTCGCCGCAGCGGCCGCGCCAGACGAACCGGGCGCAGAGCGGCCCCGTCTCCAGCCACTGCGGCACCCCCTCCCAGGTCCAGGCCAGCGGGTGCTCGCGGTAGTCGGCGGCCAGATCCCAGGCATCCCAGAACTCGCCCCGGTCGCGCCAGCGGCACCAGGCCAGCGGCCCCGCCAGCTGGGGCCGGCCATGTCCATCAAAGAGCTGCTCCACCCCCGCCGGGCCGATCAACGCCGACACCAGCCCATTGCCCAGCCGCCAGTGGTCCGGCCCGCCGCCGGCGACCCGCTCCAGGCGCACCGCCCCCGCCACGGGGGTGGCCGCTGCCTCGCCGCCGCTGCCGGCATCCGTCGCTTGCCGCCGCAGGCGCCGCACCCCGACCCCTTCCAGGTCGGGGATCTGCAGCCACTGGCCGCCCCCGGGGGCCGGCTGCCCCGCCAGCCGCCGCTCACCGTCCGCCGCCGCCAGCCACCAGTCGCCGGCCGGCAGCCGCACGGTGCGGGGCTGGGCCGGCAGCGGCTGCAGCTGCACGACGCACCAGGATTCAGCGGCGCTCCCGGGAGCCCCGGCCGTTGCAGCGCAGGGCCCCGCGGCCGCCAGCCCCAGCCGCAGGGTCCGGTCGCGGCGGCGGGCGGCCCGGCGGCGGGCGCCCCGCCACTGGGGCTCGGCCTGCTCGAACACCTCCGGGATCGCCGTGCCCGGCAGGATGTCGTGGAACTGCTGGAACAGCAGGGTGCGCCAGTCGTCGGTGGCGGCCGGCGCCGGCCTGCCGAAGAGCGCCGCGGCCAGATCCGCCTCCCGCAGCAGCCGCTCCAGGGTGCGGTTGTGGCGCTTCTGGTCGGGCCGGCTGGTGGGGCAGCCTCGGTGCAGCTCCAGGTAGAGCTCGTCGCGCCACACCGGCAGCTGCTCCGCCAGTGACTCCAGCGGCTCCAGGTAGGCGCGCAGGGTGCCGTGGCGCTGGCCGGCGGCCACGGGCTGCTCCTGCCAGAGCGCCAGCTGCTCCAGCATCTCGGCGGTCGGCCCGCCGCCGTGGTCGCCGACCCCGGGCAGCCACAGGGCATCGGCGCAGCCGCTGGCCTGCTGCCACTGCAACCGGTAGCGCTCCATCGCCACCGGATCACCGTCGGTGCCGATCGGCGCCGTCATCAGGGCCAGCACCTCGGCCCCGCAGCGGCTGCGCCAGCGGAACAGCCGGTGGGGGAAGGGGTTGGTGGCGTTCCAGGCCAGCTTGTGGGTGCAGAACCAGCGCAGCCCGGTGGCGGCCGCCAGCGCCGGCAGGCCGGCGGCGAAGCCGAAGCTGTCCGGCAGCCAGGCCAGCTGGTGGCTCCACTCCGGGAAGGTGCGCAGGCTGTAGGCCTGGCCCTCCTGGAACTGGCGCAGCAGCGAGGTGGTGGAGAGCAGCACGCAGTCGCTCTCCACCCACGGACCATTGAGCGGCTCGAAGCGGCCCTCCCACATGGCCCGGCGGACCCGCTCGAACAGGGCCGGACGGTGGCGCTCCAGCCAGGCATAGAGCGCCGGGGTGGAATGGCCGAAGTGGAGCGTCTCGAAGCGCTCCATCAGATCGAGGGCGGAGGCGAAGGTGCGCTCCGCCGCCTGCCAGGTGTCGGCCACCGGCCACAGCCAGGCCAGATCGAGGTGGGCGTGGCCCAGCACCTGAATCACCCCCTCCCCCGGCGCCCCGTCGTGCCGGTGCTCACGGCGCAGCTGCCGCAGCTCGTCGGCGGTGGCCGCCAGCAGGCCCAGGGGATCGGCCGGATCCAGGGGCTCCAGCTCGATGCGGCTGCTGATCAGGGCGCCGTCGTCGTGCACAGGGCTGCGCAGCCGCAGCTCCAGGTCCAGGGCCTCCCCCCGCCACCAGCGCTCGGGCAGGGGCCAGCGGCAGGCGGTGTCGAACAGATCGCCGCTGTGGATGCGCTCGCCATCCACCCAGAGCTCGGCGCTGTCGGCCCACCAGCGCAGCGCCAGCCGCGCCCGGGCGCCCTCGGCCAGGGGGGCCCAGGCCTCCGGGCATGGGCAGTGCAGGCGCAGATGGCACCACTGGCCTCCCCGCGGCCAGATGATCAGGCCCCGGGCCGCCCAGTCGGGACGGTGGCGGAGCCCCCACTCCCCCCCAAGCGCCGGACCGCTTCCGCCCCCGGGCTGGATGGCCTGCCAGAGGGGTTGGAGATCCAGGGGCCGGGGCATGGGGAACGTGACCGAAACGTTTCAATCGGAGCCGGTTGCCCCCGCCAAACGGCATCGGACAGCCTGGATGGCCAACCACCACCCATAAGATGATGCGGCTGCCGAGGGGTCATTGAGACCCGTACCGGCGCCTGTCACTCCCTGTCACCCGCCGGACAGACCATGCTCGCTCTCAAGATCTCGGTTTACTCCGTCGTCTTCTTCTTCATCGGGATCTTCGTCTTCGGCTTCCTGGCCAGCGATCCCACCCGCTCCCCCAGCCGCAAGGACCTGGAGGACTGACCCCTTCGGCGGCGGCCCCGCCCGCCACCCGTCCGGAAACCGGACCGCCGCGGGGGTCGACCCCGAACTCCCATGGCAGGATCGGCCGCGTTCTCGCTGCCCATCCGCTGCCTGTGGTGCTCCACCCCCGCTCGGGACGCCGCCAGGCCCCTGAAGGCCTGACCCCTGGGCTGGGCCTGTGGCTGGGGATGTCCGGTGTGCTGGCGATGACCGCCGCCCCGGTCCAGGCACGGCCGGAGACGCCCTCCATGCTTCAGGTCGCCCAGGCGCAGCCCGCGGCGCCGGCGCCGGCAGCCCCCTCCACCCCCGATCCCTTCGACGACGAGCCCCAGCCCGCGGCGCCCGCAGGGGCCCAAGCCGGAGCGGAGCCCTCAGCGGAGCCCTCAGCGGAGCCATCGCCCGCCGTTCAGCCCCCGGCTCCCCGACGCCGCCCCCTGGCGGTCACCCCCCAGCCCGTTCCGGAACCGCTCCCGGCCGACCCCGCCGCCACGACGGCGCCGGTGGCCGGTCTTGACGCCGCCCCGGCGGGCGACGCCATGCCCCTGGAGCTGGAGCTGACCGCCAACCAGCAGGGCTACGACGGCCAGCTGCAGCGCTTCGTGGCCAGCGGCAGTGTCATGGCCCGCCTCGCCGGTGGCCGCCTGCTGGCCGACCGGCTGGAGTTTGAGGCCAGCACCCGCACCATCTTCGCGGTGGGCAACGTGCGCTTCCAGCGCGGCCAGCAGTATCTCCAGGGCAGCCGCCTCCGCTATGCCCTGCTGGAGGGGGTGGGGGAGATCGACGACGTCTACGGCGTCATCGATCTCGACTCCACCAAGGAGGACTTCGACCTCGAGCAGGAGGCCTCCCAGCCCCTGCCTGCGCCGGAGCCGATCAGCTGCACGCCCACCTATCCGGCCGTGCCCCAGTGGCAGCCCTACCCCTGGGCCGTCACCACCTGGGCCGGCCAGATGTATGCCGGTGAATTCGGCGACACCTTCACCTTCAGCGGCCGCTTCCGGCCCGAATACCTGGGCGGCATCGGCCTGCAGCGCCGCCTCTTCCAGGCCGGGCCCCTGTCGCTGGAGTTCGATGCCAACCTGCTCGGCCACCGGGCCAGCGCCCAGCCGGGCGGCGGCTTCAACCAGGCCGTCCCCTTCTCCGACACCCCCGCCCAGAACTTCGGTGAGGTCACCGGTGGCATCGGTCTGCGCCTGTGGCTGCGGCCCTGGCTCAACGTCTTCTTCGTGGAGGGCCTGAGCGTCCTCACCGCCAAGAGCAACTACGAGCAGACCTTCCGTCAGAACTCGGCGCGCCTGCTCAACTACCTGGCCTTCGAGGTGGAGGCGCTGGTCACCCCCCGCTGGTCGGCCGTCGGCCGCATCCACCACCGCTCCGGCGCCTACGGCACCTTCAGCGGCGTCAGCGAGGGCAGCAACGCCTATCTGGTGGGCCTGCGCTACCGCTTCGGCACCGACAGGCCCACCAGCCAGCCGCTGCCGGTGCCCCCCGCCCAGGGCTGCCCGGACGCCCCGCCCCTGGCCAGCGAACAGCCCGATGGCCTGGCCCAGCAGCTCGAGCAGGTGACGATGGGGCCGGGCTGGACCGGCACCAGCGGCCAGCCGGCCCCGAAGCCCCCGGTCCAGCCGGTTGAGGACAAAGGTGGGGTTTGGCGCAACGCGCGGCATCAGGAACGGCTGCGCCGCGAGGCCATCGCCCGGATCCCCCAGCGGGTCGAAAACGTCACCTTCGAGCGCAGCCTCAAGGCCGAGCGACGCTTCGGCTTCCCGCGCGAGTTCACCACGCCGGAAGTGGCCAACGACTTCGGCACCACCCGCCCCGAACAGCTCAAGGACCAGACCACCGAAGGCAACCAGGAGCTGATCAAGGGCACCGTGAGCCGCTGGCGCATCCAGGCCCGGCGCCTCAAGATCACCCCCAACACCCTCTCCGGCGATCGGGTGGGCTTCACCAACGACCCGTTCACGCCGGCCCAGTCGTGGATGGATTCGGAGAAGGTCGTCATCACCCTGCTGCCCAACGGCGACACCCTGGTGAAGGCGCGCCGCAACACACTGCGCCTGGAGGATCGCCTGCCGATCCGGGTGGCGCGCCAGCGCCGCATCCAGAAGCAGGACGAGGTGAGCAATCCCCTGGTGATCGGCAACGACCGGGAGGACCGGGACGGCTTCTTCCTCGGCTACAACATCCCGATCAAGATCGGCGAGAAGGGGCTCCTCAACCTGCAGCCGCAGGTGATGGTCCAGCGCCTCTACACCGGCAACACCGACGCCTACCCCCTGCCCGGATCGCCGGCCGGCTCCACCAACATCTTCGAGCAGCCGGCCAAGACCGGCGACTACTTCGGCTTCGATGCCCGTCTCACCGGGCCGGTGCTGGGGTTCAACGCCGATGCCCGCCTTTCCATCTCCACCCTCAATCCCGACAACTTCGCCAACGGCACCCGCAGCTTCGGCGACCTCTCCCGGCTGGTGAAGGTGCCCGTGCTGGGCTTCAGCACCATGCGGCTGTTCGGGGCCTACCGCTTCCGCACCTGGAACGGCTCCCTCGGCGAGCAGGACGTCTATTCCGCCTACGGCGTCTCGCTGGAACAGCAGGGAAGCCTGCCCAGCTGGGGCAAGTTGAGCCGCAGCTACTACTGGCGCATGGGGGTGGGCAACTTCCAGGCCAACCCCACCACCGGCACCGGTCTGCTTGATGTGTGGCGCGCCAACGCCATCGGCTCCTTCAACTTCTCCTACCCGATCTGGACCGGCAAGCCCACCACCAGTCCGCCGGTGGTCTCCCTGGCCAATTCACCGGTGCCGATCGTGCCGGGGCTGCGCTTCAACGCCAACCTGCTCGGGGTGGCCGCCTACTTCAGTGACGGCACCAACCAGAACACGATCGGCCTCTCCGGAGGGCCCACCCTCACCCTGGGACGCTTCGAGAAGCCCTTCCTCGACTACACCCAGCTGACCGTCACCGGCGGCATCACCCTGCGCCAGGGCCAGAGCCCGCTGAACTTCGACCGGGCCGTCGACCTGGGCACGGTCGGCATCGGCCTCTCCCAGCAGATCATTGGGCCGCTCGTCTTCAGCGGCGGCATCGGCTTCAACGTCGATCCCAGTTCCGGGTTCTATGGCGATGTCACCGGCTCCTACCTGGAGCTGCGCTGGCAGCGGCGCTCCTACGAGATCGGCGTCTACTACAGCCCCTATGACGGGCTGGGCGGCATCCGCGTGCGGCTGAACGACTTCAACTTCCAGGGGCCGGGAACGCCCTTCATCCCTTACCACCCCACCCAGGGGGTCCTGCAGCGCCCCTTCTAGGCGGTGGCGAAGCCGGCCAGATACGGGAGCCGGCCGGCGGTCGCCCGCAGCTCGGCGTCGTGGGCCACGAGCTGGGCCGTGCCGTTCCACTCGCCGCTCACCAGCATGCGGCGCGGGCCGGCCGCCAGCTCCAGGGGCCACGCCAGAGCCTCGCCGTCAGCCTGCAGCGTCACCTGGGGCGGCTCGAGATCGAGCTGCAGCAGGGCGCCGGGATGGGCGGCGACGGCGGCCTGGATGGCCAGCACCGTGTCGTGGTCGGCGCTGAGGCAGGGGATCCCCAGGGCCAGGCAGTTGCCGAAGAAGATCTCGGCGAAGCTCTCGCCGATCACCGCCCGGATGCCCCAGCGCATCAGCGCCTGGGGGGCGTGCTCCCGGCTGGAGCCGCAGCCGAAGTTGCGGTTGACCACCAGGATCGCGGCGCCCTGGTTGACGGCCCGGTCGAAGGGGTGGTCGCCGGCCCGCTCACGGCGGTCATCGGCGAAGACACCCTCCGCCAGCCCGTCAAAGGTGACGCACTTGAGATAGCGGGCCGGGATGATCCGGTCGGTGTCGATGTCGTCGCCGGGCACGACGACAGCGCGGCCCTGGCAGTGCTGGATCGGTCCGGCCGGGAAGGGGGTGGCGCTCATGCGGGGGTGGGGGCGGGCTCGGGGGAGGAAGGGGTGGCGATCAGGCGGCGCACGTCGGCCACGTGGCCGCTCACCGCCGCCGCGGCCACCATGGCCGGGCTCATCAGCAGGGTGCGGCCGGAGGCGGAACCCTGGCGCCCTTTGAAGTTGCGGTTGCTGGAACTGGCGCTGATCTGGCGCCCCTCGAGCCGGTCCGGGTTCATGGCCAGGCACATCGAGCAGCCCGGCTCGCGCCATTCGAAGCCGGCCTCACGGAACACCGCATCGAGGCCCTCCGCCTCGGCGGCGGCCGCCACCTGCTCACTGCCCGGCACCACGAAGGCCTTGATGCCCGCCGCCACCTGGCGGCCGCGGGCGACGGCGGCGGCGGCCCGCAGGTCGCTGAGGCGGCCATTGGTGCAGCTGCCGATGAAACAGACATCCACCGGCAACCCCTCGATCGGCGCCCCGGGGCGCAGATCCATGTAGCGGTAGGCCTCCTCGGCGATCGGCCGCTCGTCGCTGTCGGTCTGCTCGAGGGTGGGCACGGCCTCATCGACGCCGATGGCCTGCCCCGGGGTGATGCCCCAGGTGACGGTGGGCGCGATCGTGGCCGCGTCGAACACCACCTCGTCGTCGAAGACGGCGTCGGGACCGGAGGCGAGGGCGCTCCACCAGGCGACGGCCCGCTCCCAGGCCTCGCCGGCGGGGGCATGGGGCCGGCCCTTCAGATAGGCGAAGGTGATGGCGTCGGGGTTGACGTAGCCGCAGCGCGCCCCGCCCTCGATGGCCATGTTGCAGAGCGTCATCCGCTCCTCCATCGACAGGGCCTCGATCGCCGGCCCGGCGAACTCGTAGGCGTAGCCCACGCCGCCCTTCACCCCCAGGGTGCGGATCACGTGCAGCACCAGATCCTTGGCATAGACGCCGGGTTGCAGGGTTCCCTCCACCCGGATCCGGCGCACCTTCAGCTTGCCCATCGCCAGGCTCTGGCTGGCGAGCACGTCACGCACCTGGCTGGTGCCGATGCCGAAGGCGATGGCACCGAAGGCGCCGTGGGTGGAGGTGTGGGAATCGCCGCAGGCCACGGTCATGCCGGGCTGGGTGAGCCCCAGCTCCGGGGCGATCACGTGCACGATCCCCTGGCGACCGCTGCCGAGGCCATGGAGGGTGATGCCGTGCCTGGCGCAGTTGGCCTCCAGCGTGGCAAGCATCTCCTCGGCCAGGGGGTCGGCGAAGGGCCGGGCCTGGGAGGTGGTGGGAACGATGTGGTCGACCGTGGCGACCGTGCGTTCGGGGTGGCGCACCGACAGGCCCAGATCGTCGAGGGCGGCGAAGGCCTGGGGGCTGGTGACCTCGTGGATCAGGTGCAGCCCGATGAACAGCTGGGTGGCTCCGCCCGGGAGATCGGCGACGCGGTGCAGCTCCCAGACCTTGTCGTAGAGGGTGCCGGCGCTCAAGAGGAAGGATCAAGACGGTCAGAAACCACCCTAGAAGGGGGGTGTTCCACCGGTGCGGGCTCGCGGCGGAACAGGCCGTTGAGGTAGTGGCGGGCCACGGCGCGGTCGTGGCTGCCGTGCTGGACCAGGAAACCGGCGAGGGCGGCCTGCATCAGGCGGTACTGGTCCCATTGGGGGTGCACCCGGATGAACTCCCGCATCGCCTCGAACAGGTCCTCCGGCATCTGGTTCTCGATGCTCACGGTGCGGGGAGCGTGGTCGGGAATCTGGCTCATACGGCGCTGGTCGTCGGTCCCCCCCATCAGGCCATGGGGCCGCCCCCCGCGTCAAAGCGACCCCCACCGGGCCGGTCCCAAGGGACCGCCGCTGAGAATCCCGGCGCAGGGCGGCTTCCCGGCCGCCGCCCGGGGGTGGCCGCTGCTGCGGTACCCCCCGGGGGGCGTGGTCAAGGGGGAGAGGCCTTTCCCGCAGCGCCGAGCCAGGACCCCTCCGGCAGCTCGGGCCGACCGCCGCCACCTGTGGAAAACGCCCCTGCTTTCGGGGGAAAAGGGCCAGGTCGGGGGGAAAAGTCCATGCCTCAGGATTCGTGATCGATGGCGGCCGCGGCAGCAGATGTTCCGATCAGGCCGGCTCAGATCGTCCCAATGTTCAGCTGTAACCGCAGACGGTTCAGGCTTTCCCCCACCGTCAGCGTCTGGATCCAGCCACGCTCGCGGCCGCTGCCGAAGCGCACCGCCTCGCTGCGGCAGCCACCGGGCCCGGCCACGGCGATGTGCACCAGCCCCACCGGCTTCTCGGCCGTGCCGCCACCGGGTCCGGCGATGCCCGTGACCGCCAGGGCCCAGGTGGCCCCCGTGAGACGTCGCACCCCCTGCGCCATCGCCTCGGCCACCGGGTCGCTCACCGCCCCATGGCGCTCCAGCACCGCCGCCGGCACCCCCAGCACCGCCTGCTTGACGGTGTTGGCGTAGGCGATCACGCCACCGAGGAACACCTCCGACGCCCCCGGCACCGCCACCAGGGCGGCCCCGAGGCCGCCGCCCGTGCACGACTCCGCCACCGCCAGGGTCTCGCCCCGGCGGCGCAGGGCCGCCAGCACCACCGAAGCCAGGCTGTCGCCGTCGGCGCCGAAGCAGCTGGTGCCGGTGCGGCGGCGCAGTTCCGCCTCCACCGGGGCCAGCAGGGCGGCGGCGGTGGCCGCGTCGTCGGCCCGGGCCGTGACCCGCAGCTTCACCTCGCCGGCGCCGGCGTAGGGCGCCACGGTGGGGTTCTCCAGGGCCAGCAGGTCGTGCACCCGCTCGGCCAGATCGGACTCGGGCACCCCCCAGAAGCGCAGCATGCGGCTGGCGAACACCCCGCCCGCCAGGCCCGCCTCCCGCAGCCAGGGGGCCGCGGTGGCCTCCCACATGGCCCGCAGCTCGCTGGGGACCCCCGGGAAGGTGAGCACGGTGAATCCCGGCACCGGGGTCCAGATCATCCCGGGGGCCGTGCCGGTGGGGTTGGGCAGCACGGCGGCCCCCCGCGGCAGCAGGGCCTGCTTGCGGTTGGAGGGGGCGACGGTGCGGCCCCGGGCCGTGATCCGGGCCTGGATCGCCGCCCAGATCTCCCCGTGTTCCACCAGGTCGGCGCCGAAGGCCGCCGCGATCGCCTCGGTGGTGAGGTCGTCGGGGGTGGGCCCCAGGCCGCCGGTGGTGACCAGCACCCGGCAGCGGCCCGCCGCCTGCCGCACCGCCTCGATCAGCCGCTGCCGGTTGTCGCCCACCACCTGCTGGCGGTGATGCACCACCCCGAGGGAGGCCAGCTGTTCCGCCAGCCAGCGGGCATTGCCGTTGACGATGTTTCCCAGCAGCAGCTCGGTGCCGATGCAGAGCACCTCCACCCCGGCGGCGCCGGGGGGGCCGCTCACTTGGCCTCCTCCTGCATCTGGCGGCGGCAGACCACCAGCACGGCGATCAGCACCGCCGTGGCCAGCGCCAGCCAGAGGAAGCGCATCTCGGCATTGGCCAGCACCAGGGCGATGGAGGCCAGCCACTGGGTGAAGGCGTAGATCAGCACCACGGTGCGGCGGTGGCTGAAACCGGCCCGCAGCAGGCGGTGGTGCAGGTGGCGGCGATCCGGGTAGAAGGGCGAGCGGCCGGCCCGGAGGCGGCCCATGATCACCGCCGACATGTCAGCCAGGGGCAGGGACAGGATCATCAGCGGCAGCAGCAGGCTGACGCTGGTGAGGCGCTTGGCCGGCCCGACGATGCTGATCGCCGCCAGGGCGAACCCGAGGAAATAGGAGCCCCCGTCGCCCATGAAGATGCGGGCCGGGTTGAAGTTGTGGCGCAGGAAGCCCAGGCAGCTGCCGGCCAGGGCCGCCGCCAGCAGGCCGGCCGCGGGCTGGCTGAGGCTGAAGCTCACCGAGAGCAGGCCCACGGCGGCGATGCCGCTCACCCCCGCCGCCAGCCCGTCGAGGCCATCGAGCCAGTTGATCGCGTTGGTGATCCCCACCAGCCAGACCACCGTGGCCAGCAGGCTCAGCCCCTCCGGCAGCGGCAGCCCGGCGACGGAATGCCCCAGGCCGAAGGGCAGGTCGATGCTGCCGATGCGCACCCCCTGGTTCCACACCGCCGCGGCCACGAGCACCTGGCCGCAGAGGCGGGGCAGGGGGGGCAGGGCGAACAGGTCGTCCGCCAGGCCGATCACAAAGAAACAGAGAGCCCCCGCCAGGGTGGTCCAGATCAGCTGGTCCTTGTCCGGCGGCAGGTCGGCGAAGCCGCCGAAGGTCCAGGTGCAGGCCAGCGAGAGGCTGAATCCCACAACGATGCCCACTCCCCCGAGCCGCACCATGGGGCCGGTGTGCTGCTTGCGGTCATCGGGCGGGTCCACCAGCCCCCAGCGCAGACCGAGCCTCCGCACCACAGGCACGATCAGCGCCGTGAGCAGGGCCGCCGCAGTGGCCGTGAGCAGGGCCGCCGCGTTGGGGCTGTAGGCGAGGGTCACAACGGCGGGCCGGAAGAGTGCGGTCCTGTAGGCGACACGTTACGGGTGAACGGGGCCGTCAGGCGTGCTGGAGCTCACGTTGGCGTCCATAGAGGGGGAAGCGGCCGCAGAGGGAGGCCACCCGCTCACGGCAGCGGAGCTCCACGGCGGCATCGTCCGGGTGCAGCAGGCGGTCGGCGATCACATCGGCCACCTCACGGAACGCCTCGGCATCGAAGCCGCGGGTGGTGAGGGCAGCGCTGCCCAGGCGCAGGCCGCTGGTCACGAACGGCGACTCCGGATCGAAGGGCACCGTGTTCTTGTTGGCGGTGATGTTGACGTCGCTCACCAGGCGGTCGGCCACCTTGCCGGTCAGGCCGATGGAGCGCAGGTCGAGCAGCACCAGGTGGTTGTCGGTGCCGCCGGAGACCACGGCGATGCCCCGCTCCTGGATCCGCTCGGCCAGGGCCTGGGCATTGCGCACCACCTGCTGGCTGTAGGTGCGGAAGCTGGGCTGCAGCGCTTCGCCGAAGGCCACGGCCTTGGCGGCGATCACGTGCTCCAGCGGCCCACCCTGGGAGCCGGGGAAGACGGCCTTGTCGAACTGGCGGCCGAAGGTCTCGTCGTTGCAGAGGATCAGGCCACCGCGGGGGCCCCGCAGGGTCTTGTGGGTGGTGGTGGTGACCACGTGGCAGTGGGGCACCGGGCTGGGGTGCACGCCGGAGGCCACCAGGCCGGCGATGTGGGCCATGTCAGCCAGCAGGTAGGCCCCCACCTCGTCGGCGATGGCCCGGAAGGCGGCGAAGTCGATCGTGCGGGGGTAGGCGGAGTAGCCGCAGATGATCAGCTTGGGCCGGTGCTCGAGGGCGAGCTGGCGGATGGTGTCGAAGTTGAGCTGGTGGGTCTCGGGGTCGACGCCGTAGTAGACGGCCTTGAACCACTTGCCGGACACGTTCACCGGCGAGCCGTGGGTGAGGTGGCCGCCGTGGGAGAGATCCATGCCCAGGATCGTGTCGCCGGGCTGCAGCAGCGCCAGGAACACGGCGAAGTTGGCCTGGGCGCCGCTGTGGGGCTGGACGTTGGCCCAGGCCGCGCCGAACAGCTGCTTGGCCCGCGCGATGGCCAGGTCCTCGATGATGTCGACGTGCTCGCAGCCGCCGTAGTAGCGCTTGTGGGGCAGGCCCTCGGCGTACTTGTTGGTGAGCACCGAGCCCTGGGCCTCCATCACCGCCCGGGAGGCGAAGTTCTCGCTGGCGATCAGCTCGAGGTGGGTCTGCTGGCGCCGCAGCTCCTTCTCGATCAGGGCAGCGATGGCCGGATCGCCGCTGGCCAGGGGGCTGTCGATGGAGGCTGCAGGCTGCGTGGGGCCGTGATCCGCTCGGTCCGCCATGGGGCTACTCAGTGTGAAACCGATCGTAGGCAAACGCCGCAGGCCTGACCGGCCTCGGGCGTGCAGACCCCTGCATCCCGGTGACAGCCACAAAAAAACCGCCCCGAAGGGCGGTGTGGGAAGAAACGCGCCTGGAGAGATTCGAACTCCCGACCCTCTGATCCGTAGTCAGATGCTCTAATCCGCTGAGCTACAAGCGCCTGCCCCGACATTCTCACCCCACGGGGTGCCGATCCGTCAACAACGCCCCCGCCGCCCCCGGCCCGATAGGGTCCGCAGCAGAGCCCAACCACCGCCTGCGGCGGTCTTCCCCCCATGCCGATCCGCTGGTACGGCCCCGCCGATCCCGACGATCCCACCTATCGGCACTTCGAGCGGATCGTGAACCTCACCCTCCATGCCGCCCTGTTCGCCGCCGTCAACAGCGGCCTCTGGTTCGTCCAGGGCCTGCGCCACCCCTGGTCCCACCTGGGCTGGCTGACGATCGGCTGGGCCGCCGTGCTGCTGGTCCATGGCAGCGTGGTGGTGCTGCAACGCCCCGAACCCCAGCCATGACGCTTGCCGCCGCCGATCTCGAGGAACTGACCCGGGCGATCGCCGACCGGCTGTACGTGCAGGTGGCCGGCTGGCACCTCTACCTGGGCGATGCGGGCCTGGCCCAGATCCTGGCGATCGAATGCGCCGCCCGGCTCGACCAGGGCGCCGAGGTCTGCGCCCGCCAGGCCCTGGAGGCGGTGCAGGTGCCGATCGGCGGCGGGGCGACGCGCCTGCCCCTGGCCCGGCTGGTACCCGCCGGCCAGCTGCGTGATCTGGAAGACGTGCTGCAACCCTTTTGCTGAAGCCTGCGGCCGGACGGCCGTTCTACGGATAGGGTGACGCCCCACGCAGGCTGGTCGTGCTGGTCATCGAAGTCACCAATGCCCGTGACGTGGTCCGCCAGCGCATCGGCCGACTCGGCGGGCGTCTGATCGGCAAGGTGGTGGATGCGGAGGCCCAGGTGGAGAAGGCCCTGATCCAGGAACTGGAGAGTGCCTTCCGGGACTTCGGCATCGAGGCCCGCATCTTCTCCATCGACGGCCCCCAGATGATCGGCCGCTCCCATCTGGAGATTCCCGTGCAGGTGAGAGAGGAGCGCCAGGTGCGGCTCCCCTAGGCCCGGCGGCGCACCATCCGCAGCAGCTGGCCCGCCTCGGGCACGCCGGCGAGGCTCGCCAGCAGTCCGTAGAGGCCCACCGCCAGGCCGGCGCAGATCGTGTTCTGGAGCAGCAGCCCCACCAGGCCCGGAGGCCAGGCCACCGCCAGCGACAGCCACCAGCAGGCCCCCCCGCCGGCCAGGGCGGCCAGCAGCAGCTTGCCGCTGTCGGCGGCCCAGAGCCGCAGGGGCAGGCCCCCCAGCCGGCGGCTCAGGGCCAGCAGCAGGCCGGCGCAGGTGATCAGGTTCACCGCCACGGTGGCCAGCACCAGGCCGGCGGCGCCGGCGTTGAGCATGGGCAGCTGGAGGCCCCAGGCCGGGGTGGGGCCGCCGGTGAAGGCCCAGCAGAACACCGCGTTGAGGCCGATGCCGCCCAGGGACCAGCGGAAGGGGGTGTTGCCGTCGCCGAGGGCATAGAAGACGCGCACCAGCACGTCGCGGCCCAGGTAGGCCGGCATGCCGATCCCGTAGGCCATCAGCAGCTGGCCCACCAGGTCGGCGGCGGTGTGATCGAAGGCGCCGCGCTGGTAGATGAGGGCCACGATCGGCACTGCCAGGGCCACCATCAGTGCCCCCAGGGGCAGCATGGTGGCGTTGGAGAGCATCAGGCCCTGGCGGATGCGCGTGACCAGCTCGGGCCGGTCCTCCGGTGCCGTCAGCCGGGCATAGACGGGCAGCAGCGGCACCAGCAGGACATTGGAGAGCAGGCCCAGGGGCGTCTGCACCAGCAGGTTGGCGTAGCCCAGGCCCGCCGCCGCCGCCGGCATCCCCGAGGCGAAGAACAGCGACACGAAGACGTTGATCTGGAGCATGCCGGAGGACAGGGTGGCCGGCCCCATCACCTGCAGCACCTCCCGCACCCCCGGATCGCGCCAGTCCCAGACCAGCTGCAGCCGGTTGAGGCCCTCCTTGGCCAGGGCCGGCAGCTGGATCAGCCACTGCAGGATCGCCCCCACCGTGGTGCTGGCGGCCAGCACCACGCCGCCGATCACCGCCGTGGCGGGCAGGGTGATGGTGCTGCCCAGCTGCCACCAGAGCAGGCCGATGCCGCCGATGACAGCGACGCTGGAGAGCAGGGGACTCACCGAGGGCAGCCAGAAGACGTCGGCGGCGTTGAGGGCCCCGAAGCCGAGGCCGATCAGGCCGGCGAACAGGGCCATCGGCGCCATCCAGCGCAGCTGCAGCACGGCCAGGGCGTGGCGTTCCGGGTCGAGGCCGGGACCCACCAGGTCGATGAGCGGATCGGCGGCCACCAGCAGCAGCAGGGTGACGACGATCAGCCCCGCCCCCACCAGGGTGTTGATGCTGGCCAGCACGTGGGCGCCCTCATGGCGCGGCCGCCGGGCCAGCACGCTCACCATGGCGCTGTGGAAGGGCCCGTTGATGCCGCCGAGCAGGATCAGCAGGAACCCCGGCAGCACGTAGGCGTAGTTGTAGGCGTCATAGGCCGCGCCCACGCCGAAGGCGGCGGCGATCACCTGCTGGCGCAGCAGGCCGGCCACCTTGCTGAGGGCCGTGGCCGCCCCCACGATCAGGGCAATCCGGCGCAGGGATCGGGCCATGGCGGCGGGGCACTGCCCATCGGAACGCACGGCAGTATGGCCCTCCCCCTTCGGGCAGCCGACCCCATGGCCCCAGCGACCATTGCCGTGCCCGTGCTGTCCACCGGCCCCCTGGAGGAGGGGGTGCTGCTGAAGCGCTACAAGCGCTTCCTGGCCGACGTGCAGCTGGACGATGGCCGGACGGTGACGGCCCACTGCCCCAACACCGGGCCGATGACCGGGGTGCTGCTGCCGGGAGGACGGGTGCGCCTGCGCCACGACCCCTCACCCAGCCGCAAGCTGGCCTGGACCTGGGAGCAGGCGCAGGTCGGCGGCCATGGCGGCGAGCCGGTCTGGGTGGGGGTCAACACGGCCCTGCCCAACCGGCTGGTGCGGGCCACGATCGAGGCGGGTTGCCTGGAGCCCTGGCTGGGCCCCATCGGCAGCATCCGCGCCGAGGTGCCCTACGGCGAGGGGCGCCGCAGCCGGATCGACCTGCTGCTGACACCCGCCGAAGGCGCCGCCGATCCCCGTGCGATCTATGTGGAGGTGAAGAACACGACCTGGAGCGACGGCGATCTGGCCCTGTTCCCGGACACGGTCACCGAACGGGGCCAGAAGCACCTGGTGGAGCTCACGGCCCTGGTGCCCGGGACCCGGGCGGTGCTGGTGCCGTGCCTGAGCCGCGGCGACGTGACGCGCTTCGCGCCGGGCGACAGCGCCGACCCCCGCTACGGGGAACTGTTCAGGGCCGCTGCAGCGGCCGGGGTGGAGGTGCTCCCCTGCCGCTACAGCTTCGATGGGGCGTCCGTGACGTGGCTGGGCCTGGCCGCTCAGGCCTGGTGATGGTGGTAGTGGGTGCCGCGGTAAATGAGGTCAAGGGCCCCATCCACCGGGGACGGCTCGTGCCGCAGCGGCGCGTCGTAGTGATGACCGCGATAGACGTGGTCGATCGGGGCGGGGGAGGGAGACGCGTCGTGGGAGTGGTCGTAGGGGAGACCGCGATAGCAGAGGGCGGAACGGGCCATGGCGACAAAGGCAGAGATGGGGAGGCCAGGAAGACTTCCCTGATGCATGTCTAGCGCCTCTGCACTGTCCATGCTGAACATTCCCGAAAACTCTTTGCATCTCTTCAGGGCGGAGCCCCGGGCCGCCGGGCCGGGCCGCACGGTGGCCTGGGGCTCATTTGGTAGCGAATCAGACATTGGAACGGGTGCCCGTCATGGATAGTCGGAGCTTGTTGATGCCTACTCCGGCGTCAGAAGTCGAACGTTCACTTCACCACGTTCCCATGATCGATTCAAGTCACCCGCACAAGGTTCGACCGCCGAGAAGCCTCAGCGAGGCCAGCCTGCGTGAGGCCCCGGCCCTGTTAATGCGCAAGGTTCGTGGTCTCTCCTCACGGGCAGGCCTCACCTGGTTCGCCTGTGTGCCTCTGGCCCTGTTCATCCTGGGCGTGTTCAACCTCTCGGCCCACGCGGCCGAACTTCCCGAGCTCACCCCCGGCTTCCTGATCAACAACCTCTGGCTGGCCATCGCGGCCTTCCTGGTGATCTTCATGAACGCCGGCTTCGCCATGGTGGAGGCTGGCCTCTGCCGCCAGAAGAACGCCGTCAACATCCTGGCCAAGAACCTGATCGTCTTCGCCCTGGCGGTGTCGGCCTACTGGTTCATCGGCTACAAGATCATGTACAACGCCGACTGGGTGATCCCAGGGGTGTTCAAATTCGGCGGCCTGTTCTTCGATCCCACCGTCACCCCCGAGATGGTGACCGAAGCCAAGCTCGTCCCGAGCGTCGACTTCCTCTTCCAGGCCGCTTTCGCCGGCACGGCCGCCACGATCGTTTCCGGCCTCGTGGCGGAGCGCATCAAGTTCAAGGAGTTCGTGATCTTCTCCCTGATCCTGGTCGGCATCATCTACCCGATCGCCGGCTCCTGGACCTGGAACTTTCCCGATGACGCCGGCCTGGGTGGTGGCTGGCTCAGCACCCTTGGCTTCAAGGACTTCGCAGGATCCACCGTGGTCCACTCCGTCGGTGCCTGGGCCGGCGTGGTCGGGGCCATGATCCTCGGCCCCCGCATCGGCAAGTACGTCGATTCCAAGCCCCAGGCCATCCCCGGCCACAGCCTTGCCCTGGCCACCCTGGGTGCCCTGATCCTCTGGCTCGGCTGGTACGGCTTCAACCCCGGTTCCGTCCTGGCTATGAACGAGACGGTTCCTTACATCGCCGTCACCACCACCCTCGGCGCCGCCGGCGGTGGCATCGCCGGCACCCTGATCTCCCAGATCCACTCCGGCAAGCCCGACCTCACGATGACCATCAACGGCATCCTGGCCGGCCTGGTCGGGGTCACCGCCGGCTGCGACGGCTTCCCGATGTGGGCCGCCTGGGTCGTGGGCTTCATCGGCGGTGCCATCGTCGTCTACGCCGTCAGCTTCATTGATTCGATCGGCATCGACGATCCCGTGGGTGCCTTCTCGGTCCACGGTGTCGGCGGTATCTGGGCCACCCTGGCCGTGGGCCTCTTCAACAAGGACGCCGGCCTGCTTCTCGGCAAGGGCTTCAACCAGCTGGGCATCCAGTTCCTGGGCGTCTTCGCCTACGCCATCTTCACGGTCGTCACCGCCTGGATCCTCTGGAGCGTCCTCGGCGCTCTCACCGGAGGCATCCGCGTGGAGGAGAAGGAGGAGCTGGTCGGTCTCGACATCAGCGAGCACGGCATGGAGGCCTATCCCGACTTCGTCGCTTCCTCGAACTGATTCTCGGAGCCTGCTCCCTTCACCGACCGCGGCTCCGGCCGCGGTTTTTTTTCGCCCGTCCCACCGCCGACCCCCATAGAGTCGGCACAACCCGGTACCTGCCTGTGGACACCCGTGCCTTCAAGCGCTCCCTGCACCACTCGGATCGCTACAACCGCCGCGGCTTCGGCCTGGGCGACGAGGTCGCGGGCAGCCTGGAGCAGGCCTACCAGAGCAACCTGATCGCCAGCCTGCGGGAGAACGGCCACGTCCTGCAGCGCGGGCGTCTCAAGATCCGCCTGGCGGAGGCCTTCGGCTTCTGCTGGGGGGTGGAGCGGGCGGTGGCCATGGCCTACGAAACCCGCCGCCACTACCCCAGCGAGCGGATCTGGATCACCAACGAGATCATCCACAACCCCTCGGTCAACGCCCATCTGCGCCAGATGGACGTCCGCTTCATCCCGGTCGACGACGACGTCAAGGACTTCTCCGAGGTGGGCACCGGGGACGTGGTGATCCTGCCCGCCTTCGGCGCCACCGTGCAGGAGATGCAGCTGCTCAACGAACGGGGCTGCCACATCGTCGACACCACCTGTCCCTGGGTCTCGAAGGTGTGGAACACCGTCGAGAAGCACAAGAAGCACGCCTTCACCTCGATCATCCACGGCAAGGTGAAGCACGAGGAGACCCTGGCCACGAGTTCCTTCGCCGGCACCTACCTGGTGGTGCTCGACCTGGCCGAGGCCCGCATGGTCAGCGACTTCATCCTCGAGCGGGGCCAGGGGGCCACCGACCGTGAGGCCTTCATGAGCCATTTCGCCAATGCCTGCTCCCCCGGCTTCGATCCCGACCGGGACCTGGTGCGGGTCGGCGTCGCCAACCAGACCACCATGCTCAAGAGCGAGACCGAGGAGATCGGCCGCCTGTTCGAGCGCACCATGCTGCAGCGCTACGGCCCCGCCGAGCTCGACGAGCACTTCCTGGCCTTCAACACCATCTGCGACGCCACCCAGGAGCGCCAGGACGCCATGTTCGCCCTGGTGGACGAGCCCCTCGACCTGATGGTGGTCATCGGCGGCTACAACTCCTCCAACACCACCCACCTGCAGGAGATCGCCGTCAGCCGCGGCATCCGCTCTTTCCACATCGACACCCCCGAGCGGATCGGACCGGGCAACCGCATCGAGCACAAGCCCCTGGGGGGCGAGCTGGAGACCCTGGAGCCCTTCCTGCCGGAGGGGCCGGTGCGGGTGGGCATCACCTCCGGCGCCTCCACCCCCGACCGGGTCGTGGAGGACGTGATCGAGCGCCTGGTGGGTCTCAGCGAGGAGTGAACCACCACCCGGTGGCTTTACATTCACGAAAGGTTTTCCTCCCTCCAGGGCCGCCCGGGAGATCAGAACCCCCGTCCTTTCTGGCCGTTCCCCTCTGACCCACCGCACGCCCCAGACCACGATGGCGGCAGGTTCCTCCCTGCAACAGGATCCCGACGACGCCGGGGCCACCGCGAGCGAACCCCTGCGCGACAGGACGGACCCTGCCATCCGCCGCTACGCCAGCACCTTCGCCGATCTGATGGAGATGCGGGCGCCGGCCGCCGTGGTGGGCTCCTACCTCGACCGCCATGAGGGCTGGTTCCGTCGCTGCGCCGCCCCGATGACGGTGGAGCCCATCGGCAGCCAGGGGTATGTGCTGACCCTGGGCCGCTTCGGCAACTTCGGCTTCGAGGTGGAGCCCACCATCGGCCTGGAGCTGCTGCCCCAGGCCGCCGGGATCTACCGCATCGTCACCGTGCCCCTGCCCCACTCCGACGCGGCCCTGCGGGGGCTCTACGACGTCGAATTCGCCGCCTCCCTGTGCCTCGACGAGGCCAGCGGCTCCGAGGTGTCCCACGAGGAGGTGGATGGGGTGATGCTCCACACCCTGGTGCGCTGGCAGCTCGACCTGGCCGTGTGGCTGCGGCTGCCCGGCATGCTCTCCCTGCTGCCCGAACACCTGGTCCAGAGCAGCGGCGATCACCTGCTGCGTCAGATCGTGCGGCAGATCTCCCGCCGGCTCACCTGGAAGGTCCAGGAGGATTTCCACGCCAGCCACGGGATCCCCTGCCCGCCGCGGCGCCGGGCCCAGTTCTGACCCCCCTCCCTCAGGGGGCGGTGCTGAGGGGGCGGGGGCTCAGGGAGCGGGAGCGGTGAGGATCTTGTTGACGATCTGCATGCCGCTGACGGCCTGCCACAGGAACAGGGTCATCAGGGTCATGTTGAGGCCCACGTGCACCTTGCGGGCGATCAGGTTGCCGGCCTGCATCAACGGCGAGAGGGCCGCCGCCAGGGCGATCAGGGACACCATCGCCAGCGCCACCAGCAGGTGGGGACCGACGAACAGCTTGCCGTTGTTGATGTAGGTGACGGCCATGCCACCGACGAAGCCGAGTACGAGGACGGCCAGCACGAGGCTGCCCATGAGGTAATGGCGCTTGGCGAATTGCCCCTTGATGAGCTCCTTGCGATCCTCGGCCGTGGCCGTGCGGGTCTTCTTGGCCTTGATGCCCAGGAACATCGCGTAGGCGGCGAGGCCCAGCAGCACCCACATCAGCAGGGGGTGGGCGAAGTTGAGGGCGAAGGCGATCGAAGCGGGAAGGGCGGCGAACATGACGCGTTGGAACTCCACCGGGCCAGGGCGGCCGGCTGCGAGTGCACCGAAGTTACAACTTCTCCGTGCCCTCAGTGCAGAAAGTGACGACGGCCGGTGATCACCATCACCATGCCGTTGGCGTTGCAGGCGGCGATCGAATCCGGGTCGCGCTTGCTGCCGCCGGGCTGGATCACCGCCCGGATGCCGTGCTCCGCCGCCAGCAGCACCGTGTCATCGAAGGGGAAGAAGCCGTCGCTGGCCAGCACGGCCCCCCGGGCGGCTGGGCCGGCCGCCTCGAGGGCCAGCCGGGCCGAGCCCACCCGGTTCATCTGGCCCGCCCCGACGCCGAGGGTGCGGCCATCGCGGGCCACCAGGATGGCGTTGGAGCGCACATGGCGCACCACCTGCCAGGCGAAGCGCAGATCCTGCCATTCCTGGGCGCTGGGCTGGCGCTCGCTCACCACCTGCCAGGCATCGGGATCGGCGGGGCCGTCGTCCGCCTGCTGGGCCAGCACCCCTCCGAGCACGCTGCGCAGTTGCAGGGCTCCGGCGGCCCCCGCCACGGCGCCGGGATCGAGCTCCAGCAGGCGCAGGTTGGTCTTCGCCGCCAGGCGCTGGCGGGCCTCCTCGGAGAACGACGGCGCCACGACGCATTCCAGGAACAGCCCCGCCAGGTGATCGGCGGCCGCCCGGTCCACCGGGCCGTTGAGGGCGACGATGCCCCCGAAGGCGGAGACCCGGTCGGCATCCAGGGCCCGCAGCAGGGCCTCGGCGGTATCGGCGCCGATGGCGACGCCGCAGGGGTTGGTGTGCTTGATCACCACCGCCGCCGGCTCGGCGCCGGCGCCGTAGCCGAAGGCCGCCACCGTGGTGAGGGCCGCCTCCAGGTCGATCAGGTTGTTGTAGCTGAGTTCCTTGCCCTGGAGCTGGCGGGCCGCCCCCCAGCCCACGCCGGCCTCGCCGAACCAGCGGGCGCCCTGGTGGGGGTTCTCGCCGTAACGGAGCACCTGCCGCAGGGGCAGCTCCAGCCGCAGGGGTTGGCCCGGTTCATCGGCGAGGCGGCCATCGATCCAGGTGGCGATGGCGGCGTCGTAGGCGGCGGTGTGGGCGAAGGCCGCCAAGGCGAGCCGGCGCCGCAGGCTCCCGTCGACCTGGCCGGCCGCCAGGGCCTCCAGGAAGGCCGGGTACTGGTCGGGATCGGTGAGCACCGCCACGTCGGCGTGGTTCTTGGCGGCGGCGCGCACCATCGCCGGGCCACCGATGTCGATGGTCTCGATGGCCGTCTCCCAGCTCACGGCGGGGTCGGCCACGGTGGCGCGGAAGGGATAGAGGTTGACCACCACCACATCGATGGTGGTGATCCCCTGGGCGTCCAGGTCGGCGCGGTGGGCGGGATCGTCCCGGCGGGCCAGGATGCCGCCGTGGATGCGGGGATGGAGGGTCTTGACCCGGCCGCCGAGGATCTCAGGGGCGCCGGTGTGCTCCGCCACCTTCGTCACCGGCAGGCCGGCGGCGGCCAGGGCCGCGGCGGTGCCGCCGCTGGAGAGCAACGCGTAGCCCTGAGCCAGCAGCCCCTCCGCCAGCGGCACCAGGCCCCGCTTGTCGGACACACTCAGAAGGGCCGTGGCAGCCATGACGGCGGAAAGGGCGGAGGAGGAGCCAACCTACGCAGCAACAGCCGAACGTCACCGTGCCCACGGATCCCCTCGCCGAACTGCCGCCGATCGAAGACGACGCCACCGCCCTGTTCGCCGGCCCGCGCCAGGCCGAAAGACGGCTGGTGCTGCTGCACGGCTGGGGCGCCGACGCCGATGACCTGCTGGATCTGGGGGCGGTGCTCCTGGACGCCGATCCCGCCGCCATCGGCCTGAGCGTGGTCGCCCTGCGGGCGCCCCTGCCCCATCCGGCCGGCATGGGCCGCCAGTGGTACGACCTGCAGCAGCCCGAGTGGCCCCAGCTGCCCGAGGCCCGCAGGGCGCTGCGGCGGCGGCTGCTGGCCCTGGGCGCCTCGGTGCCGCTCGAGCACACCTGCCTGCTGGGCTTCTCCCAGGGGGCGGCCATGGCCATCGATGTGGCCACGGGCTGCGGCCCGGACGCCGCCGAGGCCCTGCCGCTGGCGGGACTGGTGGCCTGCAGCGGCTACCCCCATCCCGACTGGCAGCCCAGGACGCCACGCACGGGCATCCTGCTCACCCATGGCGAGCAGGATCCGGTGGTGCCCTTTGCGGCCAGTGCGGCGCTGGAACGATCGCTCGCGGAGGCCGGTGGCTCGGTGCGGCGGATCACCTTTCCAGGCGGCCACAGCATCGATCCAGAGCTGATCGCCCCGGTGCGGGAGTTCCTGGTCAGGGGCTGGGAAGCACGCTGACCAGGAGCCGCGAAGCCGGAATCAGACGAAGGCGTACTCGTACTCCTCCATCTCCTCCCAGTCGTCGGAGGCGAGGGCTTCGAGGCCCTCGAAGAGCACCTCTTCGCCGATGCTGTCGACGATCAGGCGCAGGGACGGGAACAGGAAGTGGTTCTCTTCGGCGTACTGGGCGCTGAACAGGCCCTTCTCCCCCCAGAAGAAGCGGTCGGTGGTGTGCTCGTTGCGGCGCACGTTGAGGATCGCCGGAGCCGTCAGCTCCGTTTCGGCGATGTAGCGGCGGGCTGCCGTCACCGGTTTGTGGGAGCCGGTTTCGAGGTTGAAGGTCGGGACATGGGCGAGGACCCGCTGGCCTGCGAGACGACGGCGACTGATCCGCTTGCGCTTCTTGGACATGGCATGGATCCCGGTGAAGGGAGACCGAAAGGTGGAGTTGGGGGGGGGGCTGCAGACGTGCGATAGCGGCCGGAGCCGGCGACGAACGGCAGGGAGGACCGACCACCCAGGGGTGGCGGGTCCACGTCCATACGACTGTCGACCTGGGGCTGGTCGGAGAGGATCACCGTCGGTAACGCCGGCCGGCTCCCGGAGGAGGTCATGGCCGGTACAGAGGCGGTGCGCAGCTGCCTCTGCTGTAGCCTTGGTTGCGAGCAAAGCGCAACGCTGGCCGTTACGACTGCAACTTTCCGCCCGTCCGAGGACTGCGAAGTAGTGGTCGTTACCAAGATCTTAAAACTTTTTTTGCGTTTCGACACGCCTCTTCCGAAAATTTCCCGGACGGATCCGGTCCGCGGCTGGTGATGCCTGTCTCGCAACGGTTTCTGGCCCTGGTGGGGTTTCAGCTGGGCCAGTTCGTCGACTGCCCTGAGGTCCGGTCCCTGGTGGTCTACGTCACCCATCAGGGCGAAACGGGCCAGCCCAGCCTGCTGCCGGTCGGCCACTGGCCCCCCGACGAGCGGGCCCTGCCGGCGGTGGACAGCGTCAGCCGGCTGCGGGTGCCGGCCGAGCAGCGGCGCTGGCTGCCCCTGCGGGATGGCCAGCGCCTGCTCGGTGCCCTGCAGGTGGAGGCCGCCCGCAACCCCTGGCCCGAGCCGCTCGCCCAGCGGCTCCAGGCCGTGGCCCTGGCCCTCACCGAAGCCCTGCGGCTGGATCTGGAGGGCGGGGAGCTGCGGCAGCGGCTCACCGAGCGTGAGGAGCAGCTGGGACTGCTGCTGCACCAGCTGCGCAACCCGCTCACGGCCCTGCGCACCTTCGGGCAGCTGCTGCTGCGGCGCCTCGGCCCCGACCACAACGACCGCTCCCTGGTGCAGGGCCTGCTGGCCGAGGAGCGCCAGATCAACCGTTATGTGGAGGCCATCAGCGCCCTGGTCCACCCGGAAGGGCAGCTCGCCGCCCCCGCCTCCCCCCAGCCCCTGCTGCTGCCGCCCCTGCTGAGCGGACCCGAGGGCCAGCCCCTGGCCGGGCTGCTGGAACCGCTGCTGCAGCGGGCGGCCGCCACCGCGACCCTGCAGGGGCGGGAGTGGCACGGCCCCCGGACCCTGCCGGACTGGAGCGGCGACAGCGGATCGGTGGCGGAGATCCTGGCCAACCTGCTGGAGAACGCTTTCCGCTACAGCCCCCCAGGCGCCGCCGTGGGCCTGCACTGGGCCAGCGACGACGGCGGGCTCCACCTCACGGTCTGGGACGGCGGGCCGGCCATTGCCGCCGCCGAGCGGGAAACGATCTTCGGGCGGGGGGTGCGGGGAACCCGGGGCCAGGACCTGCCCGGCACCGGCCTGGGCCTGGCCCTCGGCCGTGATCTGGCCCGCAGCCTGGGCGGCGAGCTGGCGCTCGTGGTGCCGCCCCGGACCGTGGCCGAGGCTCTGCCGGCGCAGGGCAACGCCTTCCAGCTCAGCCTGCCCAGGCCGTCAGCACCGCGGCGATGAGCAGCAGGCCCAGCGATTCGCTCCACTCCACGCAGGCTCCGTAGCTGTCGCCGCTATGGCCGCCAAGGCGACGGCCCAGGACCACCGGAACCAGCAGGGCCGGCACCAGGGCCAGCGCTCCGACGGGGCCGGGCCAGGTGGCCAGGCCCGGCCAGGGCAGCAGCAGCAGGGGCGGCAGCAGCAGCAGGGCGGGCCGCAGCTCCGCCGCCAGGCCGGCCCCGTGGGCGCGATGGAAGGCGGCGCTGCCGCCGGGCCGCAGGTAGGGGAACCAGGCCATGGCGGGCAGGGGCGCCACCCGGCCGCAGACCGCGGCCCAGACCAGCGCCACCGGCGCCGCCGGCCCCAGCATCGCCAGGGCCCCGGCCCGCAGCAGCAGCACCAGCACGAGGGCCTGCACGCCGCTCGCCCCCACCCGGCTGTCGGCCATCGCCTCCAGGCAGCGGTCCCCCGCCGCCAGGCCATCGGCGCTGTCCATCACGCCGTCCATGTGCAGGCCGCCGCTCAGCCACAGCCCGAGCGCCAGCACCAGCGCCACCTGGGCCACCAGCGGCACCCGCCCCTCCAGGGCCCACCAGAGCAGCCCCTGCAGCACACCGAGAACGGCACCGATCCAGGGGGCGAAGCGGGCGATCCGCTCGAACCGGGGCGCCGGCGCCGGCCAGGCCGGCAGCACCGAATAGAAGATCCAGGCCCCGGCCAGATCCCGCAGCCACGGTGGAGCGCTCAGGCGGGGCATGGGCAGGGCAGTGGGAGCAGAGGTGCAGGTGGGGCTGGGAACCCCGGGTAGCGTCGCAGCAGCGGCGCCTAGCGTCAGCGCTGAGCCGCTGCGGCGTCATCGCCTTCGACTTCACGATCACCGCCCGCTGCCCGCGGACCCGGGCCCGCTGCGGCTGCTTCACCACCCCCCACGGCCCCGTCCACACGCCCCGGTTCATGCCGGTGGGCACCGCCGCCACCGTCAAGGGCGTCAGCACGCCCCAGCTGCGGGAGACCGGGGCCCAGATGGTGCTGGCCAACACCTTCCATCTGCATCTGCAGCCGGGGGAGCCGGTGGTGGCCGAGGCCGGCGGGCTGCATCGCTTCATGGGCTGGGACGGCCCCCTGCTGACCGACTCGGGCGGCTTCCAGGTGTTCAGCCTCGACGCCATCAACCGGATCGATGACAACGGCGTCGTGTTCCGCTCCCCCCGGGACGGCTCGCGGATCGACCTGACCCCCGAGCGCTCCATGGCCATCCAGCGGGCCCTGGGGGCCGATGTGGCCATGGCCTTCGACCAGTGCCCGCCCTATCCCGCCAGCGAAGCGGCGGTGGCCGAAGCCTGCCGGCGCACCCACCGCTGGCTGGAGCGCTGCGTCGCCTGCCACGGCGGCGGCGACCAGGCCCTGTTCGGGATCGTGCAGGGGGGCTGTTTCCCCCATCTGCGCGAAGCCTCGGCCCGGGTGGTGGCCGCGATGGACCTGCCCGGCATCGCCGTCGGGGGCGTGAGCGTGGGCGAGCCCGTTGAGGAGATGCACCGGGTGGTGCGCCAGGTGGGTCCCCTGCTGCCCCAGGAGCGTCCCCACTACCTGATGGGGGTGGGCAGCCTGCGGGAGATGGCGATCGCGGTCGCCAACGGCTTCGACCTGTTCGACTGCGTGCTGCCCACCCGGCTGGGCCGGCACGGCACCGCCCTGGTGGGGGGCGAGCGCTGGAACCTGCGCAATGCCCGCTTCCGCCACGACCACGGCCCCCTCGACCCCAGCTGCGGTTGCCTGGCCTGCCGGCACCACAGCCGCAGCTACCTGCACCACCTGTTCCGCAGCGACGAACTGCTGGGCCGCACCCTGTTGAGCCTCCACAACCTCACCACCCTGCTGCGCTTCACGACCGCCATGGCCCGGGCCATCGGCGAGGGATGTTTTTCAGAGGATTTCGCTCCCTGGGAGCCAGACTCCCCGGCCGCCCACACGTGGTAGGTTCCGGCCATTGCAACGGTTCTCCCCCAGGCATGGCTCTCTCCCTGCTGGCCAGCTACGCGCCCCATACCCTCGCCCAGCTGCCCGAGGCGTACCAGGCCTTCGGCCCCCTGGTGGACATCCTGCCGATCATTCCCCTGTTCTTCCTGCTGCTGGCCTTCGTCTGGCAGGCCTCCGTCGGCTTCCGCTGATCAGCGGCGTTCACTGAGCACCACCGTTCAGCGGCGTTCGCGCAGCACAGCCCAGGCGAAGGCCGGCAGCGAGAGCATGCGCCGCCAGCGGCTGGGCTCCTTGATCAGCCGGTAGAGCCACTCGATGTGCAGGGCCCCCATCCAGGCGGGGGCCCGCTTCTTGGCGCCGGCCCAGATGTCGAAGCTGCCGCCCACCCCCATCCAGAGGCCGCTGCGGGGTCCGGGCAGCTCCTGGATCCAGGTTTCCTGGCGCGGCACCCCCAGGGCCACCAGCACCAGATCCGGGCGGCACTGCAGCAGCTGGCGCTCGAGCCCGGGCCAGGCGTCCGCGCTCTGGTAGCCGTGGACGCTGAAGACGAGCTTCAGCCCAGGAAGGTCGTGGGCGAGGCGATCGCGCAGCTGATCCATCACCGCCGGACTCGCCCCCACCAGGGCCACCCGCCAACCGCTGGCGGCCGCATGGTCGAGCAGGCGGCGGGCCAGCTCGATCCCCGGGGCCCGGCGCACCCGGTGCGACTGGCGACCCAGGGCCCACACCACGCCGGCCCCATCGGGGATGACCATGCGGGCCGCCTCGATCGCCGCCCCCAGGGCGGGATCCGCCAGGGCCGCCATCGTCATCTCCGCATTGAGGGTGACGATCTGGCCACCGCCGGCCGCGTGCAGGGCCACGGCGTCCCGGAAGACGTCGTTGCTTACATTCACAGGAATGCCCAGGACGCGGGCACGGACCGGCGTGGTCGCGAGGGCTGCCATGGGAAGGAACGACGGCGGGGAGAATCTATGGCCTGGTTCCACGGCCGCCACCACCGGCACGCCCCGTCCTGACGCGACCATGATGAGCACGGCGAGCAATGGCGACAGGGGCGTGATCGATCCGCCAGCCCCTTCCACCGGCGAGGCGGAGGCCAGAGAGCTCCTGGAACGGCTCGACCGCGGCATCGAGCACGTCGTCCTGCGGCGCCAGCATCCGATCACGGGTCTGCTGCCCGCCAGCACCGCCAGCACCGTGCACGGCAACTACGGCGATGCCTGGGTGCGGGACTGCGTCTACTCCATCCAGTGCGTCTGGGGGCTGGCCCTGGCCCACCGTCGGCTGCAGGGACCCTGCCGCCGCAGCTTCGAACTGGAGCAGCGGGTGCTGCAGCTGATGCGGGGGCTGATGCGCTCGATGATGCGCCAGTCGGCAAAGGTGGAGCGCTTCAAGACCAGCCTCGAGCGCCTCGACGCCATCCACGCCAAGTTCGACACCGCCACGGGCGATCCGGTGGTGGACGACGACGGCTGGGGCCATCTGCAGCTCGACGCCACGGCCCTGTTCCTGCTGCAGCTCGCCCAGCTCACCCGCTCGGGCCTGGTGATCGTGCAGACCAGCCACGAACGCGATTTCCTCCAGAACCTCGTCTACTACGTGGCCCGGGCCTACCGGGTGGCCGACTACGGCATCTGGGAGCGGGGCGACAAGGGCAACCACGGCCAGCCGGAGCGCAACGCCAGCTCGATCGGCATGGTGAAGGCCGCCCTCGAGACCCTCGTGGGGCTGGATCTCTACGGCCCCCAGGGCGACGGCAGCAGCTGCCTGACCATCCCCCATGACGCCATCGTCCGGCTGCGCCGTGCCCTGCGCGGCCTGCTGCCGAGGGAATCGGCCAGCAAGGAGGTCGACAGCGCCTGCCTGTCGGTGATCGGCTACCCCGCCTGGTCCGTGGAGGATCCGGCGCTGGTGGAGCGCACCCGGGAGAAGATCCGCAGCGAGCTGGCCGGGTCCTACGGCTACAAGCGATTCCGGCGCGATGGCCACCAGACGGTGCTGGAGGACGTGACCCGGCTCCACTACGAACGGGAGGAGCTGGCCCAGTTCGAGCACATCGAATCCGAGTGGCCCCTGTTCCTGGCCTACGAGCTGATCACCGCCTGCTGCGAGGGCCGCTGGGAGGAAGCCCGCCGCTGGCGGGAGCAGCTGGCGGAGCTGAGCGTGTCGGTCGACGGGGAGGCCCTGCTGCCGGAGCTCTACCTGGTGCCGGAGCGGCTGATCGAGGCCGAGCGCCGCCAGCCCGGCAGCCAGACCCGCGTCCCCAACGAGAACGTGCCCCTGCTCTGGACCCAGAGCCTCACCTGGCTGTCGGATCTGCTGCTGCACGGCCTGATCACCGCCGAGGATCTCGACCCCTGCGGGCGCCGTCACCCCAACCCCCCGGGGGCCGAGGAGGTGCTGGTGGCCCTGGCTCCGGCCGACGACAGCATCGCCGCGGCCCTGGCGGAGGCCGGCCTGCCGGTGCGGCGGCCCTCGGACGGGACGTCCCCCCTGCGGGTGGCCAGTTCCAGCGAGCTGGCCCGGCGCCTGGCGACGGTGGGCGCCAACGGCCGCCTGGGCCTCTCGGGCCACCCGCCGGTGCGCATGGAGACCCAGGCCACCGCCCGCCTCTACCGCCACGACGGCGAACTGATCGGCTTCCTGCCGGCGGTGCTGGAGGAGGACACCTTCTACCTGGCCGACGATGCCCAGGTGCTGGTGGACACGGTGGCCACCGAGGTGCGGGTGCTGCAGCGCCACTGGCGGGGCTCCGGCGCCCCGCTGCTGCTCGTGCCGGTCGCCGCTGGCCCCTTCCGCCGCGACCCCGGCGCCTTCCTGAACCTGGGCCGCGATCTGCAGCAGGGCCAGCTGGGCTCGGTGCCGGTGCGGCTGGTGTCGCTGGAGGAGCTGGTGCCGCTCGCCAGCCTGATCGACCTGCCGCCCCAGGCGCTGGCGGCCTGCGATCTGGTGCCGGACGGCCACACCCTGCTGCCGCCCAGCGCCAGCCACCAGCCGCTCACCGCCCGCCAGGAGCAGGAGCTGGAGGACGTGCCGCTGGCCCACCTGGTGGACAGGCTCTGGGCCAGCCGCTCCCTGGAGGAGCAGGCCGAGGTGCTGGAGCTGCTGAGCCGCCGGCTCGGCCCCAATGCCCGCCTGCAGGGACCCCGCAGCGGCCCGGGGGTGCGGCTGATGGTGCTGCTGGAGGAGGTCTACCGCCGTGGCCTCGCCGACGCCGACTGGAGCGTGGTGCGCCGGGCCGCCGGGGCCATGGGCCTGGTGCACCCCCAGCTTGAGGATGCCCTCACCGACCTGCTGCTGCGCCAGAAGCAGGTGGTGGTGGGCCGCAACTACACCCGCGATTCGCTGCTCGGCCATCCGGAGGGCAGCCTGGCGATCGCGGCGATGGTGCGCCGCTTCAGCGGTGAGGACGGCCGGGAATGGATGCTGCAGCAGGAGCTGCTGCTGGCCATCGATGCCCTGGCCCGCTCCGACGTGGATCTGCTCAGCGGCAGCCTCACCCTGCAGCTGGGTCAGTTCCTGCTGCTGCTCACCGGCGAGCTGGCGGCGGAGGCCAACCTCAGCCCCAGTGAGGCCTTCGAGGCCCTCTGCGCCCTGCCGCCCCACGCCATCCGCCGCCGGCTGCGGGCCGTGCTGGCGGACGTGGAGCACGCCCGGGCCTCCCTGCAGCGCAAGGAGCAGCTGCACCTGCGCGGGCGGGTGCGCTGGGAGGTGCCCGACCCCCTGGCGGAACTGCCCAAGGACGGCAGCTGGCTGCAGCACCGCATGCGGCTCGGGGCCCTGCAGCGGGTGCCGAAGGACTTCTACCCGGGCATCTGGGACCTGCTGCACCACTGCAGGGGCCTGGTGATCGGCGACAAGCTGGAGCGCCGCAATCGCCTGGAGAGCGCCCCCCTGCTGCGCGAGAAGACGCCGGGGGAGAAGAACTTCGCGATCCTGGTAGAGCACCTGCTGAGCAAGATCGAAGCGCCGGAGTACCGCCGGCTCTGCATCGAGACCCTGCTCACCCTGATGGCCTTCGTGGCCGCCAACCCCCAGGTCCAGTTCGACGACGACCTGGCCCTGGACGTGGTGATCGGCCACGCCGTGCGGGTGGGCTGGCAGCAGCGCCATCCCGAGGTGCCGAGCGAGGCCTACGGCCGACACAAGGCGGAAGCCTGGGATCTCTTCTACCGCTCCTCCCCGGCCGACTGCCGCCGCTGGCAGCTGCTGGCCCTGCAGGAGCTGGCGGACCGGGACGCGGCCCCTGCCGCGATGATCCCGGCGGCGGGTGTCTAGATCGGGGCCTCCAGGGCCATGCAGAGGTTGGGCTGCTCGACGCACTGCTCGATCAGGTCGGCCAGCTGCAGGGCCCGGGAGGCCTGCAGGCCATCCACGGCCGGGGTCTCCCGACCGCGCACGCACTGGAGGAAGTGCTCGAGTTCGGCGTAGAGGGGTTCGATCGAGGTGGTGCTCACCTCTTCGATGAAGCCGTCGTTGCGGTAAAGCAGCTCGCCGTGGTCGGCGCTGACCGATTCATGGGAGCGCCGGTGGATGCGCAGATTGCGGTTGAGGAAATCCGTCTCCATCAGGCTGCTGCGGCAGTGGGCGCTGAGGCTGCGGATCTTGCGGTGGGCCATCTTGCTGGCCGTGAGGCTGGCCACCACGCCGTTGGCGAAGCCCAGGGTGGCGTTGACGTAGTCGATCGGGCCATCGGAGCTGCGGCCGCCGGCCGCCGCCAGCCGCACCACCGGGGAGGCGGCCAGTTCGAGCACCAGATCGATGTCGTGGATCATCAGATCGAGCACCACCGACACGTCGTTGGCCCGGTCGGCGTTGGGGCTGTGGCGCCGTGCCTCGAGCACCACCACCTCCTCGTTGGCCACCACCCGCAGCAGCTCCCGGAAAGCGGGGTTGAACCGCTCGATGTGGCCCACCTGCAGCAGGCGTCCGGCCGCCTCGGCGGCGCCGATCAGGTCGGCGGCCTCCTCCTGGGTGGCGGCGATCGGCTTCTCGATCAGCACGTGCACCCCCGCCTGCAGGCAGGCCATGCCGACCCGGTGGTGCAGCAGGGTGGGAACGGCGATGCAGACGGCCTCCACCTCGCCGAGCAGATCTTCGTAGGCGGGGAACCAGCGGCAGTCGAACTGCTCCACCGCCAGCCGGCCGCGGGCCTCGTCGGGGTCGGCGACACCCACCAGTTCGGCATCGCGGAGCAGGCTCAGCACCCGGGCGTGGTGCCAGCCCATGTTGCCGATGCCGATGACACCCACGCGCACTGGGTTCATGGCAGGGGCAGAGCAGTTGGCCGCATTATCGATGATCAGGTTCCGTCCGTGCTGGCGAGGGTGATCTGAACCCGCTCGATGCGGGGGCCGTCCATGGTGAGAACGTCGATGCGGACGCCCTGCCAGCGGAGACCCTCCCCGGGGGAAGGGATGTGCTGGAGCCGTTCCAGAACGAAGCCGGCCAGGGTGTGGTGGCCGTCCGCCTCGGGCAGCTGCAGGCCCAGCTGGCGGTTGAGCTCGACGATCTCCAGGTCCCCCGCCGCCGACCAGCTGCCGTCGACGAGGGGCAGCAGGTCCTGGGCCGTCTCCAGGGGGTTCTCGTCCTCACCGACGATCTCGCCGGTGAGGTCGGCCACGGTGACCAGCCCCTCGGTGCCGCCGTGTTCATCCACCACCACCAGCAGGGGCTGGCCGCTGCGGATCAGCGGCAGAAGATCGGCCAGGGAGGCGCTTTCCTGCACCTGGGCCACCGGCAGGATCCAGGGGGCCAGGGCCGTGTCGGGGTGCAGCTGGCCCCGGGCGATCGGCTCGGCCAGCCGCCGCAGGTCGAGCATGCCGCGCACGTCGTCGAGGGAGCTGCCGATCACCGGGAAGCGGGCGTGCTGGCTGGCATGCACCGCTTCCATCATCTGGGCGAAGGTGACATCCAGCGGCAGGGTGACCATGCCGGAGCGCGGCATCATCACCTCGCGCACCAGCGTGTCCCGCAGGGAGAACACCCCCTCGAGGATGCTGCGCTCGTCGGGCATCAGGCCGGTGACGCTGCCGCTCTCGATGAGCGTCTCCAGCTCACCGGCCGACAGCACCGGCACCAGCTCATCCCAGTTGCGCGGCAGCCCCAGCAGCCGCAGCAGGCCGCCGCTGAAGCGCTCGATCACCAGAAGCAGCGGCGCCAGGGTGCGGGTGAGGGACTCCAGCAGCGGCGCCAGCCGCAGGGCCGAGCCCTCGGGACGGTGCAGCACCCAGGCCTTGGGCACCAGACCGCCCAGGAGGGTGGCCAGCAGGGCCAGGACCAGGAAGACCCCGGCATCGATCCAGGCCTGCTCGCCCCGGCCCATCCAGCCGGCCACCTGCTCCGCCAGGCCCCGGGCCAGCCAGCCCATGGCCAGCAGCGCCAGCACCAGACCCAGCTGGGTGGCCACCAGGACGCTGCGCATCCGGTGCTGAAGCCGGGCCACGGAACGGGCGCCGGGCTCCTCCGCCTCTTCGAGCTGCTGGACGCGGCTGGGCCGCAGACGGATCAACGCAAGCTCCCCGGCAGCGAAGAAGGCCAGCAGGGCCAACAGGATCGCCAGAACCAGGAAGCGCATCGGTGGGGTGTCGTGGCTGAAGGTTAGGCCCCGCGGCCCGGCTCAGCCTTCGCCGCCTTCGCCGCCCTCGCCACCGTCGCCGTCCTTGTCGCCGTCCATAGCGCCGTCCTTGCCGGCCCCATCCGGCGCCCCGGGGGCCGGCCGTTCCTCGGCCGGGGCGCTGATGCCATTCTCGCCGCCCTCCTGGTCCTTCGCTTCGGGGGCCTGGGCGCAGCCCATCGTGGCCGTGATCAGGCCGGTGGTGACCAGGAACAGGGCGATGCTGGATCGGGCCATGGCATGCACCGTGGTGGGGTGGGGGGAGAATTGTGGCGCAGCGGACAGCCGGTGAATGCAGTTCCGTCTCGAACCCCTGCTGAGTGCCGGTCAGGTCGACGAGCTGCGGCAGGCCCTGCTGGCGGAGGACGTCCCCTGGCGGGACGGGGCCGAAACGGCCGGATGGCACGCCCGGGCCGTGAAGCGCAACCGCCAGCTGGACCCGGGGTCCTCCCTGCACCAGACCCTCGCCTCCGCCCTCAGCGACCGCCTGCTCCAGCATCCGCTGCTCCAGGCGGCGGCCCTGCCGGTGCGGCTGCACAACCTGCGCTTCAGCCGCTGCGGCGTCGGCGAGGGCTACGGCCGTCACGTCGACAATGCCTTCATGGCCGGCGGCCGCTCCGACCTCTCCTTCACCCTGTTCCTGAGCGAACCCGATCAGTACGACGGTGGCGCCCTGGTGCTGGAGGATCCGGGCGGTGAGAGCCCCCTGCGCCTGCCCGCCGGCCATGCCCTGGTGTATCCGAGCTCCCTGCTGCATCGGGTGGAGCCGGTGACGCGGGGTGAACGGCTGGTGGCCGTGGGCTGGATCCAGAGCAGGGTGCGCCGCAGCGACCGGCGCGAACTGCTGTTCGAGCTCGACACCGCCCGGCGCGCCCTCTTCCAGGAGCAGGGCAAGGACGAGATCTTCGATCTGCTCAGCCGCAGCTACGCCAACCTGCTGCGGATGTGGGGCGAGTGAGGCGGATGGGGGTCGCGAGGATCGAACTCGCCTAAGGCGAATTATGAGTTCGCTGCATTCACCAGATTGCTAGACCCCCGGGGGACGGGCCACCGGCTGGGCGGAGGCGTCACCAGAGGCCCCGGATCGGCGGGGTCCAGGTGGTGGCAGCCGACGGCCGGACGTAGGTGGGGGTGGCGGCCCCAGCCCCGAGGCTGGTGCTGAAGCCGTTGGTGATGTCGGCGGTGCGCTGGGGCATCAGACCGCTCTGATCGGTCAGCATCACCGACGCGGTGTTCTCGATGGCGGTTCCGTCCCAGATGATGTTCTGGTCGGGGAAACCGAAGGCGACGATCCTGCCGCCATCGCGGCCGGGGATCGAGAGACCGAGGGGATCGGTGATCTGGTGGAGCAGGTTGACGCCCTGGGCGAAGGGAGCCGAAAAGCTGTAGAAGCGCTGCTCCATCAGCTCGGGGGCGGAGCGCGTCACGCCGCAGCGGGTGACCTCCACCGGCCCCGTGCCGGCCGAGCCGGGGATGGGGGCTTCGAGGGTGGTGGTGCACAGGACCGGGCCGGCCAGGGCGGGGGCCAGGACAACCAGGGGCAGCAGGGCTGTGACGCCGGCAGCGAGGCGGGCCGACAGGCGGGCTGTGAGACGGGCGGCGAGGGGGGCAGGCACTGCCAGGATCGGTGCTGTCATGGGGTCTACAGGCCCAGCCTCGGGGCGATATGTGCGCAGGTTAGCGACCTCTGACGCTCTCGCCCATCCATGGCCCGCCGCAACGCGCTTCCCCAACGCCGCTTCCCCAACGTCCATGGTCTCCCTGCCCTCCAGCCCCAGCCAACAGCGTTCCGCCCTGCTCGCCCTGCTGGCGGAGCGGGCCTACCGGCTGGGTGACTTCACCCTGGCCTCGGGGCGCCGCAGCCCGCACTACGTCAACTGCAAGCCGGTGAGCCTGAGCGGCATCGGCCTGGCCCTGCTGGGCCGCCTCATGCTGGAGCTGGTGGAAGACGAAGCCGCCGCGGTGGCGGGGCTGACCCTGGGGGCCGATCCGCTGGTGAGCGCGGTGGCCCTGCAGGCCGCCCTGGCCGGCCGCGACCTCGATGCGCTGATCGTGCGCAAGGAGGCCAAGGGCCATGGCACCGGCGCCTGGCTCGAAGGCCCCCTGCCGCCGGCCGGGAGCCGGATCACGGTCCTGGAGGACGTGGTCACCACCGGCGGCTCGGCCCTCAAGGCCGTGGCCCAGCTGCAGGAGGCGGGCTACGCCGTGGAGCGGGTGGTGGCGATCGTCGATCGCCAGGAGGGGGGTGCCGAGGCGATGGAGGAAACGGGCCTCGACCTTCGCAGCCTGTTCCTGCTCGAGGAGGTGGCCGCCACGGCCGCTGGGCTGGACGGCGCGGCAGGCTGAGCCCCGCGACAGGCTGAACCCCGCGACGCGCTCTGCCATGGCCCCCTCCCCCGACCCGACACCGGCTGCGGCCGATCCCTGGCAGTGGACGCCGCCGGAGGGGAGCCGCTGGTCGCGGCCGGTGGGCCTGCTGCGGCTCGACGGTCCCGACACCCTGCGGGTGCTGCACGGCCAGACCAGCCAGGCCCTCGAAGGGGCCCGCCCTGGCCAGTGGCTCGGCACCTGCTGCATCAGCCCCACGGCCCGGCTGCGGGCGGTGGCGGAGGTGCTGGTGGATGACGCCGGGGCCTGGCTGGTGATCGTCGACGGAGATCCCGGGGCCGTGCGCACCGCCCTCGACCGGGTGCTGTTCCCCGCCGACAAGGTGCGGCTGGGTCCGGTGACGGCGGCCGTCCTGCACCAGCCGCTGGGGGCACCGGAGCCGGAGGCCCTGCCGGCCGGCACCTGGGCGCCGCTCGAGGGCTCGCCGGGCTGGCGGCTGGGGGAGGCCCTGCTGCTTCCGGCCGAGACTCCCTTGCCCCCGGCACTCGCCGCCCGGCGCCCCCTGGAGCCGCTGGAGGCGGAACGCTGGCGGCTCCAGCAGGGCCTGCCGGCGGCGCCGGGGGAGATCAACGAGGAGATCAACCCCTTCGAGCTGGGGCTGGCGGGGCGGGTGAGCCTGAGCAAGGGCTGCTACGTGGGCCAGGAGACCCTGGCCAAGCTGGCCACCTACGACGGGGTGAAGCAGCAGCTGCGCCGCTGGTGGGCTTCGGCTGTCCCCGACGGGGCCGTCGCAGTCAGCACACCCCTGCAGGACGGGGCCGGGGGCCGCGCCGGGGTGATCACCTCCAGCCTGGAACTCCCCGCTGACGGGGGCTGGATCGGCCTGGCCCTGGTGCGCAAGGCCTGGCTGCCGGAGAGCCAGCTGCTGGCCGGGGCGGCCCCGGGCGTGCCCCTGTGCCTGTCGCTGCCGGAGGCGTTTCAGCCGCCGCCGGTGGGGCCGGGGGGCAAGGCCGCGTCCTGATCGAGCAGCCAGCGGACCACCGCCCAGGTGGCCAGGCTGTCGTCCTGGTTGTAGCGGAAGATCCGCTGCAGCTTGCGGCCCAGGGCCCGCCGGCTCGGACGCCGCGGCCCGCCGGAGCCCTCCCGCCACTGGCGCCACCAGAGCAGGCAGCGGGCGCCGTCGACCCCCTTCTGGCTCCAGGTGAAGCCCCGCCAACCGGCGACGGCCTTGAGCCCGTAGCTGTTGACCGGCAGCAGCCAGTGGCGCCGCAGCCGCTGGTGCACGTCCACCAGCCGGGCCCGCAACCGTTCCCGCTCCCGCTCGCTGGCCCCCTGGCGCTCGGCCAGCCGCAGCAGGGCGACCGACTCGGTCTCGCCGTAGTGCAGCACGGGCCAGTCGGGATAGCGGGCCAGCAGCGTGCTCAGCCGCCGCCAGAGCAGGGCCTCGCCGTGCTCCTGCAGGGCGAGCAGGGGCTGGTAGCTCCCCAGGTCCTCCCCCGGCCCGGGCGCGCCGGGCCAGAGGCCGTCCGCGCCGCGCTCCAGCCGCACCAGGCCATGGAGGAAGTCGTCGCGGGCATCGGGGTCGGATTCAATGTCGTAGAGCAGCACCCCGGGCGCCGCCGCGAGCTCCGGCAGGGCAGGTCCGGCCCCATCGCCGCTGCGTCGGGGGGTGCCCTGCTGCTGCACCCTGGCCTGGGCCACCAGCTTGGGGGCCACCTCGCGGTGCTGCTCGCTGTGGACGGCCAGGTCCTCGGCCAGCCGGTCCGGATCGGCCGCCGCCAGCTGGTCGAGGCTGGTGATGCCCAGCTCCAGCAGCAGCTCGCGGCGCTTGCCGCCGATGCCGCTCACCTCGCTGAGGTGCCCCTCAGCGGCCGCGACCCGATCGCAGGCGCCGCGCCAGCTGCAGAGGGTGCATTTCTTGCGGTCGCTGACCAGGGGCGGCGGCTCGCTGCGGGCCAGGTCGAGGGCCAGGCGCTCCAGGCTCTCGTCGAGCTGGCGCTGCAGGGAAGGGCCGAGAGCGAGCCTTTCCCGCTCCAGCCCCCGGTCGGCGCCGGCCACCACCAGCCCATGGGGCACGGGGGCCCGCTGGTGCTCCTCCAGCAGCCGCCCCCACAGGGCCAGCTGCAGGCGGTGCTCCCGGGTGAGGCGCCGGCCCTGGCGGGCCAGCACCGGCCGGTAGCTGTGGGCGCCCCAGCGGCTGGGCTCCTCGACCCGCTCCAGCAGGCTCGGGTGGGCCTCCAGGCGCAGGCCCCGGGGGCCCGTTCCCGCGAGCCTGAGCCCCACCACACCGGGCGCCCCGTCGCGGCAGGCGGCCTCCCCGTGGCCGGGGCGCTGGGGCAGCAGGCTCTGGAAGCTGCGCAGCTGGTCATCGAGGGCCAGGGCGCGGTGGGCACTCCACTGCCGCTCCTGGGGCGCACCGTGGAGATCGAGCCAGGCCCGCCGCCGGCAGCGCACCCAGCTGCGCAGCAGGCGGTCGGTGAGGACGGGGGATCCGGGGGAGGCGGCGTCCGGGTTCTGGGGCATGGGATGCAGGCTAGGGGGACCGGTGGCCTGCCATCAGGCCGGCACCCGCCGCAGCCATCCGGAGCGGCCGGCCTGCTACGACCGGCCTGCCCCTCCATCGCCTCCGCGCCGCCCATGGCCTCCGCCCCCCTGCCCCTCGAGGCCGGACCGATCCTCTTCGGCACCGATGGCTGGCGGGGCATCCTCGGGGTGGACATCACCATGGAGCGGCTGCTGCCGGTGGCGGCCGCCGCCGCCCGGGAACTGGCCGCCAGCGCCCCGGAGGGCCTCGCCAGCCGGGAGGTGGTGATCGGCTACGACCGGCGCTTCCTGGCCCCGGAGCTGGCCGAGGCCATCGCCGCCGCCGTGCGGGGGGCTGATCTGGTGCCCCTGCTGGCCGCCACCCCCGTGCCCACCCCGGCCTGCAGCTGGGCGGTGGTGGAGCGGGGCGCCCTCGGGGCCCTGGTGATCACCGCCAGCCACAACCCGCCGGAATGGCTGGGCCTCAAGATCAAGGGACCCTTCGGCGGCTCGGTGGAGGGCGACTTCACCGCCCGGGTGGAGCGGCGCCTGGCCGCCGGGGGCCTGACGGTGCCGATCCCCGGCGACACCGAACGTTTCGATGCCATGGGCACCTACCTGGCGGGGCTCGGCGCCAAGGTCGACGCCGCGGCCCTGGTGCAGGGTCTGGCCGCCGCCGGCCTGCAGGTGATCGTGGACCCGATGCACGGCTCGGCCGCCGGCGGGCTGCCGGCCCTGCTGGGGGAGGCGGGGGCCGCCGCGGGCGTGATCCGGGAGATCCGGGGGGAGCGGGATCCCCTGTTCGGCGGCCACCCGCCCGAACCCCTGGCTCCCTACCTGGAGCGACTGATCGCCGAGGTGCGCCAGGCCACCGCCGCTGGCCGGCCGGCGGTGGGCATCGTCTTCGACGGCGACGGTGACCGCATCGCCGCGGTGGACGAGCAGGGCCGCTTCTGCAGCACCCAGCTGCTGATGCCGCTGCTGATCGACCACCTGGCCCGGGCCCGCGGGCTGGGGGGCCGTGTCGTCAAGACCGTGAGCGGCTCCGACCTGATGGCCCTGGTGGCGGCCGACCTGGGCCGGGAGGTGATCGAGATGCCGGTGGGGTTCAAGTACATCGCCGCCGAGATGCTCAGCAGCGAGGTGCTGGTGGGGGGAGAGGAATCGGGCGGGGTGGGCTTCGGCATCCATCTGCCGGAGCGGGATGCCCTGTTCGCAGCCCTGCTGCTGATCGAAGCCCTGGTGGAAGGGGGGCTGCCCCTCGGGGCCCGGCTGACGGCCCTGCAGGAGCGCTGCGGTGGCGCCAGCGTCTACGACCGCCTCGACCTGCGTCTGCCGGACATGGCCAGCCGCCGCCGGCTGGAGGCCCTGCTGGCCCAGGATCCGCCGCAGCAGGTGGCCGGAGCGACGGTGCTGGAGGTGAACCGCACCGATGGCGTCAAGCTGCGGATGGGCCCCAGCCACTGGCTGATGCTGCGCTTCTCCGGGACCGAGCCGCTGCTGCGCCTCTACTGCGAAGCCCCCGACACCGAGCGGGTGCAGGCCGTGCTGGCCTGGGCCCGCCAGCTGGCGGAGAGCATCTGATGGCCGCCCCATCGGAGCCCGGGGTGGCGCCCACCGTGCTGGTGATCGCCAGCGGCAACGCCGGCAAGATCCGGGAGTTCTCCCACCTGCTGGCCTCCCTGCCCCTGGAGGTGCGGCCCCAGCCGGAGGGCCTGGAGGTGGAGGAAACGGGCACCACGTTCGCCGCCAATGCCCGCCTGAAGGCCGAGGCGGTGGCCCGGGCGACCGGCCACTGGGCCCTGGCCGACGACTCGGGCCTGGCGGTGGCGGCCCTGGGCGGCGCCCCCGGGGTCCATTCGGCCCGCTACGCCGACAGCGACCCCGCCCGGATCGCCCGCCTGCTGCAGGAGCTGGGGGATGCGGACCAGGCGCGCTGCGCTCAGGGCCTGGGGCCGGACCGGCGGGCGGCCTTCGTGGCCGCCCTGGCCGTGGCCGACCCGAGCGGGGCGATCCGCCTGGAGGTGGAGGGCCGCTGCGACGGAGAGATCCTGGAGGCCCCGCGGGGCAGCGGCGGCTTCGGCTACGACCCGGTGTTCCTCGTGCCGGAGGCGGGCCTCAGCTACGCGGAGATGGACAAGGGCCTCAAGGGCCAACTCGGTCATCGGGGGCGTGCCTTCAGTCGGCTGGCGCCGGGACTGAGGGAGCTGCTGGGCAGGACTGGAGCAACACCGACAGATCCTTAGCGGGCTGCGGGGGGGCGGGAGCGGGCCTCCAGCACCGCCTCCAGGGCCTGGGCGATCGCCGCAGCCCGTTGATCCCAGGTGCATCCCATGGCGAAGCGATGGCGCTCTTCCGCGCGGCCGTCATCGAAGCCGGTGGCGGCCAGGTTCTTGAGGGTGGCCGTAAGCGCCTGGCCATCGGCGCAGTGATAAGCCAGAGAGGGAGTTTCAGCGATCTGGGCGCAGGTGCCGGTGTAGAGAATCGGCTGACCGGTGGGTAGCTGGGAGAAGAAGCGGACGGGGCTGCTGCAGGGGTTGATGTCATCGTCGGTGAGGGGCAGCAAGGCCGCGTCGAGGGTGGCGAAATAGGGCTGAAGCGTCTCGTAGGGCAGGGCGCCAAGAAAGCGGCAACGTGGGCTGCTCTGCAATTCAGCAAGACCGGGAACTTCCCTGTAGACGGGCCCGATGAAGAGCCAGCGCAAGGCTGGAAGGGCATCATGAGCTGCCAGGACTGGCAGTAGATCGACGCGTGAACTGATGACCCCAATGACGCCAATCAATGGCCGAAAGTCTTCCGATAACCGGTCAGGCAACCTCTGCCTTTCTGAGGGGATGGACGGTGGAAGCCACGAGCCAGGAAAGCCGTTGGGAATGACATGGACAGATGGGAGCTGAAATCCGCATCGTCGCTGCAGAGCATCGACAATTCCTCGGGAAACGGCGAACACAAGATCGACATGCTTCGCGACGAACATCTCCTGGTCCAATCGAATAAAGGGATAGGCGGCATAGTTATCAAACACATGATACGCAACAACAGGAGCTAGCCGTCGGTAGTGGATAGCAAATGGCCAGAAAGATGGATTGGCGATGATGACAACGTCACCACGGCCGTAGAACGTTTCAAGACGATGGCCCACCAAAGGAGCCAAAAGTCGGACGAGCCAGCGACGGTGGGAAAAGGCACCGCGCGGCAGCTCGCATCGGCCCCTGCGCCATGGCAGCGCGAACGGGATCCAGCCGGCCAGCGTCAGGGCAGGGGAGATGACGGTGACATCACAAAACCCACGCAAGGCCTCAAAGCATGCAAGCCGAGATGGGCCCACCAGACCGACCACAAAAACACGGCGAAGCGGAGATGTCGAATTGCTGCCGTCAACTCGCGGCGAATACCCCTGTCCTGATTGGAGCGCAGGCTCCTGATTCCTGGCCGATTGAGCCGATTGAATCATACTTACCAATGCCCGCCAGAATTGCCATTCATTGCGATCCTAACCTGACGTCCAAGGATTGACAATGAGATTTTCGGAAGAGTGTTGGGCGCGGATATCTTTCTTCGGCACCAAAGACAACATTCCGCGAGCGGGCTCGCCGCATTGCCAGGCGAAGCCTTCAGAGTAACTGCAGAGAAAGCAACACACTGGCAGTCATCAGCAGAAGGGATGCACAGAACGCCCGAACCGAACATTTCATGATAAATTCCACTGGATAAGCCCGGCAAACGAGGGTATCGCCAACCCCGTAAACCTTGTCGAAAGGCAGCTTAAGCAGTCAGGTAGCCGAATCAGCGTTGCAACGGCCATGATGTCAACCCTTGCCAACCTTGTCCGCCTACCCCGGGCCATCCTTCGTCGGCTCTGGGCATCGCTCTGGAGAGCCAGCCAGGAACAGTCCCATGGATATAAGTTTCTCCTGACTATCTACACGATGCGTGCATACGCGTACCTTGGAGAATTGGTACGCCGAAAAAAGAAGCTCAACTCTAGTGACCCGCCCTGCGAACAGGTGATCTTCAACGCTGTACGACTCCAAGCTACGAACCGTGGCCCTGCAGCAGGCATCGGACCTAAAGATCGCGTTCTCCACGCCGATGCTGAATCCATTCAGGGTCAGATAATCATCCAGGACGGAGTGCTCGTCAATAGCGGAGATTCCATTCTTCATCACGGGCACTACCTTTGTGGGAGATGGCGTGAGCGCTCAGATGGTCATACCATTGAGTCCACAGAGATTGATTATCACAATGAGGCCCAGCTTCGTGATGACATTCATGGTGAGTCCGTCATCATCAATGGACGCTCTCTATGCCTCACTGGGCCGTGGAGCGACAATTACTATCACTGGCTATTTCAGTACCTTCCAATTCTGAGAATCGCTGGCGAATGCATCCGCATGGATGAGATCGACAATGTTCTCGTCAAAGGTCCGATCAAGCCATTTCAATCCGAGTCACTATCTCTCTTAGGCATCCCCCCCCAGAAAATCATCGGGATCAGCCCAGGCAAGAACTACTTGGCTGAAGAACTTGTGTTGACCACCATACCCTGTGCAAATCGCACCTACACTCCATGGGCCATTGACTTCCTGCGTCAGCTTCGACAACCACAGACGACTCCTTCATCGCCGATCTTTTTTGATCGTCACTTCCCTGCCACGAGAAGAATAGTGAACGCGGAGGAGGTTTATTCTGTTCTAGAGAGCTATGGAATTCAATGCATCGATTGTGGCTCCCTTTCCTTTTCTGATCAGGTTCGCCTTGCTTCCTCCGCAAATCTCCTGCTAGGTATTCACGGTGCCAGCCTCGCCAATGCGGTATTCAGCGCGCCCGGTACAACCCTTTTGGAGCTGACTCCTCGAAACTACTCTCCTCCCTATTTCAGTGGTCTTGCAAAAGTATGCCAACTGAATTACGCTCGAGTCATGGGTAGAGAGCCTGGGCCGCTATCCACTTGGGTACCCATTAAGCGTGCGGACATCATTGTCCCCATAGACATCCTCAGATTAAAGCTTGAACGATTTTTCCACCCATGCTAGAGACATATGATCACAATCGATTTAGTCGACAGCTCCATGCACCTCCAGTGGCCACTAAAATGTCATTCTCGGGACTCATCGTTCAATGACTCCTCCATTGATCAGAAGGCGCATCAGTCCAGCTGAGCCTGGCTCCAACTCTGATCGTCGTGTGCTTGTAATCTCTCCGATTGGGTGCGGACCACCGCATAGCGGAAACAGAACAAGATTACAAACCCTTCTGCAAGAATTCAGGCGCATGGGGCTGGAGGTGCATTTTGCCTGGGCTCAGATTCCAGATGAAACAACCTGGGCACGACTTTCTCCCGAGGCAAGGGAGGTAACGCACACGTTTGTTGACCAATGGGCCCAGGACTTTCTTTGGAATGAACGAACGGCCAACAGATGGAGTGTGACTCTCAGCAAAGCCAGACACCTTCTACTGCGACTTACTCGCAGAGGCCGGGAAAGACACAGCCAAGGAATTCACCGTCTAGATGGGTGGTTTCATCCCGACTGGAAGAAACAGGCCGAGAGGCTTCAGAAGCAACAGAACTACACGCGAGTTGTTGCCGCCTATGTGTTCGCATCTGGCTTTTTGGACGCTTTTCCGGCGAGAACATTAAAGATTCTCGATTGCCACGACATCTTCACCTGCAGAAACGATATCGCAAGCAATGAAGAATCAAAGTCCTGGTGGTACTCCATTTACAAAGCAGACGAACGCAGAGGCCTCCTCAGAGCCAACCATATTCTGGGAATTCAACACGAAGAATCCGAATTCTTTGCCAGGCTTACCCATGGCAAGCGGTCCGTCTTCACCGTGGGACATTTCACAGACATCCGCCCATTGGCTTTTCTTCCAGACGCCATCAGCACCTTTGGCTACATTGCCTCCGACAGCTCGGCCAATCTGGAAAGTCTGCATTGGTTTTTGCGCGACGTCTGGCCGCTCATCAGAGCCAAGCAACCCAATGCTGTTTTCTTGATTGCAGGTTCTGCCGGCAATGAAATCCCTGAAAGTGCAAGCGTGAAGCCCGTTGGGAATGTTCCATCACTGTCCCAATTCTATTCACAGATCCTCTTCGCTATCAATCCCATACGCCTGGGAACTGGCTTGAAGATCAAGACGGTTGAAGCTTTGTCATTCGGACGCTCCGTCGTTTCAACAACATGCGGCTCCAGCGGTCTTGATGCTTATCATGGCCAAGGTATTCTGATCGCCAATTCAAAGGAAGAGTTTGCCGAGGGCGTGATCTCCAGACTTGCGGATCCAATCGCAGCCATGAAGGATGGTTCGCTGGCGATAAAAACAGCGGAGTCAATCAACATGCAATCAAGAGAAGCACTTGCTCAGGCTCTTGGGCTGGACCGTTCCAGCATGGATCGCTAGTGCGCTTGTCAGCGCACCTCCAAGTCCCCCACCGCCGGCCGCCATCCCTGCAGCTGCCAGTGGACGCAACCGGCGATCACCATCGGATCCTGCAGCACCAGGGCGAGGGCGGCGGCATGGTCGGGGGCCTCGAGCAGCAGCAGGCCGCCGCCGCCGGGCCGCCCCTGGTCGTCCACCAGATACCCGCTGCTGATCCTGCGGCCCTCCAAGCGCAGCCGCTCTACCCAGAGGCGGTGCTCCTGCAGGTGGGCAATCACCGCATCATGGGGGAGCCGGAAGGTCTCGGTCTTGATGAACCAGGCCATGGCAGGAACGGAACGAGAGATCAGGCTCCGGGCCGCGCTCCGGAATGGAGTAGGACGGAGAGAGTCCGTAGTCGATGGTCCCATGTCCAAATCCCAGCTCAACGCTTTCCTCGCCAAGGTGGCCGCCGATCCGACCCTCAAGGCCCGTGTGGATGCAGCCGCCGACGCCGATGCCGTGGTCGCCATCGCCCTTTCCGAAGGTCATCTCTTCTCCCCCGCCACCTTCACCCGTTTCTCGCGCGGCTGAGGCCGGCGCGGTCCTGTCACGGCTGGACGATGGGGGAGACGATGCAGGGGCGGAGCGGGGTGAACCGAGCCAGCGCGTGGCTTCTTTCAGGGGCGTCCCTGGCCTCCCATCCTCCGGCCAGCCGCGGCATCCCCAGGATCATCCACCAGACCTTCAGCACCAGGAGCCGGATGCCGGCCGTGCTGGAGCAGAACTGCCGCGCGATCGAAGCCCTCAACCCGGACTTCAGCTATCGCTTCTACGACGATCACGATCGTGAGCGCTTCATCGGCGACACCTACGGCGAGGCGATCCTGGCCCGCTATCGGCGAATCGATCCTGCCTACGGTGCCGCCCGGGCCGATCTGTTCCGCTATCTGTGCATCTACCACTTCGGCGGTGTCTACCTGGACGTCAAGGTCGGCGTCACCCGGCCGCTCTCCGAGGGGCTGCGCGACGATGATGCCTTCCTGCTGAGCCAGTGGGACCATTCCCCCGGCAGTCCCCATGCCGGCTGGGGCACCCACCGGCGACTGGCCGGAATCCCGGGCGGCGAATTCCAGCAGTGGCACGTCATCGCCTCTCCGGGCCATCCGTATCTGGCCGCCGTGATCGCTGCGGTACTCAGCAACATCGATCGCTTCAATCCCTTCGCCTTCACCAATCCCTGGGAGGCGGTGATCTGCACCACCGGCCCGGTCGTCTACACCCAGAGCATCCACCGGATCCTGGCGGCCCATCCCCACCGGCGCCTGGTCGGCAGCGAGGAGATCGGCCTGCACTACAGCGTCTTCGATGGCTCGGCAGACCCGAACGCCCATCGTCGGCTCTACAAGGATTACCGGAAGGCCGAAACCCCGCTGGTTCGCCAGCCCTTTCCCCTCTCCCTGCTCTGGCCCCTGCTCAACCTGACCCGCAAGGTGGCGCGCCGGGTCCGAGGGCTGCTGCGGCGCTGATCCTTCAGCCGCCGGCAGATTGGCGCAACCTCAGGCAGCCACCCAGCTGCCATGCAGGCCATGGGGGATGGCCAGGGGAAGCTCCAGCACGGCCACCTCGCCCATCGAGGCGGCATCGAGGACGACCAGATCGCTGGCGCTGCGGGCACCGTTCCAGACCAGGCCGAGCACCCAGCCGTCGTCCTCGGCCGTGGCGCCGGGACGGGGCACCATGATCGGTTCACTGACGAAACCGCGGGGCGCCGCACTCCAGACCCGGGACTCGCCGCTGGCGAGATCGAGCTTCATCAGGGCCTGCAGGGGGTCGTTGCCGCGCTCCCGTTCGGCCACCGCCATCCAGCCGTAGCGGCTCTCGAGCCCCACCCGGGCCGGCGCCACCATGGCGAATTCACAGGTGCGCTCACTCAGCCGCGTTGCCGTGACCGTGCCGCTGGCCAGGTCGAGACGGCAGCGCTCCAGCAGGCCCTCGGGGATGCGGTCGAAATCGACCTCCTTGTAGTCCTGGTCAGGGCCGATGGAGGGGAAGTCGGCGTAGAAGATGCTGTCCACCACCACCGCATCGCCGTCCTCCCAGGCGTTGAGGTGGTGGAACACGAAGCCTTCCGGCGCCTCCAGCACCCGCGGCTCCTGGCCGGCGAAGGCGCCGTCCTGGCGCGGAATCAGCCAGAACTGGCCCCGGGCCCCGGCCCGGGACTTCAGGCACTGGGCGGCCCCTTTGCGGCCGAGCACGTAGGGGAGGGGGTTGAAGTCGATGGCGTTCTGCAGAAACACCGCCCAGTTGGGGGTGATGGCGAAGTCGTGCAGGAAGGCGAAGCCACCGAAGCTGTGGCTGGAGTCGGCCAGCAGGGTGCCGGCCCCGGGGCCGTCGGCGGCGAACTCCATCAGGCGCACCGTGCTGCGGGGGCCGGCCTTCACACCGAAGGTGACCATCCGGGGAGCGCCGTGGTGGCCGGGATCGAAGCGGGGGTGGGCACTGAAGGCCTCACCTGGCTTGAGCACCCCGTCCAGCAGGGTCAGGCCGCGGGTCTCGAGGCTGAGGGGATCGAGGGCATGGGGGGAGCTGGCCTCCCAGAGGGCGAGCAGCTGGTCGCCGAGTCGCACCACATGGGTGTTGGCGATGTTCTTGAGCCGCAGATCAAAGGCGTTGGCCAGCGGGCCGCCGGGCTTGGGGGTGCCGAACACGCCCCGGTAGAGCACCGTGCCGGCCTTTTCCTCGGCGAGCCAGCCCTCGGTGCGCACGAAGCGGTTGCTGAGCCGGGCGCCACCCTCGGAGAAGCGCAGGGCCGTGATCATCCCGTCGCCATCGAAGGGGTGATGGACCCAGTGGCCACCGCGCTCAAGCCGGCCGGGGCCGTTGCGGTAGAGGGTGCCCCTCAGCTCGGCCGGGATGGCGCCACGGGCGGCGACGAGGGGCTCGTCGCTGAGCTCGACGCTGACGTTGCAGAAGGAGCTGGCCCAGTCGGCGCGGTCGTAGGCAGGCGAGGCCGCAGCGGCGGGGGAGGCAACGGTCATCGGATCAGCCCACGGGAAGAACAGCGCAGTGCGCTGTCCCGATTATCACGTAACGGAGTGTGAAGGCGTGGGCGGCCGTCCCGCCCTCAGGCCTCGCAGGGCAGCTCCACCACCGGGCAGGGGGGCTGGGACACGGCACAGGGGGCCGCCTCGACCTGGCTCGGCAGGCAGTCGGCGGCATGGGCCGGGGCAGCCACGGCAAGGGCGGCCGTGAAACCGGCCACCAGCAGAAGGAGAGGACGCATGGCGCGTACGCAGATCACTTGATGCTACTGGCGGCGCAGCGGTCAGGCAGCGACATGGCCGGCGCGCTCCAGCACCCCCTTGCTGCTGGGCACGGCCCCACCGCGGCGGGGATCGATCTCCACCGCCTGGTCCAGGGCGCGGGCGAACGCCTTGAATCCGGCCTCGACGATGTGATGGGAATTCACCCCCGCCAGCTGGCGGATGTGGAGGGTGAGGCCGGCGTTGTTGGCCACCGCCACGAAGAATTCCCGCACCAGTTCGGTGTCGTAGGTGCCGATGCGCTGGGCGGGGATGGCCAGGTCGTAGCTGAGGTGGGGCCGGCCGGAGCAGTCGAGGGCCACCTGCACCAGGGCCTCATCGAGGGGGGCCAGGAAGTGGCCGAAGCGGCGGATGCCCCGGCGGTCGGCCAGGGCCTGGGCGAGGGCCTGGCCCAGAGCGATGCCCACGTCCTCATTGGTGTGGTGGTCGTCGATGTGGGTGTCGCCCCGGGCGGTGATCTCCAGATCCAGCAGGCCGTGGCTGGCGATCTGGTGGAGCATGTGGTCGAGGAACGGCACGCCGGTCGCCACCTGGCAGCGGCCGGTGCCGTCGAGATCAAGGGCCACATGCACGTCGGTTTCACCGGTGACGCGATGGACCTCGCCGGTGCGCTGGGGGCCGGTGCGTGGAGGGCTGATGGACACGCGAGCGAAGGCAACGGGCCGGACCTGAATCATGCCAAAGCCCCCGGGACCGCGCTCCGCCGGTCCGGTGCGCCCATGGCGATCGGGGGGCCCATGGTGTGAAGCGCTACGGCGCCGGGCCGCCAGGGGTGGTGGGGTGAGTGCCATGCAAGAACGTCCGGGTGCCGTCCTCGATCAGCTGCGCGCCGGGCACCAGCGCTTTCTCGACGGCCATGCCCTCCACCCCCACAGCGATCGCCTGAGGATGCTGGAGGTGGAGGCGGGCCAGACTCCCGTGGCGGCGGTCCTGGGCTGCGCCGACTCGCGGGTGCCGGTGGAGCTGCTGTTCGACACGGGCTTCGGCGATCTGTTCGTGGTGCGCAATGCCGGCACCATGAGCACCGTGGCCGCGATCGCCTCGCTTGAGTACGCCGTGAGCCACCTGGAGGTGCCGGTGATCGTGGTGCTTGGCCACGCCGCCTGCGGGGCGGTGGCGGCCGCCTTCGACCGGGAGCTCAACCTGACGCCGAGCCTGTCCCAGGTGGTGGGCCAGCTGCGCATGGAGCTGTTCAGCCTCGGCGGAGAACACAACCTGGAGGAGGCCTGCCGCCGTCACACCCTCAACGCCGCCCGCAACCTCGTCGATTCCAGCGTGATGCTCACCGACAGGCTCCGATCGGGCCGGCTGCAGGTGGAGGCGGCTTACTACAACCTGCACACCACCAGCATCGAGTGGATGGGGGCCCTGATGCCGATGCCTCAGGGCTGAGCCGGCAGGGCCGCCAGGATCCGTTCCACCCGGCTTTCCCATGTCTGGGCCCGGGCGAAGGCCACCCGCGCAAGGAACTTCTCCGGACTGTCGGAGACCAGTTCCTCATCGATGGCCTGCAGGAAGCGGTCGGGATCCTTTTCGATCCGGATCAGGGCACCGGCCAGCTCCAGCCCTTCCACGGCGGAGGAGACCACCGGCTTGCCGCTGGCGATGTATTGAAAGAGTTTCAGCGGACCCATCAACCGCGAGAAGGGCGTATCGAGATGGGGAATCAGGCAGAGATTCATCCGCTTCAACTGCATCGGCACCTGATCATTGGGAAGGCTCCCCAGCCACTCCACATTGCCGAGGCCGAGCAGGCCGGAGTCCGACAGGCGCCGGTTGAGTTCGGGACCCACCAGCAGAAGCCGGCAGTGAGGCCGCTCCAGGGCGATCCTGCGCAGCAGATCGATGTCCTGGCGATCCCAGAACGTGCCGACATAGCCCAGAACCGGCTGGGGGCCGGCGGGCCTGAACTCAGAGGCCTGCGCCAGAAAAGCCGAACTCACGGCCTGATCGATCCGGACACAGGGAGCCTGGGGCGAAAACTTCTCTTCGTTCGCCTTTGAGGTGACGGCGATGAGGTCGGCCATGGCTCCGATTCGCGGATCATGAGTTATGGGTCCAGTCAACACACAGAAAAGCGTTGAATCGTCTGGAGAGATCACAGCAATGGCCCAGGGCCTGAAGGCGATTGCCAAGCCCCGCAACTCCCTTGTCGACAATCGTTCGCTGCGTGGGGTCGCTCAAGGACTCTCCAGTGCCGAGCACCCTCTGGCCGACAGAAGACAGGGCTGGCTCACATCCCCGTGATGCAATACCCGGCATCCACGTAGATCACCTGGCCGGTGATACCGCTGGCCAGGGGGCTGGCCAGGAAAGCGGCGGTGGCGCCCACCTCGTCCTGGGTGACGGTGCGGCGCAGGGGGGCCTTCTCCTCGACGTTGTGGATCATGTCAAGGATGCCGCCGATGGCCGAGCTGGCCAGGGTGCGGATCGGGCCGGCGCTGATGGCGTTCACCCGCACCTGCTGCTCGGGGCCCAGCTCCGCCGCCAGGTAGCGGACCGAGGCCTCCAGGGCCGCCTTGGCCACCCCCATGACGTTGTAGTTGGGGATCGCCCGCTCGGCCCCCAGGTAGCTCAGGGTGATCACGCTGGCCCCCGGGCTGAACAGGGGCTTGGCGTGGCGGCAGAGGGGCGCCAGGGAATAGGCGCTCACCTCCAGCGCCCGGGCGAAGCCCTCTGGACTGATGGCGCTGAAATCTCCCACCAGCTCGTCCTTGCCGGCGAAGGCCAGGCAGTGGATCAGCACATCCAGCGTTCCCCACTGCTCGGCGATGCGCTGGAACAGGGCCTCGATCTGGGCAGGGTTCTGCACGTCGAGGGGCTCGAACAGGGTGGGGTTCAGGGGGGCGGTGAGTTCGCGCACCTTGCCCTCGAAGCGACCCCGGTCGTCCGGCAGGTAGGTGATGCCCAGTTCGCAACCCGCCGCCGCCAGCTGCTGGGCGATGCCCCAGGCGATCGAGCGGTTGTTGGCGATGCCGGTGACGAGAGCCTTCTTGCCGCGCAAATCAAGGAGCATGGGGAACAGGGCGCCGGAGGGCGAAGGAATGCAGTCCGGCGATTCTCCCCCACCCGCGGGGGGGCCCTGGCTGCTCCGGCCTCAGCGCTGGCCGCCCCGGACGGCCCCTGCCCTGGCTCCGCCGCCCTGGCCCCCCGCCGGGTCCGACGGGCCTCCCCTGCTGCTGCTGATCGATCGCCGCGATCCGGACGTCCGGGCCCTGCTCACCCCCCTGGGGGATCTGCTGCAGGCAGGCGAACGGCAACGCCTGCACCGGCTCCGGGGCGAGGGGGATGGCGAACGCTTCCTGCTCGGTCGCGGCGCCCTGCGGTTGATTCTGGGGAGCTGGCTGGAGTGCGACCCCGCCGGCCTCGTGCTGGGTGCCGGTCCCCATGGCAAGCCGGAACTGCTGCCGCCGTCGGACGGGGGGGAGCCGCCTCCCCGCTTCAACGTCTCCCATTCGGGGGACCTGATCCTGCTGGGCTTTCACCCCCGTCGGCCGGTGGGGGTGGATGTGGAGCAGGGTCGGCCGGTGCCGGAGTGGCAGGGCATCGCCCGCCGCTGTCTGCCGCCGGGGGAATGGAGCGCCATCGGCACCCTGCCGCAGCAGCAGCGCGAGCAGGCTTTCCTGGTCGCCTGGTGCCGGCTGGAGGCGGGCCTCAAGGCCAGGGGAATGGGTCTGTTCGGCCCGCCGCCGGCCCCGGGGGATCCGGAGCCGGAGGTCTGGCCCCTCGTGCTGCCGGAGGGGTACGTGGGCGCCGCGGCCCTGGCCTGAGCCGCTGAGGCGACGGCCGTCACCAGCCCCCGTGGTCCATCGCCCCGGGCTCCTCGAGGTCCTCGGGGGTGAGGGGCAGACCCAGCAGCTGCTTTTCAGCCCGCCGGATCGCCCGCGGGTCGCTGAGCAGATCGGGTTCCTCCAGCAGGGGCAAGACCGGCGGCCGGTGCTCGGCCGCGGTCCGCGGGGGCGGCTCCCACAGGAAGGTGCTGCCGGGGGCCCGCTGGCGGCAGAGCGCCTCCATCTGGCGGCGCAGGGCCAGACGCACCGTGCCCCGGTCCAGGGCCTGGAAGAACTCCTCCCGCGGGGCCAGCCCGAAGCTGGTGGGCTGGGGGCCGTTGCCGCCCCGCAGCCGGGCGGCGTCCGGAAGCCAGCGCGGCCGGCAGACACCGGGGCGCGCGGTGTCGGTCTCGATCCAGATGTGCAGGCCTTCGCCGCCGGGCCGGCTCACCACGGCGAGGCCGTCATTGGGCTGCTGTCTCGGCAGGGGATACACCCGGCCGCTGGGACGCTGATCAGCGGGCACACAGCCGGCGAGTGCGGCCGCCAGAAGCGGCAGCACCAGCAGACGGCACGGTGGCGACACGGCGGGGATGGCTCGGTGGCGGCGATGATCCTTGCCCGCTCTCCCCCATCCGCTCTGCAGCAAGGGCGGCAGCACAGCCATGGTTCTCACGAGCTCCACCATGCTGCCCCTCGGCACGCCGCTGCCGCTGGACGCCATGCGGGCCGCGCTGCGGCCCGTCACGGGTGGCCCGCTCGAAGCCGCCGCGCCGTTCGGCAGCCCCGTGCTGGTGCTGTTCCTGTGCCCCCACTGCCCGTTCGTGAAGCATGTGGAGGCGGAACTCACCCGGCTGCAGGGCGACCTGGAGGGGCGGGCGGGCCTGATCGGCCTCTGCAGCAACAGCACCGCCAGCCATCCCCAGGACGGGCCGGCGGGGATGGCGGCCCAGGCCGCGGCCTGCGGCTGGACCTTCCCCTACCTGCAGGACCCCGACCAGAGCGTGGCCCAGGCCTTCCGGGCCGCCTGCACCCCGGACGTCTTTCTCTTCGATCGGGCCCACCGCCTCGCCTACCGGGGCCAGCTGGATGGCAGCCGTCCCGGCGGTGAGCCCTGCGATGGGCGGGATCTGCGGGCGGCCCTGGCGGCCCTGCTGGAGGGGCGGCCGGTGCCGGAACCGCAGCGGCCGGCGATCGGCTGCAACATCAAGTGGCGGGCCGGTGCCGAGCCCCCCTGGTTCAGCGGCTGACTCTTCCAGGGTGGCGGCGGCGGCGGTCGGATCCGCAGGCTTAATGTTGCCGCCATGCATGTGCCCCCCTTCAGTCTCAGCGAGCAACTGCACCAGCTCGGAGACGCCCTCGACCAGGCCGTCCTGGACGTCCTGCGAAGTGGCCAGTACATCGGGGGGAGCACGATCAACGGCTTTGAGGCCGCCTTTGCCGAGGCCTGCGGCGTGCCCCATGCCATCGGCTGCAACAGCGGCACCGATGCCCTGGTCCTGGCGCTGCGCGCCCTGGGGATCGGCGCCAGCGACGAGGTGATCACCAGCTCCTTCAGCTTCTTCGCCACCGCCGAAGCAATCAGCGCCGTGGGGGCCACGCCGGTGTTCGTGGACGTGGACCCGGACACCTACCTGATCGATCCGGAGGCGATCGAGGCCGCCATCACCCCCGCCACCCGGGCCCTGATGCCCGTGCACCTGTTCGGCCGGCCGGTGGACATGGAGCGGATCACATCCATCGCCTCTGCCCACGGCCTGCGGGTGATCGAGGACTGTGCCCAGGCCAGCGGCGCCAGCTGGGCCGGACGGCCGGTGGGCGGCTGGGGCGACGCCGGCTGCTTCAGCTTCTTCCCCACCAAGAACCTGGGCGCCGCGGGCGACGGCGGCATGGTGGTCTGCGGTGACGCCGAGCTGGCCCAGCGGATCCGGGAGCTGGCCGTGCACGGCATGCCCCGCCGCTACCTGCACACCGATCTCGGCTACAACAGCCGCCTCGATGCCATGCAGGCCGCCGTCCTGATGGTGAAGCTGCCCCACCTGGCCGGCTGGGTGGAGCGGCGTCGGGCCATCGCCGAGCGCTACCAGCGGGAACTGGCGGGTCTGCCGGGCCTGGTGCCGGCTGCGCCAGGACCGGAGGGCCACAGCTGGAACCAGTTCGTGGTGCGGGTGCCCCGCTGCCCCGCTGCCACCAGCGCCTGTGGGGGACGCTGCACCCCAGCGGCCGACAGCGCCAGCTACGGACTGCCCGAGGCCTGCTGCCGCGACTGGCTCAAGCAGCAGCTCCAGGAGGCGGGCGTCACGACGATCATCTACTACCCGATCCCCATCCACCGGCAACCGGCCTACGCCTCCCTCGGCTACGGACCCGGCAGCCTGCCGATCACCGAACGGCTCTGCGCCGAAGTGCTCAGCCTGCCCATCTTCCCCGAACTCACTGCCGAGCAGCAGGACAGCGTCATCGCCGCCGTGCGCAGCCTGGTGGGGGCCGAAGCGGTCGTCGCCTGAGACAGCCCCCGCCTAGCCCCGGGGCAGGGCGGCGTAGAGGGCCTTGAAGCGGGCCTGCTGGACCTTGTGGCTGACGATCGGCGCCGGGTAGCCGCGCCGTTCCAGCGGCGCAATCTCGCCGCTGATCAGGTCGGCGGTGGCCACATGGGCCAGCTCCGGCAGCCAGCGGCGGATGTAGGTGGCCTCCGGATCGAACTTCGCCGCCTGGGTGGAGGGATTGAAGATGCGCAGGGGGCGTGGATCCATGCCACTGCTGGCGCTCCACTGCCAGCCGCCGTTGTTGGCGGCCAGATCGCCGTCCACCAGGCGGACCATGAAGGCCTTTTCGCCATGGCGCCAGTCGATGATCAGGTCCTTGACGAGGTAGGACGCCACGACCATGCGGCAGCGGTTGTGCATCCAGCCGCTCTCGTTCAGCTGGCGCATGGCGGCATCGATGATCGGCAGGCCGGTGAGCCCCTCCTCCCAGGCCCGCAGCCTCTCGGGGTCGTTCTCCCAGGGGAAGTGGCGCCACTGGGGGCGGTAGGGGCCGTCGGCCAGCTCGGGGAAATGGAACAGGGCCTGCTGGTAGAACTCGCGCCAGGCCAGCTCCTGCTCCCAGACGCCAATGGAAGTGAGGGCCTCGGTGCTGCGGGCGAGGGCGCGGGCCTCCTGGGCGGCGGCCCAGGCCTGGCGGGGGCTGAGGGTGCCGACGCTCAAGGCGGCGGACAGCCCGGAGGTGCCGGCCTCCCCCGGCAGGTTGCGACCCGGCTCGTAGGCCGCCAGGGGACCGCCGTTGACGCCACCGTCGGCGAAGGCCTGCAGCTGGGCCAGGGCCGCCGCCTCCCCGGGGCGGCAGGGGCAGAGATCGGCGCCGCTGAAAAGAAAGCCCAGCTCCTCGGCGCTGGGCACGGTTTCCAGCCTGGGCAGGGCCTCCCACAAGGAAGCGCGCTCCGCCGGCAGGGCGCCGGGATCGAGATCCCGCAGACCGCTTGGCGCCGCCACCGGCTCCAGGCCGCCGACCGATCCGGCACCGAGCCCGGCGCGCCCCTCCACCTGGCCGCGCCAGTTGCGCAGGAAGGGGCCATAGACCCGGTAGGGCTCGCCGGCGCCGGTGCGGATCGCCTCCGGTGCCACCAGCAGCTGGTCCCAGTCCACCAGCACCCGGGTGCCCTGGCCCTGCAGCGCCGCCGCCACCTTCCGGTCGCGCTCGCGGCCGTAGGGCTCCACCTCCCGGTTCCAGGCCACCACCGCGGCGCCTGCCGCCCGGGCCGCCAGGGGCACCAGGGCGGTCGGCTCGCCCTGAAGGATCAGCAGCCGGCTGCCGGCCGCCCGCCAGCGGGCCGCCAGCTCCCGCAGGCTCTCGCAGAGGAACCAGGCCCGGGCCGGCGCCATCAGCGGGTCCGAGAGGATCGCCGGATCCAGCACGTAGAGGCCGGTGACCGCCGGGGTGGCGGCGGCCGCCGCCGCCAGGCCCAGGTTGTCGGCCAGGCGCAGGTCGCGGCGATGCCAGAACAGCCAGCGCTCCGGGGCCATCAGAGTCCGAGCAGCTGCCGGGCGCGGTACCAGGCGGTCACGGTCTTGCCGTCCAGGGCCTCGTTGCCGCTGGCCAGGAGCGCATCCAGCTGCGCCGGCTCGAGCAGCAGCACCTCCATGTCCTCGTCGTCATCGCCGGGGGGGCGGTCCTGCAGCAGGGTGAGATCGCGGGCCAGGAAGAGGTGGATCACCTCGTCGGAGTAGCCGGGGCAGGGGTACATGGCGCCCAGGGGGTCCCAGCGGCTGGCGCTGTAGCCGGTCTCCTCCTCCAGCTCCCGCCGCATCGAGCCCAGGGGCTCCTCCCCCTCCTCCAGGGTTCCGGCCGGGAACTCCAGCAGCCGCCCGGCCACGGCGAAGCGGTACTGGCGCAGGATCACCACCCGGCCGTCCTCGAGCACCGGCACCGCCAGGGAGGCGCCCGGATGGCGGATCACGCCGTAGGTGCCCTCGATGCCGATCGGCAGCACCACCCGGTTGAGCTCGAAACGCACCTTGCGGGCCTGCAGGGCGGCGGTGGTCTCCAGATGGGTGCTGGGCTCGGGGGGCGGCAGGGGAGCCATGGGGCGGGCCATTGGGGCCCCCAGTGTGACGGGCGGGGGCCGGTGGGCGCGGTTCAGGGACCTTCCGGCCAGCCCGTCGTTCCAGGCAGCACCTGGGGGGGCGGCTCCAGGGCGGCCCGCGGCAGGGCCGCCAGGCCTGCGGAGGCCGTGCGGGGGGTACCGGCGGTCGCCAGGGGAAGGGGAAGGTCCGGATCGATCGCCGCCAGCGGGGCCAGCACGAAGGCTCGCTCCCCCAGGCGCGGGTGGGGCAGCACCAGCTCCGGGCCTGGGCAGGCCATGGCCCCGCACCAGAGCAGGTCGAGGTCGAGACGGCGGGGTCCCCAGCGCTCGCGGCGCTCCCGGCCGAACGCCGCCTCCAGCTGCAGAAGCCGCGCCAGCAGCGCCAGCGGATCGGGCCAGGTCCCGTTGGCCCCCTGGCCGGGGCCCTGCCGAGCCAGCAGGACCGCGTTGAGGTACGGCGGCTGTCCCGGCGGCCCCCCCACCGGCGGGGTGCGGAACCGGGGCGACCAGCTCAGCTGCAGGGGGGCCGCCGCCCAGGCCCGCAGCTCGGCCTCCAGCCGCGGCCGCACGGCCGTGAAGGTGGCGACGGGATCACCGAGGTTGGCCCCGATGGCGATGGCCAGGCTGGACGCAGAGGGGCCAGACGGTGGTGGAGCCGGGGTGGGAGGCATCGGCTCAGCCGCCGAAGACCGCCAGGTTGAGGAGGACGGGCTCCCCCAGCCAGGCGGCATGGTCGGTGTGATCGGCCAGATCATGGCCGGTGATGCCATGCACCAGCACCGTGAGGCCGCCGCGGTGGGTCTCGAGCCAGGGGATCAGGGCCTCGAAGTCCGCCTGGCTGAAGCTGATCTGGCAGCTGCCGACCGGATGGGGTCCCACCGGCTCGAGGTGGAGACGGCCCACCGGCAGGCCGAAACGGGCTCCGGCGGCCCCACAGAGGGCGCCGGCCTGCGCCGCTTCAGCGGCGCCGAAATAGACGTGGGCGTGGTAGCGCTCGTGAACGTTGGTGGGACGGCGGGTCATCGGCGGCCGACCGGGGCCTGACACCCAGGCAGGGTATCGGGGTCAGAGGGCCGCCACCCGCCGCCACCCGGTCGGCGAGACTGGCCAACCCACCCAGCCACTGCCCCATGGTCGTCAGCGGGTCCCCTGCCGCGCCCGCCGGTGCCGCGCCCACCGGCAGCTTTCCGCTGGCCGCCATCACCGGCCACGGCACCCTGAAGCTGGCCCTGCTGCTGGCGGCCGTGGACCCCGGCCTGGGCGGCGTGGTGATCGCCGGCGGCCGCGGCACCGGCAAGTCGGTGCTGGCCCGGGGGCTCCATGCCCTGCTGCCGCCGATCGACGTCATCGATCTGGCCGATGGTCCGGGGCTGCGGCAGGCCGATCCCTCCAGGCCCGACGAGTGGGATGGGGCCACCCGGCGCCGCATCACCGAACTGGGCGGTGATGCCAGCGGCACCGATCCAGGCGCCCTGCTGCCCACCCGGGTGATTCCAGCCCCCTTCATCCAGGTGCCCCTGGGCGTCACCGAAGACCGGTTGATCGGTTCGGTGGACGTGGCCGCCTCCCTGACGGCCGGGGCGCCGGTGTTCCAGCCCGGGCTGCTGGCGGAGGCCCACCGGGGCGTGCTGTACGTCGACGAGCTCAACCTGCTGGATGACGGCATCACCAACCTGCTGCTGGCGGCGGTGGGCTCCGGCGAAAACCGCATCGAACGGGAGGGGCTGAGCCTGTCGCACCCCTGCCGCTGCCTGCTGATCGCCACCTACAACCCGGAAGAGGGGGCGGTGCGCGACCACCTGCTCGACCGCTTCGCCATCGCCCTGTCGGCCAACCAGCTGCTCGACACCGACCAGCGGGTGGCGATCACCCGTTCGGCCCTCGACCACGGCGCCTCCAGCAGCGCCTTCGGCGCCCGCTTTCAGGAGGAGACCGAAGCCCTGGCCACCCAGCTGCTGCTGGCCCGCCAGTGGCTGCCGGATGTGGCCATCGACCGCGAGCAGATCCGCTACCTGGTCACCGAAGCGATCCGCGGCGGCGTCGAGGGGCACCGGGCCGAGCTCTACGCCGTGCGGGTGGCCCGGGCCCATGCGGCGCTCTCCGGCCGGGACCGGGTGGACGCAGACGATCTGCAGGTGGCGGTGCGCCTGGTGATCGCCCCGCGGGCCCTGCAGCTGCCGCCCCCGGATCCCGACCAGCCCATGGAGCCGCCGCCACCGCCCCAGGGGGAGCAGCCCCCCGAGGAACCGGAGCCGCCGGAGCAGGAGCCTGAGAGTGAGGAGCCTGAGGATCAGGACGACGACGACCAGGACGACAGCCCCGAAGACCAGGCCCCGCCCCAGATCCCGGAGGAATTCCTGCTGGATCCGGAGGCCACCGCCATCGACCCCGACCTGCTGGTGTTCGCCTCGGCGAAAGCCAAGAGCGGCGGCAGCGGCAGCCGGGCGGTGGTGTTCAGCGACAGCCGCGGCCGCTACGTGAAACCGATGCTGCCCCGGGGCCCCGTGCGCCGCATCGCCATCGACGCCACCCTGCGGGCTGCCGCGCCTTACCAGAAGGCCCGCCGCGCCAGGGAGCCGCACCGCAAGGTGATCGTGGAGGAGGGGGACCTGCGGGCCAAGCAGCTGCAGCGCAAGGCGGGAGCCCTGGTGATCTTCCTGGTGGATGCCAGCGGCTCGATGGCCCTGAACCGGATGCAGAGCGCCAAGGGGGCCGTGATCCGCCTGCTCACCGAGGCCTACGAAAACCGGGATGAGGTGGCCCTGATCACCTTCCGCGGCGAGCAGGCCGAGGTGCTGCTGCCGCCCACCCGCTCGATCACCGCCGCCCGCCGCCGACTGGAGTCGATGCCCTGCGGCGGCGGCTCACCCCTGGCCCACGGCCTCGCCCAGGCGGCCCGGGTGGGGGCGAACGCCCTGGCCACCGGCGATCTGGGCCAGGTGGTGGTGGTGGCCATCACCGACGGCCGCGGCAATGTGCCCCTGAGCCGTTCCCTGGGCCAGCCGGTGCTGGAGGGGGAGGAACCGGTGGACCTCAAGGAGGAGCTGCGGCAGGTGGCGAGCCGCTACCAGAGCCTCGGCCTGCGGCTGCTGGTGATCGACACCGAGCGGAAGTTCATCGGCAGCGGCATGGGCAAGGAGCTGGCCGAGGCGGCCGGCGGCCGCTACGTGCAGCTGCCCAAGGCGAGCGACCAGGCCATCGCCGCCATCGCCCTGGAGGCGATCAACGGTTTCTGACGGTGGGGGCGAGCCGGTCCTGGGCGGCCTCGCGGGCGGCCCTGGCCTCCTGCTGGCGTGCATCCTGGCGGGCCTTGCGGTCACGCGCCGCATCCACCTCTGCGGGGTAGAGCTCCTCGAAGAAACGGCCCAGGCCGATCGAGACGCTGCGAATGCCGTCGAGGAACTTGGGATCACCCGTGAGCTTGCTCACGTCGCCGCCGACGGCCGACCAGCGGTCGGTCAGCTGCTTGGCGTTGGTGAGGGTGGCCTGCAGGTCAGCCACGGTCTTGGGGTTGTCCAGTGCCGCCGCCAGGTTGCCAACGTGCTTGGAGGCCCGGGCGGCATCGGCACTGGCGAGGTTGAGGTTGCTCAGGATCGGGTCCACCTTGCCCGCCGAACGGTTCAGCTGGGTGACCAGCACCTGGGCATCGCGTAGGAACACCTGGCCGCTCTTGGTGAGCAGCTCGGTCTCCCTGGCGGTCTTGGAGAAGGCGGCCGTGGCCGCCACCATCTGCTGAACGAGCTGTTCCTTTTCCGCCTGGTCGAGCAGACCCTGGACGGTCTCGGTGACGGTGTCGAGGCTGGCCGCGGCGACACCGGTCACCTTGCCGCCGTTGCAGACCATGCGCGTGTTGTCGCAGCCCCGCTCCCGAGGGCCGGGCAGGCTGGCCGGCAGGGGGGGACCGCCGGCCAGCAGGGACACCTGGGCATCTCCTCCCAGCAGGGAGGCATTGCCGACCCGGGCCACCAGGGGCCGGGCCAGACGCAGGCGTGGGTCGGTGATCTCCAGCTCGGCCACCACGGCCGCGTCGGTGACGGTGACCCGGCGCACGCTGCCGACCAGCACCCCGCGGAAGGTGACCGGAGAACGGTCGGCCAGACCGGCGGCGTCGGCGAAGCTGGCGCGGATCGTCCAGGTGTTCCCTCTCAGGGAGATCCCCCGCAGCCAGAACCACAGACCCAGCCCGCTGGCGATCGCCGCCAGCAGAGAAAATCCAACCAGGGCTTCACGGACACTCCGGCGCATGGGCTCAGTTCTCGGCCGGCTGCATCGGTCCGTGCAGACTACCGCTCCGAAACTGCACCACATAGGGATTGGTGCTCACGCGGAAGTCCTCGACCGAGCCGATCCAGCGGAAGCGGCCGTCGTAGAGGAGGGCCACTCGCTCGGCGCAGCGGTCGATCGTGCTCATCACGTGGCTGACCACCAGGGTGGAGGCGTGGACGATGCGGGAGGTGCGCACGATCAGGTCCTCGATGCGGGTGCAGGCCACCGGGTCCAGACCGGCCGTCGGTTCGTCGAAGAGCAGCAGGGGGGTGCGGGCCGAGGCCAGGGTGGGGTCGTCGATCAGGGCGCGGGCGAAGCTCACCCGCTTCTGCATGCCGCCGCTGAGCTCGCCCGGCATGCGATCGGCGATGCCCGCCAGCCCCACGGCCTGCAGGGCCTGGTCCACCCGTTCGGCGATCTCCCGCTCCCCCAGGCCGCTGAAGCGGTAAAGCAGGAAGCCGACGTTCTCGCGTACCGACAGCGAGGCCAGCAGGGCCGGGTTCTGGAACACCAGGCGCACGTCCGGAGGGTGGCGCTGGTCCAGGCGCAGGTAGGTCTGGGGTTCTCCGTGGATGCGCAGCAGCCCATCGGTGGGCAGTTGCAGCCCGGCCAGCAGCCGCAGCAGGGTGGATTTGCCCGAGCCCGAGGGGCCCACCACCACCAGCCGCTCGCCCGGGGTGAGGCTGAGGTCGACGCGGTCGAGGACCATGTTGGATCCCCAGCGCATGCTGAGGTTCTCCATCTGGGCCACCGGCGGGATGGCCGGGGGAACTTTCAGCGCGAGTTGACTGAGGGCCAAGGAACCACGGCGAGGGGGCCCCGGAGGCCCGGCTCCCATCCTGCCGGTTCAGGACGGGCTTTTCATCCGTACAGTTCGGGTGGTCTGTGCCGCGTCGCCACGCCCTGCCCTTGACGGTTCGAGGCTCCGCTGCGAACGCCCGCCGGCGCCGGGGCGGTTCCCGCCCGGGGCGCCCCCGCTGGGTGGGCCGCGGCGACCTGCGTCAGCAGGACCTGATGAGCCGCTCGCGGCGGGCGGCCCGCTGGCTGCAGCCGGGCCTGGTGGTGAAGCGCTGGATGATCACCTCGGGCCTGGGCCTGGTGATCGCCCTGCTGGGGGCGGCGGTATGGGCCGACCTGCAGCCGATCTACTGGACCCTCGAGACGATCCGCTGGGGGCTCAATCGCCTCACCCAGGTGATGCCCAGGGGGATCACCGGCCCACTGGTGCTGCTGATCGGCGCCGCCATGGTCTGGCTCGGCCAGAGCCGCAGCTTCGGCGCCATCCAGCAGGCCCTGGCTCCGGAGAAGGACACCCTGCTGGTGGATGCCCTGCTGGCCCAGCGGCGCCTGAACCGCGGCCCCACCATCGTGGCCATCGGCGGCGGCACGGGGCTGGCCACCCTGCTGAGCGGCCTGAAGCGCTACAGCAGCAACCTCACCGCGATCGTCACGGTGGCCGATGACGGCGGCAGCAGCGGCGTGCTGCGGCGGGAGCTGGGGGTGCAGCCCCCCGGCGACATCCGCAACTGCCTGGCGGCCCTGGCACGGGAGGAGCCCCTGCTCACCCGCCTGTTCCAATACCGCTTCAAGGCCGGCAGCGGCCTGGAGGGCCACAGCTTCGGCAACCTGTTCCTGAGTGCCCTGACGGCGATCACGGGCAGTCTGGAATCGGCGATCATCGCCAGCAGCCGGGTGCTGGCGGTGCAGGGGCAGGTGGTGCCTGCCACCAACGCCGACGTGCGCTTGTGGGCGGAGCTGGAGAACGGCGAGCGGATCGAGGGGGAATCCCAGATCGGCCACGCCCCCTGTCCGATCGTGCGCCTGGGCTGCACGCCGGAGCGGCCGCCGGCCCTGCCGCGGGCCCTGGAAGCGATCGCCAACGCGGAACTGATCGTGCTGGGGCCGGGGAGTCTCTACACCTCCCTGCTGCCCAACCTGCTGGTGCCGGAGCTGGTGAGCGCCATCAGCGCCAGCAAGGCGCCGCGGCTCTACATCTGCAACCTGATGACCCAGCCCGGCGAGACCGACGGCCTGGACGTCGGCGGCCACCTGCGGGCGATCGAAGCCCAGCTGGCGAGCCTGGGGGTGGAGCAGCGCCTGTTCACGGCCGTGCTGGCCCAGGAGGAACTGGACGACTCCAGCCTGCTGGACGTCTACCGGTTGCGGGGCGCCGAACCGGTGACGTGCGAGGCCTCCGTCCTCAGGGATCAGGGCTATGAGGTGATCCTGGCGCCCCTGCAGGGGGCCCGTCCCAGCGCCACCCTGCGCCATGAACCACGCAGCGTGGCCAAGGAGGTGATCCGGTTCTACCGCAAGCACAAAAGGGATTGAAAGTTGAACGTCGATGAGCGCTGCAGCCGCTGATCCCTAGGTCCATGGCCCCAAAGGGTTGTCCAACAGCAGCGTGGTGGCCGAAAACGACCTGAGGATTGGGACGCAGGAGAATCGCAGGCCCATGACCTGCAGGGCAGCCACACAAAAACGAGAATTCTGTGGGGAGTTCACATTTCGGCCAACCCATGGCGCGCCTGCCAGCAAAAGATAAATCGAGCTTTAGCAGCGATTCCACCCCTGAAGGCCAGATCGAACGCACTCGCCTCAGACATCAGGCATTGCGGGCGATAGGTGCCACAGCAATGCTACGGGGTCCTGTCGCGACAAGGGAACGGCCCCTTCAACGCCCTTACAGGGCCTCAAGCCGATAAAGTCAAGAGCAGCGCTGGTGAAGTTACTGAGGAAAGACAATGATCATCACAGCACTTCGATCAATCCTGAGCCCACTTCGAAAAATGCCATCAGGCCTGGACGACTTCCCAAAGAAGGTTTCGGGCATCATTCACCGGCGCAAATACCGGGCAAGAGCGCAATCTCTACGCCAAGTAAGACCTGAAAGTCGCCTGGGTTGAGCCGATCCCCGAAATCTTCAGACAACTTCAGAAGAATACTGAAGAGCCTACGAAGCAGAAAGCCATCAACGCCTTGATCACAGACGTCGATGGCAAGGAGTATGTGTTTCACATTTCTAACAACAGTGGGGAGTCCTCCTCCATTCTCGACCTACATCTTCATAGGGACATTGGGCCTGAAGTCGACTACTCAACCACGATTCGCCTGAAGAGCACAACCCTTCCATCCCTGCTCAAAGTGCATCAACTGGATGAAAGAGATTACCAAGCACTGATCATGGACACCCAGGGATCAGAGTTGCTTGTCCTCAAGCGAGCCATTCCAGTACTGAAAGATTTTCTATTCATCAAGACAGAAGTCCCAGATTTTGAGGCCTACACTGGCTGCTGCCAACTAAAGGACATGAACGCCTTCATGTCGCAGCTTGGATACAAAGAATACCGTCGATCGAGATTCGCTCGACGCGCACAACGAGGAAGCTACTACAACATCGTTTACAAGGCCCGCAGGTTTACCCGCTGACACGATGGCAGCAGATAAATGTCCAGGGGCAAACAAGTACGATCGGGTCAACTTCACTGCAGGCCGAAAGACGCCTATGGCGAGATTGGCCATGCAGGATGAGGGCTCGCCAGCCAACCAGATCCTGCATCGGCCAAGCCAGAAGGTACAAGCTGACACTGCCGATGCTCAAGGACATTGTCCACCCGGGTTTCCATGGGCAACACTTATGGACAGCGGGAGCGAGAAGTTCAGGGATTTACCTGTTAGGATAATCTCAATTTGACTGAGGTCTTGAGGTGCCAGTCGCCAAGCTTATGTCATGGGGCATGTCCTAAACAATGCCTTCATCGCGGACTAAAGAAGAGCAAGAGCTCGCGAAGAGGATCAGAGACATCCTGATCATGAAGCCCAAGCGATGCCCATACCCCCTGATCAGAATCGGAGGCGATGAAGATGGAGCGTATCTGATTCCTGACGATCTTCAAGGAATCAAAGCCTGCTTCTCTCCAGGAGTGAACAATACAAAGAGTTTCGAAGATGAATTGGCAATAACATACGGGATCGTCTGCCACCTTTGTGATTACACCAGCGACTTGGAAGCCCTGGAGACGCCACTCGTTGAGTTCATGCAGACATTCAAAAAGAAATGGCTGGACATAGACCATGGCAAAGACAGCATCAACCTTGACGAATGGGTTGAAGAAGAATGTCCAGACCCGGAAGGCGATCTTCTCCTTCAAATGGACATTGAAGGCGCCGAGTACAGGAATCTTCTTGCCTGCAAGCAAAGCACACTGAACCGCTTCAGGATCATTGCGATTGAGCTGCATAGACTTGATTCAGCCAATGATCCAGAAGAGTTTGAAAACGAGCTTGGCCCATTGCTCAGAAGGCTCGACAACAGTCACATCTGCGTCCATGCCCATCCCAACAACTGCTGCGGTGAAGTAACTATTGAAGGCTCAGGTCTTGTCATACCGCGAGTCATCGAACTCACCTTTCTCAGGCGCGATCGCTTGAACCAGGGTCAGCCAGGCGCCTCCTACCAGCCACTGCTGCCGCAGCCCTTGGACCTCGACAGAAACGTGAAAGAGTTGCCGCCTCTGCTGTTAGAGGGAGATTGGGTCGACGAAAAGAGCTTTGAAGCTGAAACTCCCGCTGGAATCAGCACCTGGAAGAAAGTCGCTTTGCTATCACAAAAGCTGGATCACGCCCTTCGACAGCTCAATGAGGCCAACAAGCTATTCGAATACAAGCAAGAGTCCGCAAAGCGCAGGATTGAATACCTGGAGAAGCGCCTCGGCGAACTTGAGCGTCCCATCAAGATCTATCTTGGCATCAAAAGAATACTCAAGCCTGGAAAGAGTCGTGAATAAGGGAACTGGATCGGCCCAGTCAGCTTCTGCAGGTTAGGCGCACTGCAGGCCGGCCCTTCGGGCCTGCCGGATCAACAACCGATCACCTTGGGGTGGCTGTGTCCAATCGCCTCTCTTCGAAGCACTTGTCCGAGCCCATGGCTTCTGCCAAGCTGAGCGGTGCACATGGACAGGAATGGACAGATTCAACTCAAGCGGCAAGCCACGCTTCAACCCATCCACTTCGTAACGCCACAGCAGGATCCCTAGGGGTCATTCGTTGCGCTGACGGTCCCGCTCGCGTTAGCTTCTGGAAGCAGATTCACGCGTGGATTCCGGAAATAAGGCAGCAACTTTGCAGTATACAAGCGTAATCAAGGCAAGGATCATTGGGCGCTTCCGCTTCCAATAGCCCCACGTCAAGGCCAAGGCGCCATAAAACCCATCTGCTTTCATGGAGGATGAAGTCCCCCCTCCCAAAAAGACAGAGATCGTCAATGGGATGTATCCGTACCCCCCACGCGTCCAGGCTCGTATGTTGTAGTCCCAATCGGCAGTCACCTGGAAGTCCGGGTTATAGAGCGGTCGACCACCGCGTGCATGGCAGCCTCGGTAGAAGATGGCTTGATGACAGATATTGCGCCTCAGCAGCTTCGCCAGATTGAATTCACCATCGTAGATGGCCCCACCTTTTGCCCAACCTGCATCACCGTCAATCAAGACATTCCCATAGTATGCCTGCCTCCAAAAGCAAAGCCTGGATGCATGGATATGCTGCCTGACGATCCTCAGCACAGATGGGTCGGCCAGCCGATCATCATGACCAAGGAACAAGACCCAAGCCCCCGTAGATTGAGCCAAAGCCATATTCATGGCTGGATAGATGCCACCGGCCTCGAGATCCTGCATGTAACGAACATGGGCAGACTCTCCGACCAGCCGTTTGACATCGTCGCTGCGGGCCGAGAGTGAGTCAATGACAATGATTTCCCAGTCTGAGAAGTTCTGCTTATAGACACTCTCCAAGCACCTCGCGAAGCGATCAAGCTGGGGATTGTATGTAGGGATAACAATGCTGAAGAAAGGTGCATGCGTCATGCCCATGGACGAGGGAACCAGCGCCACAGACAGCCTCAGCCGGGGAACTCAATCGTACACGGCGAAGAATAGTCTGTGCCAGTGAATGCCTTGCTATCGGCATGGCCTTGCCCACGGAGACAGATCTTTTCCGTCGGCTCTATCATTTTCTCAGGCAAGAGTCCATTCACAAGCCTGCAGGCCTCAGAACTCCATGGGATCAACCATCTGATGGCCCATGGGAGTTTCCAAGACTAGGATCCGTCCATCGGACTCGCGTGCAGCAGTGCCCTTACCCAAGGCCATCGCCTTCTATCTTCCCCAGTACCACCCGATTCCTGAAAACGATGCCTGGTGGGGAAAAGGCTTCACAGAATGGCGCAACGTAGCCAAGGCACGTTCCCTGTTCCGCCATCATTACCAACCCCATCTGCCGGCGGATCTTGGCTTCTACGACCTTCGCCTGCCGGAAGCGCGCCAGGCCCAGGCGGAACTGGCCCAGGCGTTCGGAATCCACGGCTTCTGCTACTACCACTACTGGTTCAATGGCCGCAGGGTCCTGCAACGGCCCTTCGAAGACGTGCTGGCTTCAGGGGAGCCTGACTTTCCCTTCTGCCTCTGCTGGGCCAATGAAAACTGGACCCGGCGCTGGGACGGGTCCGATGATGAGATTCTTCTTGAGCAGATCTACAGCGAGCAGGACGATCGCGATCACCTGATGTCCTTGTTGGCAGCCTTCAGGGATCCCCGCTACATCAGGATCGAAGGCAAACCGCTGTTTCTGGTCTACCGCACCAGCGCCCTGCCCCAGCCGGCCCGAACGGCCGAAATCTGGCGTTCGATCGCCCATGACCATGGCCTTGGAGATCTCTATCTCGTTTCCGTTGAATCGAAAGAGGAGGAGATCAACAACCCCCAAAGCTTCGGCTTTGATGCCGCCGTGGAATTTCAGCCCTGCTGGCCGATGCTGGGTACGCTGCCCTCGCAGACTCCCAGCCTTCGTGAAACGATCAAGGGGATCATCAAGAATGAGTCTCCAGGCAAGAAGATCCACCGGGTCATCGACTACGAGAAGGTCTGCCAAGCCGCCCTTGCCAGGCCAGCTCCCCCCTATCCCCGCTTTCCCTGTGTCACCCCCTCCTGGGACAACACGGCTCGCCGCCGCTGGGGGGGCATCATCCTCCAGGATGGGACACCGGAGCGCTACGGCCACTGGCTCAGGCAGACAGTGGAACGCCTCCCTGACTACGCTCTTCCTGAACCGGTCGTCTTCATCAACGCCTGGAACGAGTGGGCCGAAGGCAACCACCTGGAACCCGATCAGCGCTGGGGAACCCGCTACCTCAAAGAAACGCTCGCTGCGCTCAGCGGCACAGACGCTCCATAGAGGGGTTCAATAGGCATCCTGCATCTCATAGAAATCAGGCTGCACATAGTCCTTGCGCAGCGGGTAGCCCTTCCAGTCCTCGGGCATCAGCAGCCGCTTGGGATGGGGATGGCCCTCGTAGGAGATGCCGTACATGTCGAAGGTTTCGCGCTCCTGCCAGTCCGCACCGCGGAACAGGCCATAGAGGCTGGGGATCGAGAGGGCACCGTCCCGGGGCAGGAACACCTTGAGACGCACTTCCTCCGGACGCGCATCGGCCGGCAGGGGGCCGGTGGCTTCGGCCATGGCCGAAAACTGATCGACCATGGAGGCCAACTTGACCAGGTGGTAGAAGCTCACCAGCCGGCCCCCCGGTCCCTCGTCGTAGCCCCCCTGGCACTGGAGATAATCAAAGCCGGCCGCCTTCAGGGCCGTGGCCACCAGCGGCAGGGCCGCAGGCTCCACCCCGAGCAGTTCGACACCCGAGTGGTCCGGGCCCAGGGCGACGGCATCGAAACCCTGGCCGCTCAGCCAGGTGGCCACAGGGCCAGGGGCGGCGGCCTGGAGGGCACCGGCATCGGCGGATTCCTTGGCGTCCGAGGCGCCGGGGGTGACGGGGGACTCCTCAGGCATCGGTGGTGGAGGCGGGGGTGGCAGGGACGGTGGCAGTGTCAGCGGCGGCGCCCATCGGCAGACCGGCGGCGGCGGCCAGGGCGGCCTGCTGGGTTTCGGCCCGCAGGTAGGCCCCGGTGACGATCGGGTCGATCCGCTTCATCTGGTGGGGGATCGTGCAGTAGCGGTGGGTGGGTCGCAGGTTGCCACGCTCGGCCAGGGCTTCGTTGCCGACCTTCTTGCGCAGCTTGATCACCGCATCGAAGATCGCTTCGGGGCGGGGCGGGCAGCCGGGCAGGTAGAGATCGACGGGGATCAGCTTGTCGACCCCGCGCACCGCCGTGGTGGAGTCGGCGGAGAACATGCCGCCGGTGATGGTGCAGGCCCCCATGGCGATCACGTACTTGGGCTCCGGCATCTGCTCATAGAGCCGCACCAGCGCCGGCCCCATCTTCATCGTCACGGTGCCGGCCACGATCAGCAGGTCGGCCTGACGGGGGCTGGAGCGGGGCACCAGGCCGAAGCGGTCGAAGTCGAAGCGGGAGCCGATCAGGGCCGCAAACTCGATGAAGCAGCAGGCCGTGCCGTAGAGCAGCGGCCAGAGGCTGCTGAGCCGGGCCCAGTTGTGGAGGTCGTCGAGGCTGGTGAGAATGATGTTCTCGGACAGGTCGGCGGTGACGCCGGGGGCGCCCACGGGGCCGCAGCTGGCCTCGCGCATATCGCGCAGGGCATCGACGGAGAGGGAGCCGGCAGGGGGTGTGAGGGTCATGGTGGGGAGGTGCTCAGCTCCACTCGAGGGCGCCCTTGCGCCAGGCGTACGCCAAGGCCAGCACCAAGATGGAGATGAAGATCAGAGCCTCGATGAAGGCCAGCAGCCCGAGCCGGTGGAAGGCCACCGCCCAGGGATAGAGGAACACGGTCTCGACATCGAAGATGACGAAGACCAGGGCGAACATGTAGTAGCGGATATTGAACTGGATCCAGGCCCCGCCGATCGGTTCCATGCCCGATTCGTAGGTGAGCTGACGCTCCCCCTGGCGGCTCTTGGGCGCCAGCAGCTTGTTGGCCACCAGCGCCAGCACCGGAACCGCCGCCGAGATCAGCAGGAAGCCCAGAAAGGCGTCGTAGCCGGAGAGCACAAACATCGGCGGACCCAACCTGGCGCGCATTCTGCCACCTGCTTCCGGGGGCGGGGGTCGCCGCGACGACCGGCGCGGCCGGATGGCCGGAGCAGCCGCGGGCCCCGGGGTCGCCGTCGATAGAGTTCCCACGTATGGCCATGCACGGGATGAGCACGGAACCGCCGACGGAGACACCCACCGAAGAGGTCCCCACCGGGCCCGCCGGGGCCGTCAGCGAGGCGGCCGAAACCGTCGCCGAGGATCCATCCAGCCACCGCTTCGAGTGCCGCAGCTGCGGCTTCGTCTATGACCCGGCCGAGGGGGTGAAGAAGCTGGGGATCCCCTCCGGCACCTCCTTTCTCGACCTCGACCCGGTCGGTTTCCGCTGCCCGGTCTGCCGCAGCCGGGTGGGGGCCTTCAAGGACATCGGCCCACGCAACAAGCCCAGTGGCTTCGAGGAGAACCTCAACTTCGGCCTGGGGGTGAACCGCCTCACCCCCGGTCAGAAGAACGTCCTGATCTTCGGGGGGTTCGCCCTCGCCTTCGCTTTCTTCCTCTCTCTCTATTCCCTGCGTTGATGCCTGCGCCCCTTCCCGCCCTGCCGGCCTTGCTCCGCCCGCTGCGGCCCCTGCTCAGCCTGGCGATCTCGCTCGTGCTCGCCCTCGGCCTCACGGGCTGCGTCACCACCGGATTGCCCACCGCCGCCGCCAGCCCCTGGCAGGCGGTCCCCCTGGACACCCGCTCCAACCCCCTCGACGTGGCCTTCAGCAGCGCCGACCACGGGTTCCTGGTGGGCAGCAACCGGCTGATCATGGAAACCGACGACGCTGGCGCCAGCTGGCAGGAACGGGCCCTCGACCTGCCGGAGGAGGAGAACTTCCGGCTGATCAGCATCGACTTCAACGGCCCTGAGGGCTGGATCGTGGGCCAGCCCGGCCTGCTGCTGCACAGCGACGATGCCGGCAGCAGCTGGAGCCGGCTGCTGCTCGACACCAAGCTGCCCGGCGAGCCCTACCTGGTGACGGCCCTGGGGCCGAAGACCGCCGAGCTGGCCACCAACGTCGGTGCCGTCTACCGCACCACCGATGCCGGTTCCAGCTGGCAGGCCCTGGTGGGGGATGCCGCCGGCGCCATCCGCGACCTGCGCCGCAGCGCCGAGGGCGACTACGTCAGCGTCAGCAGCCTGGGGAACTTCTTCGCCACCTGGGAACCGGGCCTGCCCGCCTGGCAGGTGCACCAGCGGGTCAGCAGCCAGCGGCTGCAGTCGATGGGCTTCCAGCCCGACGGCCACCTCTGGATGGTGGCCCGGGGCGCCCAGCTGCGTTTCGACGGCGACCCGAGCACCGCCGAGAGCACCGAGAGCGGCGACTGGAGCAAGCCCGTGATCCCGATCACCAACGGCTATGGCTACCTCGACATGGCCTGGGACCCCCGGGGCGCCGTGTGGACCGGCGGCGGCAACGGCACCCTGCTGGTGAGCAACGATGCCGGCGCCAGCTGGCAGCGGGATCCGGTGGGCACTGAGCAGCCCACCAACTTCTCCCGGATCGTCTTCTCCCCCGATGGCAAGGGCTTCGTCCTGGGGGAGCGGGGCGTGCTGCTGCGCTGGGTGGGCTGAGGGCGGGGGGCAACTGCATCCCTCTGTAACCAACCCACCGCCCGGCTGGCGGAGCCCCCCGATCGACCCCTAGGATCTCCTGGCTGAACGCTTGTTGCTATGGCTGCCGGCTCCACAGGGGAACGCCCGTTCTTCGAGATCATCACAAGCATCCGCTACTGGGTCATCCATGCGGTGACCCTGCCGGCCATCTTCCTGGCGGGCTTTCTGTTCGTGTCGACCGGCCTGGCCTACGACGCCTTCGGCACGCCCCGTCCCGATGCCTACTTCCAGGCCCAGGAAACCAAGGCTCCCGTTGTGAGTCAGCGTTACGAGGGCAAGAGCAGCCTTGATCTGCGCCTCCAGGAACCATGACCCAGTCCACCGCCCCCACCACGCCGCGCAACTATCCGATCTTCACGGTGCGCTGGCTTTCCGTCCACGCCCTCGGCATTCCCACGGTCTTCTTCCTGGGTGCCCTGGCGGCCATGCAGTTCGTCCGTCGCTGAGACATCCATGCAGCGCAATCCCAACCCCAACAACCTGCCGGTCGAGCTGAACCGCACCAGCCTCTATCTGGGCCTGCTGTTCGTGTTCGTCATCGGCATCCTCTTCTCCAGCTACTTCTTCAACTGATCGGGAGGCACCCCATCCATGAGCGGCAAGAAATCCTCACTTCCTGACGGCCGGATCCCCGACCGCCTTCCCGACGGCCGCCCGGCCGTGGCCTGGAAGAGCCGGTGGACCGAAGGGGTCCTGCCGCTCTGGATGGTCGCCACCGCCGGTGGCATGGCCGTGATCTTTGTGGTCGGTCTGTTCTTCTACGGCTCCTATGTGGGTGTCGGTTCGGCCTGATGGGACGGTGGCCAGCGCGCTGCCCCCAGTGACCCATCCAGCGGATCCCCAGGGATCCGCTTTTTGTTGGCCATGATCCTGTTGCCATGGTTGAGGCCGTGGGCTCCAGCGGGGCGGTTCATCCCTGGCGACGCAGCTCCTCCGGCGGCAGGGCCAGAAACGCCTCCCGGCTCAGGACCCGATCCCCTGTTCCAGCCTCGCTGGCCAGGGGCATCAGCCGCACCTGGCCGGCCCCGGCTTCCTCATCGCCCAGCAGCAGGGCCCAGCGGGCGCCGCTCCTGCGGGCCCGCTTGAGCTGTTTGTCGAACCCAGCGCCGCTGAGATCCAGCTGCACCGCCAGCGGAGCCCCAGGGCGCTGGCGACAGCACCTGGCGAGCTCCAGGGCGCAGGCCTCTCCCAGGGCCCCCCGGTTCACCACATAGAGGTCGGGTTGGGCGGCCGTCACTGGAGCCTGGGTGCCCGCTTCCATCGCCTGGCTGAGCAGCAGCACCAGCCTCTCCATGCCCAGGGCCCAGCCGATGGCCGGCGTGGGGGGCCCGCCCAGCTGCTCCACCAGGCCGTCGTAGCGACCGCCGCCGCACACCGTCGCCTGCGCCCCGAGCTGGCTGCTGGTGATCTCGAAGGCGGTGTGGCCGTAATAATCAAGCCCCCGCACCAACCGCGGATTCAGCTCGAACGGGATGGCGAGCGCCTCCAGGCCCTGGCGCACCCTTAGAAAGCGTTCATGGCTCTCGCCGCTGAGGGCATCGGCCAGGGTGGGGGCGCCGGCCAGCAGGGCCTGGGTGTCGGGGTTCTTGGAATCGAGCACCCGCAGGGGGTTGGTGGCGATCCGCTGCTGCGAATCGGGATCCAGGCGCTCCCGGTGGGCCTCCAGCCAGGCCACCAGTTCGGCCCGATAGCGCTGCCGGTCCTCGGGACTGCCGAGGGAGTTGAGCTCCAGGGACAGGCCCCCCACCCCCAGATCCATCAGCAGATCCCAGGCGATGGCGATGGCCTCGACGTCGCTGCGGGGATCGCCGTGGCCGAGGAACTCCAGGCCGATCTGGTGGAACTGCCGCTGCCGGCCGGCCTGGGGCCTCTCGTAGCGGAACATCGGCCCGCCGTACCAGAGCCGCTGGGGTCCCTGGGCCACCAGGCCATGCTGGATCGCGGCCCGCACCACCGAGGCGGTGCCCTCGGGCCGCAGGGTGCAGCTGCGGGCGCCGCGGTCCTCGAAGCTGTACATCTCCTTGCCCACCACGTCGGTGGCCTCGCCGATGCCCCGGGCGAACAGCTCGGTCACCTCGAGCAGGGGCGTGCGGATCTCCTCGACGGCGGCCCGACGGAAGTGCTCCCGGGCGGTGGCTTCGATCCGCTGCCAGAAGGGGGTCTGACCGGGCAGCAGGTCGACCATGCCCCGCAGACTCTGGAGCGGTTTCAAGACGGTGCGGATCGACAGCGACCCATTGTGCCCGAAGGGGTCGGCTCAGACGCCGTGGAAGGAGCGGTACCAGGCGGCGAACTGCCCGATCCCGGTTTCGATCGCCGTGGAGGGACGGAACCCCACCCAGGACTCCAGGGCGGTGGTGTCGGCGGCGGTGGCCGGCACGTCCCCGGGCTGCATGGGCTGCAGATCCCGGATCGCCGGACGGCCGAGGGCCTGCTCGAGCAGGTCGATGAACCGCAGCAGGGGCACGGGCCGGGCATTGCCGATGTTGAAGACCCGGTGGGGGGCGGCGGCCGTGGCGGGGTCGGGATGCAGGGGATCGAAGGCCGGATCCGCCGTGGCGGGCTTGTCGAGGCAGCGGATCACCCCTTCGACGATGTCGTCGATGTAGGTGAAATCCCGCTCCATGCGGCCGTGGTTGAACACCCGGATCGGATCGCCGGCCAGGATCGCGCGGGCGAACAGCATCGGCGCCATGTCGGGCCGGCCCCAGGGGCCATAGACGGTGAAGAAGCGCAGGCCGGTGGCCGGCAGACCGTAGAGGTGGCTGTAGGTGTGGGCCATCAGTTCATTGGCCTTCTTGGTGGCCGCATACAGGCTCACCGGGTGGTTCACCGGGTCCTGCTCGCGGAAGGGCATGTGGCGATTGCCGCCGTAGATCGAGCTGCTGGAGGCATACACCAGATGCTCCACACCCGCGTGGCGACAGCCTTCGAGCACCGTGCCGAACCCCACCAGGTTGCTCTGGATGTAGAGCGCCGGGTTGTCGATCGAGTGCCGCACCCCGGCCTGGGCGGCCAGATGCAGCACCCGGGCGGGCCGCTCGGCGGCGAACAGGGCCGCCACCGCTTCGGCGTCCACCAGATCGAGGGGATGGAAGGCGAAGGCGCCCGCCGGAGCCAGGGCCTCCAGCCGCTCCAGACGGGCCCGCTTCAGGGCCGGGTCGTAGTAGGCGTTGAGATTGTCGAGCCCCACCACCCGCTCGCCCCGGGCCAGCAACCGCTCGGCCGCCGCCGCGCCGATGAAGCCGGCGACCCCGGTGACGAGGATCGGCCCTTTCGCGGTCAACGGCCCGCCCGCACCCGTTCCCGGAAGTAGGCGATGGTGGGCTCCAGTCCCTCGTCCAGGCTCACCTTCGGCTCCCAGCCGAGCAGCTCACGGGCCAGGTCGATCACGGGCTGGCGCTGCAGGGGATCGTCCTGGGGCAGGGGCTGGGTGGTGAGCTCCAGGGAGGGCTGGATCCGCTCGCGGACCTTCTCGGCCAGCTGGCGGATGGTGAACTCACCGGGGTTGCCGATGTTGATCGGGCCGGTGTGCTCGCCGTTCATCAGCCGGATCATGCCCTCGATCAGGTCATCCACGTAGCAGAAGGAGCGGGTCTGGCTGCCGTCGCCATAGAGGGTGAGGGGCAGACCCTGCAGGGCCTGGACAATGAAGTTGCTCACCACCCGACCGTCGTCGGGGAGCATCCGGGGCCCGTAGGTGTTGAAGATCCGCATCACACGGATCTCGGTGCCGTGCATGCGCTGGTAATCGAAGCAGAGCGTCTCGGCGATCCGCTTGCCTTCGTCGTAGCAGGAGCGGATGCCGATGGTGTTGACGCAGCCCCGGTAGCTCTCGGGCTGGGGATGGACCTCCGGATCGCCGTAGACCTCGCTGGTGCTGGCCAGCAGCAGCCGGGCGCCGACGCGACGCGCCAGGCCGAGCATGTTGTAGGTGCCGAGGAAGCTGGTCTTGGCCGTCTTGATCGGGTTCGACTGGTAATGCACGGGCGACGCCGGGCAGGCGAGATGCCAGATGCGGTCGATCTCCAGGCGGATCGGCTCGGTGACGTCGTGGCGGATCAGCTCGAACTGGGGGTGACCCAGCCAGTGGCGGATGTTGTCCTTGCGACCGGTGTAGAAGTTGTCGAGGCAGATCACCTCCTCGCCAGCCTCCATCAGCCGGTCGACCAGATGGGAACCGAGGAAGCCGGCCCCGCCCGTGATCAGATTGCGCCGCGTCACTCAGCCCTCACCCACCCGCCAGACGTTAAGACCCGCCGCCCGGGCGGCAGCGGCATCGGCGATGGCCCTGGCGTCGAACAGCCAGGCCGGGCGACGCATCTGGGCCGCGATCGCCCCCCAGTCGAGCCGAGCGTAGTCGCGCCACTCGGTGAGGATCACCACGGCATCGGCGCCGGCGGCGGCCTCCAGGGGCGATCCCGCCGTCTGCCAGCCGCCGTCGGCCGGCGAGGGGGGCTGGCCGAGGTCCTCGGCGATCTGGGCGGCTGACACCTTGGGATCCACGATCACCAGGCGAGCCCCCTCCTCGATCAGGTCCTGGCAGATGCGGATGGCCGGCGCCTCCCGGGTGTCGTTGGTGTCCGCCTTGAAGGCGAAGCCCAGCACCGCCAGCCGCTTGCCGGTGACGGTGCCGAACAGGCGCTGGACCACCAGCCGGGCGATGCGGTCCTGCTGCCAGGTGTTGAGGGTCACCACCTGCTCCCAGTAGCCCGCCACCTCCTCCAGCCCGTAGTGGCGGCAGAGGTACACCAGGTTGAGGATGTCCTTCTGGAAGCAGCTGCCGCCGAAGCCGGGTCCGGCCTGAAGGAACCTGGCACCGATCCTGGAATCGGTGCCGATGGCGCGGCCCACCTCGCGCACGTCGGCCCCGGTGGCTTCGCACAGGGCGGCAATGCTGTTGATCGAGGAGATCCTCTGGGCCAGATAGGCGTTGGCGGTGAGCTTGGACAGCTCGCTGCTCCAGAGATTGGTGCGCAGGATCCGCTCCTGGGGCACCCAGGTGCCGTAGATCCCGGCCAGGGATTCAATCGCTGCGGGGTCTTCGCCGCCGATCAGCACCCGGTCGGGGGCCTCGAGGTCGGCGACCGCCGTGCCCTCGGCCAGGAATTCAGGATTGGAGAGCACCGCAAAGGTCTTGGCTTGCCTGCGATCGCCCTCCGGGCGGTTCTGCTGGGCGGCCCCCAGGATCGCCTTCACGGTCTCGGCGGTGCGCACCGGCAGGGTGCTCTTCTCCACCACGATCGTGTGGCCCCGGGCGGAGGCGGCCACCTGGCGGGCCGAGGCCTCGATCCAGCGCAGGTCGCTGGCCTGGCCGGCCCCCACGCCCTTGGTCTTGGTGGGGGTGTTCACCGAGAGAAACACCATGTCGGCGGCGGCGATGGCCGCATCGACCTCGGTGGTGAAGTGGAGGTTGCGCCCCCTGGCCCGGCCCACCACCGCATCGAGCCCGGGTTCGTACACCGGCAGCCGGCCCAGATCCGGATCATTCCAGGCGGCGATCCGCTCGGCATTGAGGTCGACCACCGTGACCTGAATCCCGGGGCAACGATCGGCGATCACCGCCATCGTCGGTCCCCCCACATAACCCGCTCCGATGCAACAGATGGTGCGAATCGGCGGATGGGCCGGGTCCATGGGGGATGGCAGTGCTGCGGGGACATTACCGCCATTGCCCGGCTTTGGCCGTGGCCGGGCGATGGCGGGGGGCGTCTCCGGAACGGTGACGAAGGTTAAGCACAGGTAAGTTGAGATCGAGAGCCTGACGGGGGTCGGTCCTTGACCACGGTGCTGCTCACGGGAGGGGCCGGATTCATCGGCAGTCACACCTGTCTGGTGCTGCTGGAGGCCGGCCACCGGGTGGTGGTGATCGACGACTTCAGCAACGGCAGTCCCGAAGCCCTGCGCCGCGTCAGCGAGCTGGCCAGGCTGGGGAGCTGGCGGCAGCTGGCGCCGGAGCAGTGGGCCGCGGGAGAGGGGCAGCCGGCCCGGCTCACCCTGCTGAAAGGAGATGTGCGCTCCCCCCAGGATCTCGACCGGGCCTTTGAAGACGGGGGAGGGGGCGACAGCGGCATCGACGCCGTGCTCCACTTCGCCGGCCTCAAGGCGGTGGGGGAGTCGATGGGGCAGCCCCTGCGCTACTGGGACGTGAACGTCGTCGGTGCGGTCCGGTTGCTGGAGGCCATGGGCCGCCACGGCTGCCAGACGCTCGTCTTCAGCAGCAGCGCCACCCTCTATGGGATCACCGACCGGGTGCCGATCCCCGAGACGGCGCCGCTGCAGCCGATCAATCCCTACGGCTACACCAAGGGGGCGGTCGAAAGGATGCTGGCCGATGTGGCCGCCAGCACCCCCGGCTGGCGCATCGCCCTGCTGCGTTACTTCAATCCGGTGGGCGCCCACCCCAGCGGACTCATCGGCGAGGACCCCAACGGCCGCCCCAACAATCTGTTTCCGTTCCTCTGCCAGGTGGCGGCAGGGCGCCGCCAGCAGCTGGAGGTGTTCGGCGGCGACTGGCCCACCCCCGACGGCACGGGCGTCCGCGACTACCTGCACGTGATGGATCTGGCGGAGGGCCACGGCCGGGCCCTCGAGGTGCTCCAGGCGGAGCCACCCCAGCTGCTCACCCTCAATCTCGGCAGCGGTTGCGGCCATTCGGTGCTCGATCTGGTGCGCAGCTTCGAGGCCACCAACGGCCTCACCCTGCCCTACGCGGTGGTGGATCGCCGACCGGGGGATTCCGCCATCAGCGTTGCCGATCACCGCGAGGCGGAGCGGCGCATGGGCTGGCGGACCAAGCGCTCCCTGGCGGACATCTGCCGCGATGGCTGGGCCTGGCAGAGCGCCAATCCCGAGGGTTATCGCGGGAGCGACCGGCAGCCCGGGCGGTCCCTCATCCAGGCGCAGCCTGTGTCCTGAGGTACACCCTGATCCCGTGCTCGTGCCGCACCAGCTGGAATCCCACCCGGGCGAGCTGGGCCGTGGACAGACGGTTGAGGGAGAGATCGCCATAGCGACTCAGCAGATCCGGCTGCCAGTGGGTGCTGGCCCGGGCGATCCGGCTCTCGTAGGGCACGTAGGCATCGCGGAGCACCACCACATCCACCCGGCGCTCATCGAGCCAGGCCCGCAGGGTGACGGGTGAGCCCAAGGCGCTCTGGAGCCCCGGGTACTGGCCCGTTTCCACCGTGGGCGCCGCCAGCTTAGTGATGTCCCTGGCGGCCAGCGGAGCCAGGCACTGGCGGGTGCCCAGCACCGCGCCGACGTAGGGATCGCTGAGCAGGGTCCGGCCCTGCAGCCGCGGCTCCCGCCCGCACAACTCCCGCAGGGGCCCGAGGATCGGTTCGATGGTGGCGCCATCCGCTGGCCGCACCTCCTCCAGGGGGGTGAGCAGGTGGGGCACCTTGGAGGCGAACACATTGGGTCGCCCCGGCAGCCCGATCGGAACCGTCAGCACGGCGATCAGGGCGGCCAGCATCACCATCAGGATCCCTCGCTGCAGGGACCATCCCCTGGAGCCGTCCCGCCGCTCGCCGGGATCGAGCGCCCGGGCCATCGCCGGGATGCTGATCCAGAACAGGCTCGTCCACACCAGCCGGTAGGCGCTGTCCGGTTCGATCAGCTTGAAGACCAGATCGCTGACGAAGGGGGCCCACCACTCCAGCAGCACCAGCGGTGCCAGCAGCGCCAGGGCCAGCACCCCGCAGGGGGGGCGGCACCGGCCCCTCCAGGCCACGGCACAGGCCAGGGACAGCCCGAGCGCCGCCAGAAAGGCCGGCTCCCAGGTCGCCACCGGCAGGCTGGGCCAGAAATAGAAGAAGCGGTGGCCCAGAACCCGGTAGTCGTGGACGAAGCGCATGGTCTCCGGCCAGTCGTAGAAGGATTCGAGCCTGGGGTGCCAGGGCAGGCGGTGGAGGGCCATGAGCAGCAGTCCGGCGCCGGCGACGCCGGCCAGCAGGCGCCGCCGTGAGGGCCAGACCACCAGGCAGGCGGCCGTGGTGACGACCAGCAGGTTGACCGTGAGGAAGGCGGTCACCCCATGGGCGTGATAGGCGAGATAGGCGGACCCCAGCAGCAGCGCCGTCGCCGCGGCCAGGGGGCGGGCACCGGGCCAGCGTGGCCGCTGCAGCAGCCCCAGCAGCGGCGTGGCGGCAGCCAGCACCAGGGCCAGCCCGGGCAGGGTGCCGTTCAGGGCGATCTGGTGGAAGAAGCTGAAGTTCTGGTGCCCCATGCCCAGCAGGAACAGCAGGGCCGTGAGCCAGCAGAGGGCCACCCGGCCGCCGAGTCGCAGGCTGAGCTGGCAGCTGGCGACGAGCACCAGGAAGGTGTTCAGCCCCGCCAGCAGGCTGGCCCGCCAGGGGGCGAGGGCGTCGGGGAAGCCGAACAGGAAGCTGGCCGCGGTGAAGAACCAGTTGGCCGGCGAGCGGTAGTGCAACGGGTCGAGGCGCACCGTGTCGAGCAGGTCGCTGCCGAAGTAGGTCGTGTAGTAGACGAAGCCATCGGAGGGAAACTCAAAGACCACCCCGCGCCGCGCCAGGGCGAGCGCACACACCAGGGCAGGAGCCAGCACCGCCAGCAACGGCCGCACCAGGGCCGGGTCCGCCAGCCGCTGGCGCCAGCGGAGCGGACGGATGCCCAGGGCCGCCGCCACCACGAGCAGGTCAAGCACGACCAGCACGCCATAGGACTGGCGCAGCGTGGGCCCCGCCGGCAGCAGCGACAGCCAGCCGATGGCGGCCCAGGGGCCCACGCCCAGCAGCAGCATCTGCCAGCTGGGCCGGCGCCAGCGCCATCCCCACAGCAGCGGAGCCGCGACGGCCAGCAGCAGCGGGAGGAAGGGTTGGGTCAGCGCTGCCATTCGGCGCAGGGGAAGCCGCTGCCCCGAAACCCTAGGGGACCTGCCGGGACTGACCGTTGCGGCAACGGCTCAGAGCCGCTCGTCCCGCAGCCGCTCGCCCCGCAGCTCCCGCAGCCGCTCCCCCAGGGCCGGTCCCGGCCGCAGGCCGGCGGCGATCAGATCGGCCGCCGACACCGGCGAGGGGAGGTGACGCCAGCGGCACCACCAGCGCAGCAGGGGGCGCCGCGGCAGGGCCCCGCTCACCAGCGCCAGGGCGACGGCTTCGGCGGACCAGCCCTGCCGCTCCAGGAAGCCGGTCCAGGCCAGGGCCGTGGCCGGCGCCGCCTCCAGGGCCTGCCAGCTCTGCCGCAGCAGGGCCAGCTGGGCCAGCAGCCGCTGCTGGCCGTGGGGGAGCTGCAGCCGCGTCGCCACGGCGGACGCCGCGTCGCTGGGGGCCAGCAGGGCGGCCAGGGACGGCAAGCCGCAGCGCCGGGCCCAGCGAAGGCGGCGACGCCAGCCGGAGTCGTTCTGCAGCGCCGGGTCCACCAGCACCAGGGCGCCCCACGCCTGCAGGCAGCCCAGGGCCGCCTCCCAGGGTTCCCGCTCGAGCAGCAGTTCCAGCTCCATCCGCAGCCGCGTGCCCAGGGCCGGCGGCACCCGTCCGTCACCGGTGCCGCCACAGCGGCTCTCCTCCCCCCAGGGCCAGCGGGCCAGGGTGGTGCGCAACTGCTCCAGGCTGGCGGGGGCCAGGCTGAACCCCAGCCGGGCGGCGTAGCGGGCGGCGCGCACGATCCGGGTGGGGTCGTCTTCCAGACTTCTGGGGTGCAGCAGGCGCAGCTGCCGGTGGGCCAGGTCGGCCCAGCCTCCATGGGGATCGAGCAGGCGCAGGCCCGGGCCGGAGCTGGCGAACACCAGGGCCATCGCATTGATGCTGAAGTCGCGGCGGGCCAGGTCCTCCTCCAGGGAGCCGTCGGTCACCACGGGGTTCTCCCCGGGGGCCGGGTAGGTCTCGCGGCGGGCGCTGGCGAGGTCGAGCAGGATCCCGTCGAGCTCCAGTTCGACGGTGCCGAAGGCCGGGTGGAACTGGCAGAAGCCCACCGCCGCGGCCGGGGTGTCCTCCAGCAGGGTCTCGGCGAGACGATGGGCCGCCGGACGGGGATCGGCCGGATCGGCCCCCGGGGCCAGCTCCACCACCAGGTCGAGGTCCAGCAGGCCCCGGAGGGGATCGCGATGCACCCGATGCAGCAGCAGATCCCGCACGGCGCCGCCCACGACGGCCAGCACGCCGCAGTCCGCCGAGCGATGGAAGGCGGCCAGCAGACGGGGAGGCAAGGAGAGATCCCCGGGATCGATCGCGGAGACCGTCGTCAAGGCAGGCCCATGGAGCGCTGTCCAGAAGGCGCACGGTACACTCGGGCGATCGACATCGTGCGACGTCCCGATACAGAAACTTCGGGAAGGTGTCCGCCGGCAAACGCCCTTGGCCGTCGTCTTTAACCGTCGCCCTTGGCCGTCGCCTCCGCCAGCCGCCCGCTCATCGCCAGGCGATGAACCGATGAGGCGATCCAGCGCCAGCGAACACAAGCGACGAAATCCCACAAGCCACACCCTAACGGCATGACTGACAGCGCCAAGAAATTCATCAAAGCGCCGCTTGGAATCTACAAAAGGATCAAGATCAAGGCCTTCATTCTGACCGATTACTTTGCGTCCCTGGGCGAGTACTGGCTCGGCCCCAACGGTTCACGCAGCAGCCCGTCGAAGCGACTGATTCCCATTGGGAAGCCGTCTGCCGATGGCACGACGCCATCCCGGATCGCCGTCTTTGTTGCCTATTCGAAGCGGTTGACTCGATCCAACAGGGCCTATCTCGAAGCACTGAACAAGGCCGGCTTTGCGGTGCTCTACATCAACAACGAGACCACGGAGGAGGAGGCTCAGAACGGCATCAGCGACCTCAGCTGGCGCGCCTTCGACAGGCGCAACATCGGCCGGGACTTTGGCGGCTTCAAGGATGGCATCCTGCTGCTTCTGGAGGAGGGGCATCTGCAACGCTGCCAACTGCTCTGCGTCGTGAACGACTCGATGCAGTTCATCCCGGGAAGGAATGCTGATGCCCTCGTCAGGTCGGTGGAGGAGTTCGCCGCCTCCGACCGGAAAGCCCTCTTCAGCCACATCAGCCATCAGATTCAGACCCACTATCAATCCTATTTTCAGATCCTCAAACCCGACGTCTTTCTCTCCAGGCCCTTCATCCGTTTCTGGAAGAAATACCTACCCTTGTCCCATCGGGGGCACTGCATTTACAACGGAGAGATTGAACTTTCACAGCAGGTGTACCGACGCTTCAACCCCGTCGAGACCCTTTACACCAGCGACAAGCTCCTGGAGGCCATTGAGCAGTCCAGCCCGGACAAGACGGGAGTTCTCGCCGAGGAAGTCCTTCGACTGATGCCCTCTCCTGCGAGGACTGCGCAGATGAAGAAGATCGGCTACTCCCTGAATCAGCTGATGGCCAAAAGCGACAAACAAGAGGCCCTCTCACGGGTTGAGCTCTACAGCGTTCCCGACCTGATTGAAAATGGCAATCCCAGTCATATCGCGGCTTTTCTGTACCCTTTCTATCTCCACTGTCCATTTGTCAAGCACGACCTTGGAACCGCAGGCAGCTACACGATGGCTCAGGCCATCAGCCTGTTCAAGGAAGCCCTATTGGATTCCATGGGAGAGGAACGCCAGCAGGAGGTCAAGGCTCTCGCGGATGATTTCCGCGATCTCATCTACGCACGCGGAGTGCCCCTGAGCTACAACAACAGGCTGCGCGAAGCGGCCCTGAAAGGCATCACAGGTGCCTTCGTCTACCCCTCCACCTATCAATGACCGACGGGCGGGCGCTGCAGCCGATCCATTTCATCACGATTAACTATCACTGCAGTGAATTCATCATCGGTCTGATCGAGGACACCATCGCCTCGGGAGAACCTGATCTGCGCTTCATCGTCGTCAACAACTCACCCCAGGACATCGGTGTCCAGGACTGGCTGTCCTCCACACCCCATCGCCAGCGGGTGACCCTGATCGAAGCCGGTGGCAATCTCGGCTTCGGCAGCGGCTGCAATCTGGGGCTCAGCCACGTGTGGCAGACCGACAGGCGGTCGGTGGCCTGGCTGATCAACCCCGATGCCCGCCTCGAAGCAGGGGCGATCGCCTACGTCAGGCAGTGCCTGTCCGGCGACGATCAGATCGCCATGCTCGGCACCCGGATCCGGGACCCCCAGGGGGATGTCTGGTTCAGCCACGGCAGCTTCAACCGCTGGACCGGCCAGGTCGGCCATCGCTTCCCCGGCGACGACTGCCGCCCCCTCCCGGTCCGCACCTGGCCCACCCGCTGGATCTCCGGCTGCAGCATGATCTTCCAGCTGGGGGTGCTGCGGGAGTGCCCCCAGTTCGACCCCCGCTACTTCCTCGACTACGAGGACGCCGACATCTCCGAGCGCCACCATCGGCTGGGCTACCGGCTGCGGGTCACCCAGGCAGTGCTGGTGGAGCATCAGGTGTCGGCCATCACCCGGCGGGCCCCCCGGGCCAAGTACCAGCACGCCACCTTCAGCAAGCTCTACTTCCTGCATCGCCACGCCACGCCCCTGGCCCTGCTGCTGAACCTGCTCTATTACGCCGTCCGCCCCCTCAGCTTCTGCCTGGCCGATCCGGAGCGGGCCCGGGGCCGCTGGTGGGGGCTGGGGGATTACCTGCGCTGGTGCTGGTGGCGGCTCCTGCGCCGGCCGGAGCCGCCCCACCCGCGCACATCCTTCACCGTTTCATCCTGAGGAAGCGGCCCGCCAGGGCCCGCAGGGTGCGCCAGCGCTGGGCCGGCGGACAGTGGCGCCAGAGGATGGCGGCCACCGCCGGCAGGTAGAGGTGGGACTTGGGGTGGAAGAAGACGAACAGCAGTCCCCGCAGGCTGCCCAGGGGCAGACGCTTCTGCTCATCGCCGAAGTCGTTGAGCAGCACGACCCCCGGGGTCACGCGAGCGTCGATGCCGCAGCGGACCGCCCGCATCACCCACTCGGAATCGGCGTGGTAGTGGGGCAGCCAGCGGGCGTCATAGAGGCCGACACGGCGGAAGACCTCCTGGCGGATCAGCACCCCGTTGCCCGGCATCGCCTCGGCCTCGAGCACCTCGGCGGCGGCCAGCGCCGGATCCAGCTGGCTGGCCAGCTCGTCGTGGTGGGACAGGCGCAGGAAGCGGTCCGTGCCCCAGTCGGTGCGGGTGCCCAGGGCCCAGATCCGCCCGGGCTCGGCCAGCAGGTCGATGCGGCTGCCCAGGATGCCGCAGCCATGGCGCTGGGCCAGGGCCACCATCCGCTCCACGTAATCGGCGGGGACGACGGCATCGTCGTTGATGGTGAGCACGTAGTCGGTGCCGGCCGCCAGGGCTCGCCTGACGCCCCGGTTGGTGGCGCCGGCCCAGAAATCCCGGTCACCGGCCGTCACCACCGTCACCTTGGGATGCTGCCGGCGGACCGCCGCCACGGTGCCGTCGCTGGAGTTGGCATCCACCACCACCACCCGCAGGGCTCCGTGGGTCTGGCCGGCCATGGCGGCCAGGAAGCGCAGGGTGGTCTCGCGGCGGTTGCGGGTGGGCACCACGGCGGTGACCAGCGGCATGGTCATGCCGGCTCGATCGGAGCCAGGCGCGGATCGAGGATCTTCGGCCCCATGCCTTCGAACTTCACGGCGATGGAGGTCTTCTCGCCGCTGCCGAACAGGTGCGTGACATGGCCCTCGCCGAAGCTGCTGTGGCGCACCCGATCCCCCACGGCCCAGGCGCGGGCCGGGCTGCGGCGGCGCACCGCATTGGCGGGATCAGCAGCCGCGCCGCCGGCCGCGACCCGCTGGCTGTCGTCGCGGTCCACCCGGGTGAGCCGCTCCAGCCGCTGCTCCCGCCGCAGGGCCGCACCGCCGCTGCGGGGGATGTCGCCCTGGAGCAGGGCCTCAGGCAGCTCGGAGAGGAACACCGACGGCACCGCCGGCTCCCGCATCCCGCCCCAGAGCCGCCGCTCGCTGGCATGGGAGAGGAACAGCCGCTCCTTGGCGCGGGTGATGCCCACGTAGCAGAGGCGGCGCTCCTCCTCGAGGGCGGCGGGGTCCTCCAGGGAGCGGTAGCTGGGGAACAGCCCCTGCTCGAGCCCCACCAGGAAGACCACCGGAAACTCCAGCCCCTTGCTGGCATGCAGGGTCATCAGGGTGACCCGGTCGGCTTCGGTGTCCTTGCTGTCGGCGTCGCTGGCCAGGGCGGCGGAGGCCAGGAAGCCCTCCAGGGAGCCCTCCTCGTTCTCCTCCTGGTACTGGAGGGCCGCATTCACCAGCTCCTGCAGGTTGCGGCGCCGCTCCTCCGATTCGTCGGTGGCTTCGGCCAGCAGCTCGGCCAGGTAGCCGCTCTGCTCCATCACCCGCTGCACCAGCTCGGAGGGGGGGGCATCCTGCAGCCGGCGGCTCAGGTCGGAGATCAGCTCCTGGAACTGCAGCACCCCCCGGGCGGAGCGGCCGGCGAGGGAGCGCACCGCCTCTGGGTCGCTGACCACCTCCCACAGGGGAAGCCCCAGCTGGTTGGCCGCATCGGTGAGCCGCTCGATGGTGGTCTTGCCGATGCCGCGCCTGGGCACGTTCAGCACCCGCAGCAGACTGACGGTGTCGGCCGGGTTGACCAGCAGGCGCAGGTAGGCGAGCACATCCTTGATCTCGCGCCGGTCGTAGAAGCGCAGGCCCCCCACCACGATGTAGGGAAGGCCCCAGCGCACCAGCGACTCCTCCATGGCGCGGGACTGGGCGTTGGTGCGGTACAGCACGGCCATGTCGCCCCAGCGCAGGTCGGGGTGGGCCGCCTCCAGCATCCGCATCCGGTGCACCACCGCCTCGGCCTCGGCGATCTCGTCGTCGCAACGGGTGAGGCTGATGGGCTCCCCCTCGCCGCGGGTGGGCCGCAGCACCTTGTCGATCCGTTCGCTGTTGTTGGCGATCAGGGCGTTGGCCGCCTCCAGGATCGTGGCGGTGGAGCGGTAGTTCTCCTCCAGCTTCACCATCGTGCCGGTGTCCCCGTCGAGGGAGCCGTCGCCGAACTCCTTCTGGAAGCCCATCAGGATCGTGAAGTCGGCGGCCCTGAAGCTGTAGATGCTCTGGTCGGCGTCGCCCACCACGAACACGGAGCGGCCCTCCCAGTCGTCGAAGTGCTCGGGGGGATGGCCGTTGGCCACCAGCAGCTTGATCAGGTCGTACTGGGTGCGGTTGGTGTCCTGGTATTCGTCCACCAGCACGTGGCGGAAGCGGCGGTGCCAGTAGTGGCGGATCTGCTCGTTCTGCTGCAGCAGCTGCACCGGCATCAGCAGCAGGTCGTCGAAATCGAGGGCGTTGTTGGCGGCCAGGGCGCGCCGGTAGCGGCGATAGGCCTCGGCCTCGTGCTTGCCGCGGGGGCCGGGGTGCTCCTCCTCGAGCCGCTCGGGCAGCCAGCCCTGGTTCTTGGCGCTGCTGATCGCCCAGCGCACCTTCTTCGGTTCAAAGCGCTTGGGATCGAGCTGCATCTCCTGGGTGACGATCTCCTTGACCAGGCTCTGGGCATCGCTCTCGTCGTAGATGGAGAACTGGCGCGTCCAGGTGAGTCCTTCGGGGTCCCGGAACTTGTCGATGTCGAAGCGGAGCAGCCGGGCGAACAGGGCGTGGAAGGTGCCGATCCATAGGTCCTTGATCACTTCCCGGTAGATGCGGCTGCGCAGCTGCTTCTGCTCCCGGGCCGGCAGGGTGCTCCAGGGCTGGCCGAACTGGCTCTGGGCCAGCCGCTGGGCCAGCAGCACCTCCAGGCGCTCCTTCATCTCCCGGGCGGCCTTGTTGGTGAAGGTGACCGCCAGCACCTGGGCCGGATCGACGCCGTGGTGCCCGATCAGGTGGGCGATGCGATGGGTCAGGGCCCGGGTCTTGCCGCTGCCAGCCCCGGCCACCACCAGCAACGGGCCGGTGTGGTGATCGACCGCCCGCCGCTGGGCCTCGTTCAGACCGGCCAGAAAACTCACAGGCTCCGGCATGGAACGTTGAAATTTGACCCTAGCAGCCCCTTCCCGACAGGCGCGGCGATCGGAACAGATACGGGTCGCTCAGGGGAAGGAAACGGTGCAAGTCTGCCGATCGAAGCCATCACCATCAACCTGGAAAAACCCGGTCAGCGCCATCAACCAAGAGGGCTGGAAAGGCGACGCTCGAAGGAGGCCAGATCGTTGAAGGTTTCGGAGCGCTGCCTGAGTTGGTCAAAGGTTCCAGAGGCCTTGATGCGTCCCGCTTCGAATTCGAAAATGCAATCGGAACGCATGACCGTGGAGAGGCGATGGGCGATCACCACCAGGGTGCAGCGACGTCCGATCACTTCAATGGCATCCATCACTTCGGATTCGGTGCGGTTGTCGAGGGCGCTGGTGGCCTCATCCAGCACCAGGAACTTGGCGTTGCGGTAGAAGGCGCGTGCCAGGGCGAGCCGTTGCCGCTGGCCACCGGACAGCCGGATGCCGTTGTCGCCGATCGGCGTGAACAGACCAAGGGGGAGCTCGGCGACGATGTCGGCCAGCTGGGCCGCCTGGAGGGCCTCCCAGACCCGCATCTGGTCGACCTCGTCGACCTCCTCGGCGAAGGCGATGTTCTCGATAATGTTGCTGTTGAGCAGGTTGATCGCCTGGGGGACATAGGCGCAGTTGGCCTGCCAGGCCGGCACGTCCGCGTCATCCACATCGATGCCATCGAGCTGCAGGGTGCCGCTGGTGGGACGCAGCAGACAGAGCAGCTGGTTGGCCGTTGTGGTCTTGCCGCTGCCGGTGGCACCGACAAAGGCCACACGGGAGCCCACCGGGATCGACATGGAGACGTCGCGGAGAACATCGGCATCCGTTCCTGGATAGCGATAGGAAATGCTGTTGAGACGGATCACCCGCTTGGGCATCACACCGTCGGGGGAGGGCACACCCTCGGAGCGGATCGTGAGCCGGGCCTCGGGCAGTTCGATCAGCTTGAGTGTCTCCTCGAGGTCGGGCAGACCGGCCCTCAGAGACGTGATGGCCCGGAAACTGTCCTGCAGGGGAGGGGTGAGCTTGAGGGAGGTGACGGCCACCGTGGCCAGGAACGGAATGATCTTCAGCAGCGCCCCAGGATCTGGGTTCGAAAGAAGGGGCAGCATCCCGGCCGCGAAGATCATCGTGATCCCGAGCGGTTCAATCAGCGCCCGTGGTGTTTCCGGCAGGACATCGGCCTTCCAGATGAAGGGAATGGTCTCGCGACCGGCCTGTTGATAATGACGCTCAAAGTAGGGCTCCGATCCTGTGAGCTGCACATCGAGAATCGTGCGCATGGATTCGGAAAGAATCGTATTGGTGCGCACCTCAAGCAGGATCCGCTGCCGGGCAGCAAAGCGCAGGAAGGGTGTGATGGCGGTGGAGATCAGCAGATACCCAAGCAGGAGTCCGAGGATCAGAACAACGGCCAGCATTTTGCCGACGATCAGCATGCCGGCGGAGAGCAGGGCGATCACGAACACGCCACTGGCCAGCTGGAGGAGGGGCAGCACAACGATGTCGGCGACGCGCGACACGTTGATCAGCACCATGGAGGAGATATCTGACTTCGATTCACCCAGAAAATAGACATAGGGCTGGGCGATCAGCTTGCGCTGCGCCATATCGGAAAGATCACGCCAGATCGAAGCCTTCAGCCGCAGCTGGAAAGCCCGCAACATCAGCTTGGAGATCGAGGAGAACCAGGCGGCCGTCACGAAGGCCACCACCAGCACCACCACCTTGACGCGCGGATCGTCCGGAACCAGGCCTTCCCAGGGGATGGAGGGGCGGTTCTCACCGCCGACGACGACGGTGAACAGGCGGGCCACCAGGGCCACCACCACCAGATCGGCGACGCCGGCGAGAATCGCCAACGGGATCAGGCGCATCAGCGCCCGCTTGCGACGACGCGGCAATTGGGCCAGAAGTCGCACCAAACTCTTGAAGGTTTGGCTTTTGCGAAACATCTGGTCAGACTTTTGCCGGAATCGTACCCGTGCGGCCCGAGGGGCCGCCGCTGCGCCAGCCAGTCAGTTCAGTGATCGCCACATGGCCGAAAATCGGCGCCGCCACTGGTCGATCCGCACGGCCAGCACGGGGGGCGAGCGCAACGGCGACGCCCCCTCCAGCAGGTGGGTCCAGTGGGCGTCGATGGCCTCCAGGGCCGAATGCCAGCGTTCCTGCAGCATCGGCTCGCTGCAGGCCTCCAGCAGGCTGGCGAGGCGGGCCGGCGGCGGCAGCCACGCCAGAGGGTCGGCCACCGCCGCCTGGATCCTCTCCAGATCGTGCTCCAGGCTGCCGCAGCCGATCTGGTGACCCACCACCCCCGGATCGAGGCTGTCGGCCAGGGCATGGTTGAGGCTGCTGAACACCACACAGCCACAGGCCATCGCCTCCAGGGGCGGCAGGCCGAAACCCTCGCTCACCCCCCGGCCGCGCCAGTAGTCGGCGGAGTCGTAGAGGACGACGGCCGCACTGTTGAACAGATCCACCAGATCGTCCACCCAGCCGCTCTGCACCTCCACCCGCAACCCGCGCCGGCGCAGGGCCGGCACCAGCTGCTCCAGGAGGTAGTGGCTGCTCTTGCGCTGCTGCACCAGAACATCGATGGGCCGGCCGCAGCCCACGGGGGCCGCCCGGTTGCCCCGCTCCAGCCACTGGGGCTGCAGCGCGTTCGGCACCAGGAACAGGGGATTGCGGGGGGCCCGGTCGCCCCAGTAGCCGAGGGTGTTGCGGCTGACCGCCAGCAGCGGCACCCCGGGCGGCAGCGAAAACCCGTAGCCGCTGCTGTGGGCGTGGTAAGCCACGGGCCGGCCCCGCAGTCGCCGCAGCAGGCGGGGCACATCAAACCCCCAGCTGACGATCCAGAGGGCGTCCCCGGGGGCCTGCTCCCGGGCCAGCAGATCCTCCAGGTACGGGTGATCGGCCTCCCGCTTCCGGTAGGTGACCACCTCGGTAGGGGTCAGCTGGGACGTCAGCCTGGCGGTCTGCAGTTCGACCAGCAGGCCGCCGCCGCGGAGGCGGCCGGTGGTGCCGGGGAGCAGGAAGCGGATCGGGCGCACGCGGTTCGGAGGGGCGGCGGCCGCCGCTGGCCTGGGAAACCTAGGCGGGCACGGCCTCGGTGCTGCCGGCGCGGGTGCGGCGGGTGAGGAAGCCGAACAGCACCTTGCCGATCGCCGCCACCAGATTGCCTTCCAGCTCCTGGAACATCTTCATGTTGCAGTGGAAGGCTTCGTTGGCCTCGGCCACGATCCGGTCGGCCATGGCCTGGTCGATGGGCAGGCTGTCGAGGGTGGCGCGGTAGTTGGCCTTGAAGGCCTTCTCGTCGTCGATGGCGTCGAATTCGTAGAAGCGCAGGCCATCGTGCTCACCCAGGTTCATCGCCTTCTGGGCGATGTTCTTGAGGATCTGGCCGCCGGAAAGGTCGCCGATGTAGCGGGTGTAGTGATGGCCGACCAGCAGCTCGGGGCACTCCCGCGCCACCTGGTGCAGGCGGGCCACATACTCCTGGGCGCCGGGGGTGGCGCGGATCTGCTGGCGCCAGTCGCCGCCGAAATAGAAGGTGAGATCGGCCTCGAGGGTTTCGCGGCGGTTGAGCTCGGGGGAGGCGATCGGACCGACCACCGGATGGTCGGCCAGCTTGCCGATCTCCTCCTCCATGGCGCTGTAGACGAACCACAGGTCGGCGACCAGGGTGCGATAGCTGGCCTTGTCGACGACCCCCTTGAGGAAACAGCTCACGAAGCCGGTGTTCTCGGCCATGGTGTGGGCTTTCTTCGTTCCCTCACGGAGTTGGGAAGCAAGGGCGACGGGCATGGGATCGGGAGGCTGCGCGGGCAGACGTACAAACGTAGGTGGGGCCTGCGGGGCGACGCGGCAAGGTTGCGAAGGATTACGCGGCCCGGGTGCCGCCGGCCGACACATCGCCAAAGAGATCGAACAGCTCCCGGCACACCTGCTGCAGCACGCCGACCACCTCCTCGGCGGGGAGATGGGACCCGGAGGGCTGCCAGTCCCCCACCGTGGCCAGGCGCCAGCGCTCCGATTCGTAGGTGAGCCCGCGGATCAGCACCCCCAGCAGCCGGGGCCGTTCGCCCGATCCGACCGGCGCCCGCTCCAGGCGCAGCTGCACCAGCAGCGAGCGGCACTGCAGGCGGGGGCTCCAGCCGGGGAAGTGGAAGGAGAGATCCAGTGTCTCCCGCTCATCGAAGGCCCGGGTGAGGGGATCGTCGCGCCAGGGGGTGAGGTTGGCCCGGGCGGCGGGGAAATGCAGGCGGAAGTGCCCCACCACCGCGGCGATCGCGGCGGCCAGTTCCACCGATCGGGCCTGGTCGGCCGCATTCATGCCGTTTCCCCTGAGCAGAAAGCCAATGTGTCCGAAACCTAGGCTCACCCACGCGTTCCGTGCCGACTCAATGGCCACATACGAGAAGCTCACCGTCCCGTCCAGCGGCACGGCGATCCGATTCGAGGGCGGCCAGCCGATCGTTCCCAACGACCCGATCATCCCCTTCATCCGCGGCGACGGCACCGGCGTGGACATCTGGCCCGCCACCCAGCGGGTGCTGGACGCGGCCGTGGCCAAGGCCTACGGCGGTGAGCGCCGCATCGAGTGGTTCAAGGTGTACGCCGGCGACGAGGCCTGCGAGCTCTACGGCACCTACCAGTACCTGCCCCAGGACACCCTCACGGCGATCGAGCAGTACGGCGTGGCGATCAAGGGGCCCCTGACCACCCCGATCGGCGGCGGCATCCGCTCGCTGAACGTGGCCCTGCGCCAGATCTTCGACCTGTACTGCTGCGTGCGGCCCTGCCGCTACTACGACGGCACCCCCAGCCCCCACAAGCGGCCCCAGGACCTGGATGTGGTGGTCTACCGGGAGAACACCGAAGACATCTACATGGGGATCGAGTGGGAGGCCACGGATCCGGTGTGCGTGGAGCTGATCGCCCACCTCAACGACACCGTGATCCCCGCCAACGGCAAGCTCGGCAAGCGCCGCATCCCCGAGGGGGCCGGCATCGGCATCAAGCCGGTGAGCAAGGCGGGCACCCAGCGCCACGTGCGCAAGGCCATCCGCCACGCCCTGGGGCTGGAGGGCGCCAAGCGCCACGTGACCCTGGTGCACAAGGGCAACATCATGAAGTTCACCGAGGGGGCCTTCCGCGACTGGGGCTACGAGCTGGCCACCACCGAGTTCCGTGACCAGTGCGTCACCGAGCGGGAGAGCTGGATCCTGGGGAACCTGGAGGAGAAGCCCGGCCTGAGCATCGAGGACAACGCCCGCCTGATCGAACCCGGCTACGACAGCCTCACCCCCGAGAAGAAGGCAGCCGTCGACGCGGAGGTGAAGGACGTGCTCGACGCCATCGGCACCAGCCACGGCGGCGGGAAGTGGAAGTCGATGGTGATGGTCGACGACCGCATCGCCGACAGCATCTTCCAGCAGATCCAGACCCGGCCCCAGGAGTACTCGGTGCTCTGCACCCTCAACCTCAACGGCGACTACATCTCCGACGCCGCAGCGGCGGTGGTGGGCGGCCTGGGCATGGCGCCCGGCGCCAACATCGGCGACAACGCGGCGATCTTCGAGGCCACCCACGGCACCGCCCCCAAGCACGCCGGGCTCGACCGCATCAACCCGGGATCGGTGATCCTCTCCGGCGTGATGATGCTGGAGTACATGGGCTGGCAGGAAGCGGCTGACCTGATCACCGCCGGGATCAGCGCCGCGATCGCCAACAAGGAGGTCACCTACGACCTGGCCCGGCTGATGGAACCCCGCGCCGAGGCCGTCAGCTGCTCCGGCTTCGCCGAGGCCGTGGTGCGCCACTTCGGAGGCTGAAGCCGGGGGCCTGGGGGCCCGCACGAGCGATCACAATGGGCCGCATGAGCCTTCCGTCCATCGCGACCAGCGGGTCCCAGGCTGCCGGGGAGCCCGGGGCCGGCTTCATCGCCGCCGACCCCTGCGTCCACTGCGGCTTCTGCCTGCCCACCTGCGCCAGCTACCGGGTGCTGGGGACCGAGATGGACTCGCCCCGGGGGCGCATCCATGCCCTCAAGGCCATCGACGCCGGCGAGCTGACGCTGGATGCCACGGTGGCGAAGCACTTCGACACCTGCCTGGGCTGCTTCGCCTGCGTCACCGCCTGTCCGGCCGGCGTGCGCTACGACGAGCTGATCGAGACCATGCGGCCGCGGCTGAACGCGCCCGAGCTGCGCAGCCCCGGCCAGCGCACCTTCCGGCGGCTGCTGTTCGCCCTGCTCCCCTACCCCGGGCGGCTGCGGGCCCTGCTGGCCCCCCTGCGGGCCTACGCCGGCACGCCCCTGCAGGCCCTGGCACGCCGCAGCGGCCTGACCAGGCTCTTCGGGCCGCAGATCGCGGCGATGGAGACCCTGCTGCCGCCCCTGCCGGCGCAGTCCTTCCGTGACGACTGGCCGGTGCTGGTGCCGGCCGTGGGGCCCCGCCGCCACCGGGTCGGGCTGGTGCTCGGCTGCGTGCAACGGGTCTTCGAGCCGGGGGTCAACGCCGCCGCCATCCGGGTGCTGGCCGCCAACGGCATCGAGGTGGTGATCCCCCCCGACCAGGGCTGCTGCGGCGCCATGACCCACCACCAGGGGGAACTGGAGCAGACCCGGGAACTGGCGGCGGCCCTGATGGCCAGCTTCGAGGCGGTGATCGGCCCGGGGCGGGCGGCGGGCCCCGAACCCCTCGATGCCCTGCTGGTGGCGGCCTCGGGCTGCGGCCACACCCTGAAGGCCTACGGGCAGATCCTGGGCACCCGCCACCCCGTGCTGGGCACGGTGGCCGACCTGCAGGAATTCCTCGACACGGTCGGGCTCAGCGAGGACTTCCAGGCGGGGCTGCGGCCCCTCCTCCACGACGACGGCACCCCCGCCAGCGCCGAGCGACCCGTGGAGCTGGCCTACCACGATGCCTGCCACCAGCTCCACGGCCAGGGCCTGGCGGCCCAGCCCCGGCGCCTGCTGGGCCGGATCCCCCATGTGCGGATCCGCGAAGCCACCGAGGCCGGCGTCTGCTGCGGCAGTGCGGGCATCTACAACCTGGTCCAGCCGGAGGAGGCCGCCGAACTGGGCCGGATCAAGGCCGCGGATCTGAGCGGCACCGGGGCCCAGCTGGCCGTGAGCGCCAACATCGGCTGCACGCTCCAGATCCGCCAGGCCATGGCGGCGCAGCAGCGGCCGCTGCCGGTGGTCCATCCGATCGAACTGCTGGATCGCAGCTACGCCGGCCCGGCCTGAGCCTCCATCCGCCGCCAGGCCTCCCACAGGGTGCCCTCGTCGCCGAGATTGCCGGGAAAGGTGAGCACGGGCAGGGGCCCCTGATGGACTCCCTGGGCGGCCAGCACCAGGGACAGCCCCGGCAGCAACTGGCCCTGGAGCTCCACCTGCTCCAGATCCAGCCCGTCGGCCAGCAGGGTGTGGGTGGTGATGCCCCCCTTGCTGATCAGGTAGCCCAGGGCGGGGGCCAGAGCGGCCGCCAGCCGCGCCATCGCCCCCGCCAGGGCCAGGCCCAGCGCCCGGCGCTCGCCGGCATGGCGGCAGCGGGCCTCACCACGGCTGGTGTAGAGCACCGGCGTGTGCCCCCCGGCCAGCACCTCCGCCAGGCGCCGAGCCCAGGCCTGCTCCAGGGAGGCCAGCAGCAAGACGGGTTCCGGGCCCTCCAGCAGCCGCTGGACCTTGCTCACCTCCAGCTCCACCCCGACGCAGTCCGGCTCCGCCAGCAGCCGCTCCAGCTGCCGGTCGGCCAGGGGCACGTGGGAGCCCACCAGCACCAGCCCCGGCAGGGGGCCGGCGCCGCCGCGGCGGCGCAGGGACGCCAGGGCCGCCGGCGCCAGCGGCTGGGGCGGCAGCGCAGCCAGGGCCTGGATCAGGCTGGCGGCGCACTGGAACAGGAAGCGGCGGGGACGCCCCTCCCCGGGCCCATCGCCCGCTGGCGTTGACCCCCCGGCCGCACTCAGGGAGCGCACCGCGGCGGCCAGGGCCGCCAGCTGCTGGGTGGAACCCCCATCCACCGCCACGCAGACATTGCGCTCCAGGGAGGCCAGGTGGCCCATGAGGGCGGGGCCGCCTGCGTCCAGCTCCCGCCAGCCGATGCGGTCCACGGCGGTGGCGGGGATGCGGCCGCCGCTCTTCTCCTCCACCCAGTCCGGCAGATGGCTGGTTCCGTAGGCGAACAGTCCGTCCCGGGCGAACGGGCTCTCGTGCACGGGCTGGCCATGGAGCCGATGCACCCCATCGACGGTGGTGCGCCCCCCCTCCAGGAAGGCCGGCACCAGCAGGGTGGCGTCGAAGGGGCCGAGCTCCGCGGCGATCACCTCCACCTCCAGGGGGAAGTGGCCCCGCAGGGTGGAATCGCCCCGGCTCACCACCAGCCAGCTGCTGATGGTGCCGGCGGCCATCGCCCGCTCCAGGGCGGGCCGGAGGGCCCGGCAGATCTGCCGCACCCGGTCGGCCGCCTCGGCCGGCGCCAGGGCGCGGGTGTTGGCCAGCAGGAACAGCAGCGGCGACGGGTGGGCCAGGCCGGCGGCGAGCGTCTCAGCGTCCCAGCGCAGCAGCAACGGACAGCCGTGCACGGTCTGGGAGCCGGTGGGATCGTCGTCGATCACCACGATCTTGATCGCCTGGGCTGCCTGCGCCATGGCACCATCGTGCCGTGATGCGACCTGAGCCCAGCGAGCTGCAGGAGCTGGTGCGTGACCTGCACCGGCAGGGTTCGCCCTGGCTGCCGGCGGGCCTGGGCACCCGGCTCGACTGGGGCCCGCCCGTCGCGGGGCCCTGCACGGTGGTCAGCTGCGCCGGCCTGCGGGGCGTGCGGGAGTTCAACCCCGGCGACTTCACCATCACCGTGGCCGCTGGCACACCACTGGTGGAGGTCCAGGAGGTCCTTGGACACCAGGGACAGTGGTTGTCCGTGGATGCCCCCTGGGGGGACCGGCAGGGCGCCGCCGCCGGCAGCATCGGCGGCCTGGTGGCCCGGGGCCTGGCGGGCGGCTACCGCCAGCGCTACCTGGGTGTGCGGGACCAGCTGATCGGCCTGGCCCTGATGCGCGCCGACGGGGTGACGGCCAGGGCCGGCGGCAAGGTGGTCAAGAACGTGGCCGGCTACGACCTGATGCGGCTGTTCACCGGCAGCTGGGGCTCCCTGGGCCTGATCACCGAGCTGACCCTGCGCACCCTGCCCCAGCCGCCCCTGCGGCGCAGTGTCTGCTTCCAGGGAGGGGCGGAGGATCTGGCCGGCCTCAGCCGCTGGCTGCTGGGCTCCAGCCTCAGCCCGGAGCGCATCGACTGGTGGAACGGCAGCCTCGCCGCCGCCGCCGGGCTGGACCCGGAGCCCCTGCTGCTGATCGGCCTGGCCAGCGTCGATGCCGCCACCCTCCAGGAGCAGGTGCGCTGCCTGCAGGAGCGCAGCACCCTGCCCGCCCGGGTGCTGGACGCCGCCACCACCGGCACCTGGCTGGCCCGCGCGCGGGGGGGCACCGGCCCTGCCGCCGCAGCGCCCACGGGTGCCAGCGCGCCCGCCTGGCTGCTGCGCCTCGGCGTCAGCCCCGATCGGCTCGGGAGCCTGATGCAGGCCCCGGCCCTGGCGGGACTGGCCGTGGACATGGCGGCCGGCAGTGGCCTCGGCCTGGCCTGGTCAGAGCCGACGGAGCCCCGGCCGGCCCTGACCTCCAGCCAGGTGAGCACCCTGCGCAGCCTCTGCAACGAACTCGGCGGCCATCTCACCGTGCTGCGCCAGCCCCCCAGCTCCGGCCTGCCGGCCTGGCTGGATGCCCCCTCCCGCCCCCTGATCGAGGCGATCAAGCACCGTTTCGATCCAGCCGGCCAGCTGGCCCCGGGCCGGCTCCCCGGCGTCGCTCAGAGGCTCTCGACGGTGTAGCGGCAGCCCAGCTCCAGGGAGTCCCCGGGCGGCACCAGCAGGCGCCGTTCGCCCGTGCTCAGGGCCCCCCGCGGGCCGCTCCAGGGCTCCAGACAGAGCATCGGCCGGGGCGGATCGCTCCACACCACCACCAGATCCATCGGGGCGGCGGGATGCAGCGTCACCGCCCGGCCGCCCGCCGGATCCACCAGCCGCACCGGGCCCCGGCCGCTGCAGAGGAAATCGACGCCCTGCTCCAGCCGGGAGAGCTGATCGGCGGTGGCGGCAGGAGCCATGGTGAGGTGGTCGAAGCAGTCCACCGGCAGACCTTCGAGCCGCACCTGGGACAGGTCGGCGACGGCGATGTAGGGGTGCAGGCCCAGGCTGAAGGGCAGGGGATCGGTGCCGGCCTCGCCCTTGTGGCTGATCCGGGCCGTGATCGCCAGGGCCGAGGGCTGCAGCCGCAGCTCCAGCTCCAGGGCGAAGGCGAAGGGGAAATGGGGGCGGCTCTCCGGGCCGTCCTCGAGGCGCAGGGCCACGCCGCTGCCGTCGGCGAGCGGGGCGATGGACCAGGGCAGATCCCGGGCGAAGCCATGCTGGGCCAGCGGGAACGTCCCATCGGGCAGCACGAGCGCGTCGCCGGGCAGGTTGCCGCAGATGGGGAAGAGCACGGGAATCCCGCCCCGCACCGATTTGGCGGGGTCGGCGAAGCGCTCCGCATCGAAGTAGAGGACGTCGCTGCCGCCGCAGCACCAGCCGGTGACCAGCCCGCCGCGCTCGGGGGCGACCGTGAGCACATCGCCGCTGGCCGGATCGGTGAAGCGCCAGTGGGGGGAGTCCCCGGTGGGGGGTTGCAGGGTCATGGCGACGGCGGGGAAAGGGTGGGCCGGGGGCTGGTGAGGCCCTGCTGCTGGAGAAAACGCTCGAACGGGGCCGCCAGGGACCGGCTCCCCGACACGCTCAGGTGGTGGGAATCGGCGTAGAGCGGCGTGCCGTCGGGCCGGCGGTACACCACCCGCCCATCGGGACCCACCAGGTAGGGGGTGGGGTCGAACACGTGCACATTGGGAAGGCCGGCGGCCACTTCGGCGAGCAGCCTGCCCAGGGTCGCCCGCATCCGGGCGGTGGTGGCGGCATCGCCGGCGCAGCTGCTGCCGGCAGGGTCCTGACAGGCCACCGGCTCCCTGGCCAGGGACGGGTTGTCGACCACCAGCACCAGCTGGATGCCCCGGGCCGCCAGCCGCTCGGCGTAGGCCCGCATGCCCCCCACCCAGGCCCGCCGCACCTCGGCGATGCGCAGGCGGCGCTGGCCCAGGTAGGTGGGGGCGCCGTAGCCCCGGCCCTCCAGGTCGTTGCTGGCCAGGTAGTTGTGCAGGAAGCCCGAGACCAGGACGATGTCCCCCGGCTGGAGGCGCTGCAGGGAGCGCTCCATCTCGCCGGCCGAGAACTGGCGGCAGGATTCGTAGCGGCCCTGCTGCCAGGTGACCGTGAGCTGCGGATCGATCAGGCAGGCGCCCATGGCGGCGAAGGTGAGCCGCTGACCGGTGCGGGCGGTCACCGCATCCAGCATCGGCAGCAGGTGCTGGGCATGGGAGTCGCCCAGCAGGAAGATCTCCCGGGCGCCGGGGGTGCCGGGCCGGTTGCACTTGTCGAAATTCGGCCGGGTGGTGGCGTTGTAGGGCTTGCCACTGGCCACCGTGCAATCGCTGGTGATGCCGGTGCCCGGGATCAGGGGATTGAGGGCATGGACGCGCTCGCTGATCGGCACCGGATCGGCGTCCTTGCCGAGAAACAACTTGCCGCGGAACTGGTGGTGCAGGGCATCGATGCCGATCCACAGGCCCGCCACCGCCAGCACAGCCAGCAGCGTCTCCCACCACCACTTCAGCGGATAACGACGCACCGGCTGCTCCACCAGCCCATACGCCGCCACCGCCAGCACCACGCTCCCCGCCACCGCCACCACGTACTGCCACCACGTCTCCATCCCCCACGTCCAACGCAGCAGCACGATCACCGGCCAGTGCCACAGGTACAGCGAATACGACAGCAGCCCGCACGTCAGCAGCACCCGCTCCAGCCAGCGGCCCGGCAGAAATCTCCCCCCCTCACCGGGACCCGCCTGCAGCACCAGCAGCGTCCCCACCACCGCCGGCAGCACCCCAGGCACCGGGAAGCCCTCACGCTCCGACGTCATCACCACCGCCCACAGCAGCAGCGCCGCCCCCGCCAGCCGCGGCCAGCGGCCCTTCATCCACTCCGCCCCCAGCAGACCCCGCCGCTGCGCCACCAGCAGCAGCGAGCCCACCGTCAGTTCCCACAGCCGGCTCGGCATCAGGAAAAACGCCGCCATCGGCGCGCTCTGCGTCCACCA